>DAHXNN010000165.1 GCA_027365385.1 Acidimicrobiaceae bacterium | reverse complement strand
GCAGGTCCGACCTTCGATCGACTCCCAGCGCTCGAGCTCGGCGGGCGACCCCCGGACGGGCGCGAACCCGCCCACCGAGGGACCGTGTCCATGGCTCACCACTATAAGGTTCGGCGGGTTGGGTTGCGCCAGGCGGGCTGCTCGGGCCCGCAGTTCATGTGCGCGTCAGGTCGGCTGCCTAGGTTGCGCACGTGGACGCCCTTGCTCCGAGGTCCTCCGAGTCGCCGTCGAAGGCGGATCCCGGGTCGACGCAGGGCGATCCTGCCCCGAGGTGGGCGCGTGACGTGCGAGCGGCCTGGAAGAATGCCTGCATGCGACTCCTGCTCGTCGAGGACGACGAGGCGTTGCGCGACGTGCTCGCCCGAGGGCTGCGCGAGGCAGGCTACGTCGTCGACGCGGTGCCAGACGGCGACGAGGCGACGTCGTATCTAGGAGTCTACGAGTACGGCCTGTGCATCGTCGACTGGCGCCTGCCGAGACGCTCGGGGCTCGAGCTTCTCGAGTGGGCCCGCCGCACCGGCCTCGGCATGCCGTTCCTCATGCTCACGGCGCGTGACGCACCGGCCGACAGGGTCAGGGCGCTCGACTCGGGGGCGGATGACTATCTCGTCAAGCCGTTCGACTACGACGAGCTCCTCGCGCGGGTGCGAGCGCTCTTGCGCAGGCCGATCGGGGAGCGTGCGCCGTTGCTGCGCTGCGGCTCGCTAGAGATCGACCCAGCGAGTCGGGAGGTACGGGTCGGAGGCAAGCCGATCGACCTCGCGCCGCGTGAGCTGGCGATCCTCGAGCTGCTCGTCCGCCGTGCGCCCAACGTCGTCGTGCGCCGCTCGATCGCCCTCCATGCTTGGCCGGAGGAAGCCGATGCGGTCGGCTCGAACACCATCGAGGTCCATATCGCCCGGCTGCGGGGCAAGATCTCGGGCTCGGACGCGACGATCGAGACGATCCGGGGCTCCGGCTACAAGATGGTGCCGCCGTGAGGGCGCGCCACCAGCGGCGGTGGGAGACGAGCAGGCGCTTCCTCGGGCCCGCCCGGCGTGTCGCGTTGGGTGCCACCCTGGTCGTGCTCGTCGTCTACCTCCTAGCGGGAGTCGTCGCCGACGTCGTCGTCTTGAGGCGAGCGGGGCAGGCCGTGGACGCCCGCCTGGTCGACCGCCTGGCAGAGCTCGCGAGCAGCACCGGTCACGACGAGCCGTTGCCCGAGATCGGTCCGAGCCGGCTTCTCCCCGCGATCCGGCGACCGGGCGACGACGACATCGACGAGGCGCCGGTCTTCGGGTGGTCGCTCGCACGCGGCTCCCGCACTCCCGTCGCGCTCGACGCCGGAGCACCTGCGCTGCCGCTAGCGGCCGCCGAGCGCCAGGGGCTCGTCGTCGTCAGCCTCGCGGGTCGGCCGTTCCGCCTCCTCGGGGAGACGACGAGCACCGGAAGGATCGTCGCGGCGACGAGCGAGCAGCAGCTCTCGTCGTTGCGCTCGACACTTCTCGCGACCGAGGCGGCATTGCTCCCCTTCGTGCTCCTGACCTTTTTCGTCGTCGCGTACGTGATCGGGCGCCGGTCGGCGCTGCCTGTCGAACGTGCCCGCCAGCGTCAGCTCGAGTTCACGGCGGACGCGTCGCACGAGCTGCGCACGCCGCTCAGCGTCATCGAGGCCGAGGTCGGTCTCGCTCTGTCGGTCGAGCGCGACGCACCGGACTACCGGGTGGCGCTCGGGCGGATCGCCACCGAGTCGCGACGTCTCCGGACGATCGTGGAGGACCTGCTCTGGCTGGCGCGCCTCGACGCACTTCCCGCGCCGGCGCACAGCGAGCCCGTCGACCTCGCGGTCATCGCAGAGAGCTGCGTGGAACGCTTCGCTGCGGTCGCCCGCCAGCGGGGGATCGGGCTCCGTACGGCGGCGGGCC
>DAHXNN010000160.1 GCA_027365385.1 Acidimicrobiaceae bacterium | reverse complement strand
CTCGAGCGCGCTCTGGAGCTCGTGCCCGGGGTGACCGTCGAGGTGGAGCTGCCCACCGGCCGGGCCGTCGCCGAGGTCCGCTCGGTACGCAACCACTCACATAGGCTGCTCGTCGTCGCCGGCCTCGCGTGGACACGGCTCGACCCCGAGGCGCGGACCTTCGTCGCCACCGCGGCCGCCGCTGGCACTGCGTTGCGAGCACGCATCGCCAGGGACGAATGACGCCAGGACCGGCGAGCACGCGGCCAGGAGCGGAGCGAGGCAGTCCCGCCGGGACCGTTCGGCTCGGGCACTACCCTTGGCCGTGCCCCGCCCCCTCGAGAAGAGCACGATCGTGAGCACAGCCGCAGGTCTCTTCGACGCCGTCGTGTTCGACCTCGACGGCGTCATCGTCGACACCGAGCGCGTCGTCCACCAGGTGTGGATCGACGTGTTTGCCGACTACGGATGCAGCTTCTCCTTGGAAGAGTGGCTGACGGCCGTCGGCACCGAAGGCGGGTTCGACCCCTACGGCGCCCTCGTCGAGCGGAGCTCGCGGTCACTGCCGCCGCGCGACGAGCTCGCCCGACGGACGCACGAGGACGAGCGACGGATGCTCGCGGGGCTCGGCGCTCTGCCGGGAGTCGACGCGTGGATCGACGGTGCTCGGCGCACCGGGCTCTCCCTCGCCGTCGCCTCGAGCTCGCCGCGCGCGTGGGTCGAGGAGCGCCTCGCAGAGGTGGGGCTGTCGCAGACCTTCGCGGTCGTCTCGTGCCGCGGGAGCGACCTCGCCGCCAAGCCAGCCCCGGACGTCTATCTCGACGCGTGCAGGCGTCTCGGCGTCGAGCCGGCGCGTTCGGTGGCCGTCGAGGACTCGCTCAACGGCCTCGCGGCAGCACGCGCCGCCGGGATGCGCTGCGTAGCGGTTCCCGGCGCGGTCACGAGCGGGCTCGACCTCGGCGCGGCCGACCTCGTCCTCGGCTCGCTCGGAGAGATGTCGCTCGACGACGCTCTCTGCCACCTCGTAAAGCGGACGGACCGGTAGTCCCGCTTCGAGGTTAGGAGGGTGACGCCCAGTCGGTGATCCGGTCGTCTCTCACGCGACGCGCAAGCCCTGCAATCAGGTCGGGCAATCACACGGAGCAAGCAGAACTGGCAATCAGGGCTTGCCGGCTTCGGTCCATTCCTTCACGCGTGCGTCTCCGATGCGCCGTGCGTTCGGCATGTCCGCCCAGATACGAAAACGCTGCTTCTCCTCGTCATCGAGCTGCGAGAAGAGGGTCCTCGTCGCAGGTACCGACGAGGCGGCGACACGGGGCTGGCGCTGCGTCGCTTGCGCCCGGCGTCCGCGTCCCTCCGGAGAGGCGAGCTCGCTGAGGCGCTGCAATTCGTTGCGTATCGGGTCGACGTGCTTCTCGCAGACAAGGAGCACGAGGTCCCGGCCCTGCCAGGCGAACCTGATCTTGTCCGTCGCCGGAACTTCCTTCTCGTTCTGCTCGGCAAAACAGACATCACAATAATCTTGGACTATCGTGCGTGTGGGCATTCTCTGCGCTCCCTAGATACATGCTCGTTGCATCTGCTCTCGCCCATTTAGGCTCGGCTTGGTTCCAATGTCGAATTTAACACAGATATAACCCCGCCGAGACACGCATTGATTTACCGGCCATCAAGGTTCGCTATGGACCCGGCTAGATAGAAGTCATAAAGGCCGCTCGAGTAGCGCGCTAGCCGAGGGTGGGGCGCACCACGTCCTGGAGAAGCCGCAGCGGCGTCATGTCGAACGGGTCCCCGACACCGACGACGAAGTGCGAGATGCCCACATCGACATACCGCCTGATCTGCTCGGCGACCTCGGATGGGGTCCCGATCAGCCAGCTCTCTCGCTGCTGCCCGAGATCCTGGCCATGGCTCGCCGCGATGCCGGCGGCGCACGACTCCGCCTCGGCACGGGTCGGCGCGAGCGCGATCTGGCCGTGCCATGACAGTTCGATGCCGGCGACGTCCCTCCCGATCTCGGCGCAGAAGCCCGCGAGACGGGCGGCTCGCTCCGCGCACCTCTCCGGCGACCCCTGGACGTTCCAGCTGGTCGCGTGCCGTGCTGCTATCCGCAGGCTGCCACGTCCCGATCCGCCGACCATCACAGGCGGATGGGGCGACTGGACTGGCTTCGGCTCGCAGGGGGCGGCCTCGACGCGGTAGAAGCGGCCCTCGAAGGTCGTGCGGTGCATCGTCCACAGGGACCTCACGATGTGCAACGCCTCGTCCAGGCGCTCGTAGCGCTCAGCCAGCGGCGGATATGTCATGCCGTAGGTGCGGAACTCCCTCTCCGCCCATGCGGCACCGAGCGAGAACTCGAGCCGACCCCCGCTGATCTGGTCGACGAGAGCAGCGCTCTTCGCGAGCGTCGCCGGGTCGCGGTAGAGGACCCCGTTGACGAGGACGCCGATCCGGATCCGCGACGTGAGCGCCGCCATCGCTCCGAGCGTCGTCAGGGTCTCGAAGCTCGGACCGTCGTCCGGTCCGGAGAACGGGAGCAGGTGGTCGAAGGTCCACACCGTGTCGAAGCCGAGCGCCTCCACGTCGCGCAATGCCGACGCGAAGGCGGACCACGTCGTCCTCTGCGCCTGGAGCTGCACACCGAGGCGCAACGGCCGACCACGTACGAGCATGATGCCCCCCTCTCGTCCCGCGGGCACGCGAACGTGGAGCTCACGACGCTCCCGTAAGCTAGCGCCGTGCTGCACGCCCGGGCCGGCTGGACCGGCGGACGACGTCGCGACGCGAGAGGCCCGCGGGAATGGCGTCGGCGCGCGTGACGACCGGCAAGGTGGCCGCCCGCATCGACGACCTCGAGGACCTCACAGCGCGAGCCGGGGCGCTCGCCTCCCCGGGCCGTCGGGCGATCCTCGGCCTCACCGGCGCTCCGGGTGCGGGGAAGTCGACCCTAGGGTCAGAACTCGTCGACGCTCTCGGCCCGACGTCGGTGCTCGTGCCGATGGACGGCTTCCACCTCGCCGGACTCGAGCTTTCGCGGCTCGGACGCGCCGACCGCAAGGGCGCGCCCGACACGTTCGACGTCGAGGGCTACCTCGCACTGCTACGGCGCCTGCGGGCGGGCTCCGGCACGACGGTCTACGCGCCGGAGTTCCGACGGGAGATCGAGGAGCCGATCGCAGGTGCGATCGCCGTCACGCCGTGCCACGTGCTCGTCGTCACCGAGGGCAACTACCTCCTCGACGAAGGGGCCGGCTGGGCCGACGTGCGCCAGCTGCTCGACGCGGTCTGGTACCTCGACATTCCCGAGGACGAGCGCCGGCGGAGGCTCGTCGCACGTCACGAGGCGCACGGCGCCACCCCGCAGGACGCACGCGCCCACGCTCTCGGCTCGGACGAGCGCAACGCCGAGCGCGTGCGCGGGACCCGTTCGCGAGCTGACCTCGTGCTCGTCTAGAGGCTCACCAACCCGGCAACCCTGCCGGGAGAACGCCGGTCGGGGGACTGTTCTGCAAGATCCCGCCGGGCGCCCCGAGCGACTGGAGCAGCTGGGAGAAGTTCGCGCCGAACGCCGTGGAGTTGCCTCCGGAGAACTGCCCGTAGTCGTGCGCCATCGTCCAGCCCTGACCTGCCGGGTCCGACCACCCTGTCTCGATCCCGTCCGGGCCTTCGTAGATCGTGCCGAGCACCGTACCGGGCGTGACTGCTTGTCCGACCTGCACGAGGGGCTCGATATCCTCCGCTGCGTAGACGACGAGGCCCGCGGCCGGTCCGTCGGTGAGCCGGTAGCTGATGAACGTGCCACCCGGCCAGCCCGCGACGGAGGTGCTGAGCACCACACCGTCGCCGATCGCGTAGATCGGGCCGAAGCCGCTGTAGTCGACACCCTGGTCGATCCTCTCGGGCGAGAGGCCGCCGACGGCGCGCAGCGGGTTCGCATACGTCCCCGGCGCGAGAACGACAGGTGCTGCTGCCGTCGTGGGCGTGACCGGTGGAGGGGAAGACGCCGCTTGTTGGCTCGCTCGCGCCGCGAGCGCGAGCTCCTGCGACCGCCGGGACGCCATCTCCCGCTGGTATGCGGCTGCGAGCAGCACCTGGACGTTCCCCTTCACCTGGCGCAGCATCGCCTCGTCTGCCGCGACGGCTGCGCTCGCGAGCCGCCGGTCCACGGCGAGCCGGTGCAGGGTCGCGACGGCGCGACGGCGCTCGCCCCGGAGGGTCGCCTCAGCCACGTATGCCCTATGCCGGTCGACCTCGAACGTCGTCGCCGAGGACTGGAGACTGCCGCCTGCCACGTCGATGTAGACCGCGGCGAGGTCCGCTCTCGAGCTCGACGCGCTGAGCAGCGCAAGGCCAGAGTGGAGGCTCCCGCCGGACACGTAGGCGTCCACGGCCACCCTGCGCAACCGCACAGCCGCTACGGCCTCGGCGCTGCGATCGGCGGCGAGCGCCGAGGTAGTCCGTCCGAGCATCGCGCGGATGGCGCCCTCGCTCCGCTGGACCTGGTCGTACGCGCCGACAAGCCGCTGGATCCGGGCGCCCTCGACTGTCAGATCCTGCTCGATCTGGCTGATCCGCGCACGGTCGGTCACGACGCTCGACGCACCTGCCCTCGCCTGCGGAGGCACGACAGCGGCGGCAAGCGATGCGACGAGGGCACACACGAGGGGCACAGCGCATCCCCGTGCCCGCCGGGACCGCCGGTGCCAAAGGCGCGCGCCACGTCGTAGCTGCTGGCTGACCATGACGGGATGTGGAGCGTAGCCCGACTCTCCCGCCCGGTCCACTGCCGGCTCGCCCACGGGTCCGCTCGGCCCGCGCGGCGGGTTGGAAGCTCCACGCTGTGGTTGACTTTCCCGGTCGCGTGGACTCGGTCGCCGGAGGTCGGCGACCTGCCCGCGACGGTGGTCCGTCGCCGAGGAGCTGGACGATGAGCTCGCTGTTCGCCGCCGCCGGGCGGTTCTCCGTGCGCCGGAGGTGGATCGTCGTCGCCGTATGGCTCGTCGTCGCCGTCGCCTCGGTGCGGCTCTTGCCCTCGCTCGCAGGGGCGGTCAACAACAACAACACGCAGTTCCTCCCGAGGAATGCCCCGAGCAACGTCGCCGCACGCCTTGCGAGCCCCTTCTACGGAGCGTCGAGCAACGACGACGCCTTCGTCGTCGCCGCGACGCGTGACCACTCTCCGCTCGACGCGGCGGACCTCGCGGCGATCACGCGGCTCTCGATCCTCGCCGCGCGGCTTCCCCGTGCACGCTCCGCTCGCGTCATCGAGATCTCGGGCGACCGCCAGGCTGCCCAGATCGAGGTCCGGGCGTCGCTCTCCCAGGCGACGAACACCCCTGACGTGTTGTTCGTCCACGAGCTGCGCGCGCTCTTCACGCAGGTCGGAGCACCACTGGGGCTCGTCCTGCACACCGCGGGGAACCTCGCCATCACCGCTGACCAGGCTCACCAGGCGGGCGGGATCGGCGCCCGGACGGAGTACCTGTCCATCGTCCTCATCGTGGTGCTGCTGCTCGGAGTGTTCCGCTCCCCGCTCGCGACGCTCGCCACCTTGCTTCCCGCGGTGGTCGTGCTGCTCACCGCCGAGCCCGTCGTCGCCGAGGTCGCCCGTCTCGGCATCGGCATCTCGAGCATCACCCAGCTGCTTTTGATCGTCCTCGTCCTCGGCGCGGGGACCGACTACGGCCTGTTTCTCGTGTTCCGGGTGCGAGAGGAGCTACGAAGGGGCCTCCCGCACGACGAGGCGGTGGTCCGCGCCGTCGAGCGCGTCGGCCCGTCGATCGCGTTCTCTGCAGCCACGGTGATCGCGGCGCTGCTCAGCCTTCTCCTTGCGACCTTCGGCGTCTACCACGGCCTCGCGATCCCCCTCGCGATCGGCATCGTGCTCATGGTCCTCGCTGGCGTCACGCTCGTCCCGGCCCTGCTCGCCCTCCTGGGCCGGGCGCTGTTCTGGCCGGTCGCTCCGGTGGTAGGCCAGCGTTCGAGCGGGGCGTGGGGACGGGTCGCCGGTCGGGTGGTGCGACGGCCCGTCCCGGCGCTCGCCGTCGGGGCAGTCGTGCTGCTCTCGCTCGCCGGCTTCGCCTTCGGCTTTCGAGCGTCGGGCTTCGGAGGCGGGATCTCCGCACCGCCGGGCAGCGACTCTGCGAAGGGCGAGGCGCTGCTCGTCGAGCATTTCTCGCTCGCGAGCAGCAACCCGATCAACCTCGTTCTTCGGTACTCGACACCCGTCTGGGACGACGCCACGCCGCTCGCCGCCGCCGCCGCGAGCATCGCCCGCAGCCCGCTCTACTCGAGCCTCATAGCCCCGCTCGACCCGAACGGCACCACGATCACGCCAGGCGAGCTCGTCGTGCTGCACCGGATGCTAGGCGCTCCCAGCCTGCTTCCTGCGACCCAGCCGGCACACGGGCCAGCGGCAAGCATCGGGTCGACGGCCTACCAGGCCTACCGGGCGACGGCCCAGGTCATCACGGCGAGTGGCCATACCGTCCAGTTCCTCGCGAGCCTGCGCGCCGGCAGCCCGGACTCGAACGCGGCGGTCGCCGAGGTCCCCGCCATGCGCGCCAACCTCGCGCTGGCGCGCATGGTATCGGGAGCCGCCGCCGCAGGCGTCGCCGGGGACTCGCCGTCGCTCTACGACGTCCGCTCGGCCTCCGAGGGCGACCTCGTCCATCTCGTCCCCGTAGCGGTGCTAGTCATCGGGCTCCTGCTCGCACTCCTCCTGCGGAGCCTCGTCGCGCCCCTCTACCTCGTCGCGAGCGTCGCACTCTCCTACCTCGCATCCCTAGGAGCGGCGGTCGTCGCCTTCGAGGTCGTCGGCGGTGCCTACGGCCTCAGCTTCGTGCTCCCGTTCCTCATGTTCGTCTTCCTCCTCGCGCTCGGCGAGGACTACAACATCCTCGTCATGTCGCGGATCCGGGAGGAGGCGCACGAGCTGGCACTCCGCGAGGCAGTCGTGCGCGCGATCGAAGTGACGGGCACCACGGTCACCTCCGCGG
This sequence comes from Acidimicrobiaceae bacterium, assembly GCA_027365385.1. Classification (GTDB taxonomy): domain Bacteria; phylum Actinomycetota; class Acidimicrobiia; order Acidimicrobiales; family Bog-793; genus JAJZCK01. The sequence continues at coordinate 8,948 of DAHXNN010000160.1, read as the reverse complement.
GTCTCGTCCTCGCGGGGACCTTCCTCGTCTTCGCACTTGCCGGCGCGACCGGTACCGAAGGCACGCAAATCCGCGAGATCGGGATCGGTCTCGCCGTGGGCGTCGCGCTCGACACCTTCGTGGTGCGGACCGTGCTCGTCCCCGCGGCGGTCGTGCTGCTCGGGCGGTGGAACTGGTGGCCTTCTGCGCTCCACCACCGCCACCGGACTCTCGAGGCGACGATCCAGGTCGCCGCCGCCAGCAGTCGCGTGGAGCTCGCCGTCGAGCCTCCCGCCACCTGAGCACCGGGCCGGGCGCCTGCGCGAGGGTGAAGACGGGTCACCCCGGCGCCACCGGGTACCGGCTCCGCGTTCATCTCCTCGTCAGCCTTCGCGCCTAGCGTGTCGGACGTGACACGACACAGCTCGCCGGCCGCGGCACGCCCCGCGCCGGCCGTGGATCGGTCATGTCGCCTCCCGTGCGCGGGCGGACGGCTCGTCACCCGCGGATCCTTGCTGGCGAGCAGGTGAGCGAGGCTCGGCCCCGGCGGCAGCACGCAGTGGGACGGCCGCAGGCCCGGCAGCCGGGCACGGCGATGACGATGCCTGCCTCCACGGCTGCAGCAGGCGCGCGGCCCGGACGTCCCCGTCCGGGTACGGCACGCGCCGCAACGGCACGGAGCCAAGTGGTCTTCAGGCGCCGTCGGCTCGCTGTCGGGCTCGGAGCGCTCGTCGTCGTCGCGGCCGTCGTCGTCGTCACGCGCCCCGGCGCGTCCGCGAGCAGGACCGGGTCGGCGGAAACGTCCCGATCCGCGCCAGCAGCCACACGGCACGAGGTGCCGCGAGCTCCCGCCGCGGCCGAAGCCGGGCTCCTTCCCTGGCAGCTCCAGGCTCCGGTCAGTCGTGAGGTCGTCCTCACGACGCCGACCCCCGGTGAGCTTCTTCTCGCCGGGGGTCTCACGGCTACCGGAGCGACGAGCAACGGGGTCTTCCACCTCGCGACCTCCTCCGGTGCGCTTACCCAGCTCGCCAACCTCGTCGTCCCGACCCACGACGCTGCAGGAGCAGCCCTTTCGAGCAGCGATCTCGTCCTCGGCGGCGGATCGGCGGCCCCGGCGGCGACCGCTCAGGGCGTCGGTGCGAGCGGCTCGGTGACGACCGGGTCCCTGCCCGCGGCCCGCGCCGACTCCTCGGCTGTGACGATCGGCACGACCGCCTACGTCGTCGGCGGCTACGACGGGACCGCAATGGACCGCGAGGTCCTCGCCACCACGAACGGCCGGACGTTCCGCCCCGTCGCCGCCCTGCCCGTTCCGGTGCGCTATGGAGCGGTCGCGGCACTCGGCGGCAAGATCTACGTCCTCGGCGGCGAGACGCTCGGCGGCACCCCGGTCAGCACGATCCAGGTGGTCGACCCGGCGAAGCGCAGCGCAGCGATCGTCGGCCGTCTACCCGTCGCGCTCGGCGGCGCGTCCGCGGCGCCTCTCGGCGGGGCGATCTACCTAGCCGGAGGCGACACGCCGAGCGGACGGGGCGAGTACACGGTCTACGCGTACGACGTCACGACACACCGCGTCCTCGCTGCAGGCAGGCTGCGGGTCCCCGTCGCCTACGCCGGGTCTGCGGTGACCTCGGGGCGGATGTGGATCGTCGGCGGCGAGCTGGCGAACGGCTCGAGGACCGCGGACGTCCAGGTCGTCAACCCCAACCGCGCCTTCGGCACCGCAGGTCTGCCCGGCGCGGGCTCCCCCTACTTCGGCGACAAGCTGCTCATCGCGGACCGTGGCAACAACCGGCTGCTCGTGCTCTCCGACACCGGTGCGATCACCTGGCGGTACCCGAGTGCCCACAAGCCGCCCCCGCCCGGAGGCTTCTACTTCCCCGACGATGCCTTCTTCATCCGGCATGGCACAGCCATCATCTCGAACCAGGAAGCCAACGAGACGATCGTCGAGATCGCCTACCCCTCAGGCAAGCTGCTCTGGCAGTACGGCCATCCGCGACAGCCAGGCTACGCTCCCGGTTACCTGGACAACCCGGACGACGCGTACCTGCTTCGCAACGGCGACATCTCGGTGGCAGATCCGGTGAACTGCCGGGTGCTCGTCATCGACCCGAAGACCAAGACCGTGGTCCACCAGATCGGGGTGCCCCGTGTCTGCACGCACCGGCCGCCGACCTACCTCGGCTCGCCGAACGGTGACACGCCCCTCCCCAACGGCAACCTGCTCGTGTCGGAGATCAACGGCAGCTGGATCGACGAGTACACGACGTCCGGCAAGCTCGTCTGGACGGTGCAGCTCCCCTCGGTCGGCTACCCGTCGGACCCCCAGCGACTGGGCCCCGACAAGTACCTCGTCGCGGACTACTCGGATCCCGGCGCGTTCGTCGAGTTCAACCGGGCCGGCAAGATCCTCTACCGCTATGCACCGACGTCGGGTACGGGCATGTTGAACCTCCCCTCGCTCGTCGAGAGGCTGCCGTCCGGTGTGCTGATGGCGAACGACGACCACAACGACCGCATCGTGGCGATCGACCCGAGCACCGGCGCGCTCGTCTGGCAGTACGGCGTGGACGGGGTGCCGGGCACGAAGCCGGGCTACCTCTTCAAGCCTGACGGCTTCGACGTCCTCGCGCCCAACGGCACCACCCCAACCCACACGGCGACAGGCTGAACGATGACCGCACCCACGACAGACACACCGACGACAGACGGGCCCACGACAGACCGGCCCACGACACGGGAGGGACAGCTCGCCGACGGGGACCTCGTCGGGGGAGATCCCGAGCGACCCCGGCGCCGGCGCCGGCGCCGATCGACGCGCCGATCCCGACGGCGCGAGCGGCGGCGTGCCCGTCGCACCGTGGTCGGCCGGCACCCGGTCGCGACGATCGCCCTCGTCGTCCTGGCCGGCCTGACGCCCGTCTGGGTCTCGTTCGCGAACGCGCTCGGCGACCCGGGGCTCGGCAGCTCGCTCCCGGCCCGCATCGCCGAATGGGTGCGCGAGCATGGCGGCGCGTCCATCGTCGTCACAGCCGAGCGGATCTGGTACTCCCACCACCAGCCGCCCGTGGGCGGACGCCCGGCTCCCGGCGCGATCCCGGCTGCGCCCCGAGTCACGACCGCGACACAGGCCCCGAGGCCCTCGGCGCGGCCCGGATCTTCGCCAGCGGCCCCACGCGGGATCGTGCCTCTGCCCGCGCCGGCGAACCTCGTCCCCTTCGCAAGCCCAGCGATCCCCGGCGAGGGCGTCTGGCACGCGATGGGACGGCCCGTCGACGGGCACCCTGCCGTGTTCGAGGCCTTCCTGCGCCCCGACGCGATCCATACGAGCCTCGTCGTCGGCGTCGCGTGGATGGACACCAAGCTCCTCGCCGCGCGGCTCTACTCGGGCAGCAGCATCCCCGGCGGGGGGCCCTACCCCTACACCGCGCCCGTCTTGCCGAAGGCGGCGAAGACCCTCGTGGCCGCCTTCAACGCGGGGTTCTTGATGGGCAACGCCAACGGGGGCTATTACACCGACCACAAGACTGTCCTGCCGCTGAGAACGGGAGCGGCCTCCTTCGTCGAGCTCCGCAACGGAGACGCGACCATCGAGGCGTGGCCCGGCCCCCAGGCGCTCACCCCGGACGTCGTCTCGGTCCGGCAGAACCTCGACCTGCTCGTCTCGGGCGGCAAGCCTGTCCCGGGCCTCAACGCGAACGACACGACCGTGTGGGGCGCGACCCTCGGCAACCAGATCTACGTGTGGCGCTCCGGCCTCGGGGTGACGCGTGACGGCGCGCTCGTCTACGTCGGCGGCCCAGGACTCAACATCACGTCGCTCGCCGCGCTTCTCGTACGCGCCGGAGCGGTCCGGGGCATGGAGCTCGACATCAACACCGACTGGGTGAACTACTCGACGTACCGCCCGTCGTCGCCGACCGGTCTTGCCGCGCCGTCCAACGGGACGCCGATGCTCCCGGCAATGTCGGGTGGTCCCGCTCGCTACTTTGCCTCGTGGTGGACACGCGACTTCATCACGATGTCGGCGCGCACCAGGCCGAACGGCGGGGGGTGAGCCCGGCCGCCCTGCTGCTCCGGGCATCGAGGCCCCGCCAGTGGGTGAAGAACATCCTCGTCCTCGCGGCGCCAGGTGCCGCGGGAGCACTCGGCCGTCCGACGGTGCTCGGTCGCTCGGTCGCCACTGTCGCCCTCTTCGTCGCCGTGTCGGCAGGCGTCTACCTGCTGAACGACGTGCTCGACGCGGACGCCGACCGGGCGCATCCTGACAAGTGCCGCCGTCCGGTCGCGTCGGGCGCGCTGTCGGGGCGCCTCGCCACGGGAAGCGGCCTGGTGCTCGTCCTCGCCGCCCTCGCCGGCTCGTGGCTGCTCGCCGGCGCGGCGCTGACGATCGTCGTCGGCGCATACGTGGCGGTCAACGCTGCCTACTCCCTCGGGGCGAAGACCATCCCCGTGGTGGAGCTCGCCTTCGTCGCATCGGGGTTCGTCCTGCGGGCGGTCGCGGGCGGAGCCGCAGTCCATCTCGGGATCTCGCCCTGGTTCCTCATGGTCACGTCTGCCGGTGCGCTGTTCGTCGTCGCGGGCAAGCGCAGCGCCGAGCTCGATGCCCTCGGCGGGGACGGTCGCCACCGCAAGGTGCTCTCGGGCTATCCACCTGCGTTCCTCCGCTCGGTCCGGGTCGTCGCCGTGACCGTCGCCGTGGTGAGCTACGTGCTCTGGGCCTTCGGCCGCGCGCCGCAGCTCGACCTGCACCACAGCGACGCGGACGACGTCGTCTTCCGACTGTCGACGGTGCCCTTCGTCGCTGCGCTGCTGTCGACCGAGCTGGCGTTCGAGAAGGGACGGGGGGGGGCACCGGAGGATCTCGCCCTCGAGGACCGGACGCTCCAATGGCTCGGCGCACTCTGGCTCGCGCTCGTCGCATTCGGGATCTACACGTGAGCCGCCAGCTTCTCGCCGGCTGGGGTCGAGCCGCACCGTCCGCGGCCTCGTTGCACCGGATCGCGGGACGCGACCACGTCGAGCGCGTGGTCGCGGACGTCGCTGCGTCGGGTGGGCACGTCATCGCCCGTGGTCTCGGACGCTCCTACGGCGACGCTGCGCAGTGCTCGGGCGGGCACGTGCTCGACTGCACGTCCCTCGACTCGGTCGACCTCGACCCCGCGTCCGGCATCGCTCGGGTCGGGGCGGGGGTCTCCATCGCGCACCTCCTCTCCCGCTGCCTGCCCTTCGGATGGTGCGTCGACGTCATGCCCGGCACGGCGCAGGTCACCGTCGGCGGCGCCGTCGCCGCCGACGTGCACGGCAAGAACCACCACGCCGACGGCGCGTTCTCCCGTTCGCTCCGGAGCATCGAGCTCGTCGGCACGGGCGGGGTCCGCCGTGTCGGGCCTGGGGCGTCCGAGTCGCCCGAGCTGTACTGGGCGACGATCGGGGGAATGGGGCTCACGGGAGTCGTCACCGAGGTGACGCTTCAGCTGCGTCGCGTCGAGACGTCCTTCGTCGAGGTCGAGACCGCTCGCACGCGGGACCTCGACGGCTGCATGGCCTTGCTCCTCGAGCACGCGACACGCCATCGCCACTCGGTGGCGTGGGTCGACGGCCTCGCCACCGGCAGCTCCTTCGGCCGCTCGGTCGTCACGAGCGGCGACCACGCACGCGTCGACACCCTGCCACCGCGCGCGCGGCGTCACCCGCTCGCCTATGCACCGGCGAGCCGTCTCGCCGTGCCGCTCACGCCGCCGGTCGGCGTCGTCCGTCGCCAGATCGTCCGCCCGTTCAACCACCTCTGGTACGCGAAGGCGCCCCGGCACCGGGTCGGTGAGATCCAGACGCTGGCCACCTTCTTCCACCCGCTCGACGCGCTCGGCTCGTGGAACCGCCTCTACGGTCCGTCCGGATTCACCCAGTACCAGCTGGTCACCCCCTTCTCGCGCTCCGACGTCGTCGCACGGGTGCTCGAGACCCTTGCCAGAGCCCGGCTCGTCCCCTCGCTCGTCGTGCTCAAGACCTTCGGAGACGGTGACGGTGCACCGCTGTCGTTCCCGACCGCAGGATGGACACTCGCCCTCGACCTGCCGCTCGGGGCACCCGACCTCGCGCCGACCCTCGACGGCCTCGACGGCCTCGTCGCCGCTGCCGGAGGGCGTGTCTACCTGGCGAAGGACGGTCGGCTACGCCCGGAGCTCGTCGCGACCATGTACCCGCGCCTCGCCGAGTGGGCAGCGGTGCGCGACGAGGTGGACCCCGGGCACGTCTTCTCCTCCGACCTGTGGCGACGTCTCGCTCCCCCGTCTCGCGGCTGACCACTCTCCCTGCCGGCGTGCCGGCGTCCATCACCGGGCACCGGGCACCGGGCACCGGGCACCGGGCACCGGGCACCGGGCACCGGGCACCGGCGCCAGGCTGTCTATGACCTGTGGAACGCAGCACAATGTGCTGTGTTCATCCAGCCGTAAGGGGCGGGAGTCATGCTCTATCCATGGCGACCACTGGGACCACCCGCCAGCACTCGGCCCGGCCCCTCGCTCGCGACCGCGCGACCCGGCGCGCGCTCGATGGAGTCGAGGCCAACGGGAGGCTGACGGGCACGACCGCAGCGGTGCTCCTCGTGTTGCTCGCGGTGGAAGGCGTCACGATCCTCAGCGTGCGGAGCCTGCTCACCGCACACGTCGTCATCGGGATGATCCTCGTGCCGCCAGTCCTTCTGAAGATCGGCAGCACCGGCTATAGGTTCTTCCGCTACTACACGGGCGCACCCGCCTACCGGCGCAAAGGGCCGCCTGCGCCGATGCTGCGACTCCTCGGGCCCCTCGTCGTCGTCCTCACCGTCGCCGTGCTCGCGAGCGGCATCGGACTGCTCTACTCTCCCGCCGGCATCCGCTCGCCGCTGCTCGCCGTCCACCAGGCGTCGTTCGTCCTCTGGTTCGGGGTGATGGCGATCCACGTGCTCGCGCACGTGAAGGAGACCGCCCAGCTCGCGCCTCGAGACGTCTACTGGCGCACTCGCCGCCAGGTCACCGGGGCCAGCTTGCGCCAATGGACCGTCGCGGCGAGCGTCGGCGTCGGCGTGCTCCTCGCCGCAGCGGTCGTGTCAAAGGTAGGAGTGTTCCTTGCACGCTGAGCCGAGGTGGAGGCGATGACCAGCACAGCAGTCCTTCGAGAACGGCCGCCCGTGCCGGGTCGCTCTGGCAATGGCCCCCCGCCCGGCGGCGACCGGCGGGAGAGCATGCTCCACGTCGTGACTCGCCACGGCGTCGCGATCCTCGTGGGACTCGGCTTCGGCGCGGTCCTCGCGCTCGCGATCGTCGACGAGCCGAGCGGGTCGCTGCACGCACCCGGTGGCGTCGCCGTCTTCGTCGGCAACCTCACCGCCCTCGTCGGTACCTACCTCGCCCTCGTCATGGTGCTGCTCGTCAGCCGAGTCGGCATCGTCGAGCGTGCGATCGGCCAGGACCAGCTCGTCCGCTGGCACAAGCGCCTGTCGCCGTGGCCACTCAGCCTGATCGCCCTGCATGCCATGCTCACCACGATCGGCTACGCCCAGGCCGCGAAGGCGGGCGTGTGGGCCGAGCTCGGATCGTTCGTCCGGACCTATCCGGACATGCTCGCCGCGCTCGTCGGCTTCGGGCTGATGATGGCGGTCGGGATCGCGTCGATCCGCGCGGTCCGGGCAAAGGTGCGGCACGAGACGTGGTGGGCCTTGCACCTCTATCTGTACATGGCGCTCGCACTCTCGTTCGCGCACCAGATCGTCCTCGGGCCGTCCTTCGTCGGCCACCCGATCACGGTCGCCGTGTGGAGCGTGGCCTGGGCCGCGACCGCGGGGCTCGTGCTCGTCTACCGGGTCGGCATGCCCGTCTTCCGGACCCTTCGCCACCAGCTCCGGGTCGTCGAGATCCGGACCGAGGGACCGGGCGTCGCGTCGATCATCTGCGAGGGCAAGGACCTCGACCGGCTTGGAGTCGCCGGGGGTCAGTTCTTCGCGTGGCGATTCCTCGTCCGCGGTATGTGGTGGCAGGCACACCCCTACTCGCTCTCCGCCCTCCCGAGCCCGCGCTACCTCCGGCTCACCGTGAAGGCCGTCGGCGACCATTCGAGCGCCGTCGCTCACCTCAAGCCGGGAACGCGCGTCGCGATCGAGGGGCCCTACGGACGGTTCACCCGCGAATCCTCCACGCAGCCGCGCGTCGTGCTGCTCGCGGCGGGCATCGGCGTCACGGCTTTGCGGGCGCTGCTCGAGGACCTGCCGGGCGACTCCCGGCCCGTCGTCGTCCTCCGGGCATCGAAAGCCGAGGATCTCGTGCTCCGAGCCGAGATCGAGGAGCTGGTACGCGCACGCGGCGGCAAGCTTCACGAGCTGATCGGGAGCCGGAGCAAGGTGCGGATCGACCGGGGCTCGCTCGTCCGCCTCGTCCCGGACCTGAAGAGTCGGGACGCTTTCGTCTGCGGCCCGCCGGAGTTCGTCGGCCATATCGAGGCGGTCCTCAAGTCTGCAGGCCTGCCACTCACGAGAATCCACCACGAGGCGTTCAGCCTGTGACGTACACCGAGCTACAACAGAGGAGCATGTAATGCGCAGAGCCCCAGTCGTCATCGCAGCATCGGTTGCCGGGATGGCCGGTGTCCTCGGCTTCCATACGACGCAGACGTCCATAGCGGTCTCGATCCCGGGCAGCACGTCCTCGTCGACGGGTTCGTCGGCCGGGTCGTCGGCGGGTTCGCACTCCTCGAAACCGTCTTCGTCCGGCTCGTCGTCGGGGGCAGGCACCTCGTCCGGCTCGTCGTCGGGGGCAGGCACCTCGTCCAGCTCGTCGTCGGGGGCAGGCACCTCGAAACCGTCTTCGTCCGGCTCGTCGTCGGGGGCCGCGACGGCGCCGCCCTCCTCCAGCGCGACCTCCGGTGCCGTGCGCTCCGCCGTCGGGACGACCGAGCAGTACGGCTACGGCCAGCTCGCCGTCCGCGTG
>DAHXNN010000149.1 GCA_027365385.1 Acidimicrobiaceae bacterium | reverse complement strand
CCGCAATGTGCTGATCTGAGCTGGTGACCTCGATAGCACAGCCGAAGCAGGCGAGGCGGTGCTCGATCACACCGAGGCCAAAGCGGGCAAGACGGTCGGGGTGGGTCACAAGAACCGTGGAGACGTCTCCGTCTTCCACTCGCTCGAGCAGCTTCTTCAGTCCTCTGGCCTTGTCGGAAAGCCCCGATGCCACGTCGCGATACGTGGCTAGAACCTGGCGTCCCTCTGCTGCACGTCCGAGGTCCTCGACTTGGCGCACAAGGTCATCCTTCTGCCCGGCACACGAGACGCGCGCGTAGATGAGCACGCCAGTGCGCCTGTCCTCGTGCTCAGCGTTGAGAGCGTGCAGGTCCGCCAGACGGAACACCCGATGCCCGCCCGGTGATCGCAGGTCTGGAAGCTTGCCCGATGCCGTGTAGCGCCGCACTGTGCGGGACGACACGCCGAGGATCGCCCGAGCGCGAGACATCGGCACGAGGTCTGCCGGGCGCGTCACGGTCATCCCTGTACAATATCGAACATGTGTTCGTATGTCAAGGAGTGGCCGACAAACCACGTGGCTGTCCGGCGCCCCTCGGGGGGTAGGTCACGTCAACCAATGTATTGACAGACATCAATGCAGCGCGGATATACTGGATCGACCAGGATCAATGTATTAGGAGGCTGTCGTGTCCCGTGTGCAGCTCGCCCTCAACGTCTCGGACCTCGAGGAAGCGATCGAGTTCTACTCCAAGCTCTTCGGCACCGAGCCAGCCAAGCGCCGTCCCGGCTATGCGAACTTCGCCATCGCCGAGCCACCGCTCAAGCTCGTGCTCATGGAGTCCGCGACGGCACGTGAGTCCGGCGTCGCCGGCGCGCTCAACCACCTCGGCGTCGAGGTCGAGAGCCCCGACGAGGTGTTGGCCGCGACGAGCAGGCTCGCGAGCGAGGGTCTCGCGACCGAGCTCGAGGAGGAGACGACCTGCTGCTACGCGCTGCAGGACAAGGTCTGGGTGCACGACCCCGACGGCGCACCGTGGGAGGTCTACACGGTGCTCGCCGACGCTCCGGCGACGAGCGGACTCACCGCCGAGGGCATGTGCTGCTCGACGAGCGACCTCGAGCGCGGCGCGACGGCGGACGGTGTCCCGGTCCCGGTCGGCGCTCCGACGAACTGCTGCTGAGCCGGCAACGCTGCGCCGATGACGACAGAGACCGCCGCCGTTGAAGAGCGCGCGCTCGGCGAAACGCCGGGCGAGGAGCCCGCGCTCATCCGCCGGCTCTCCTTCCTCGACCGCTTCCTGCCGCTGTGGATCGTTGCCGCCATGGGCGTCGGTCTCGCCCTCGGCCGCCTCGTCCACGGGTTCAGCCATGCGCTCGACTCGGCGCAAGTGACGACCGGTGTCTCCGCTCCGATCTTCGTGGGGCTGCTCGCGATGATGTACCCGGTCCTCGCGAAGGTGCGCTATAGCCACCTCGACGGCGTGCGGAGCGACAGACGTCTCCTCGTCACCTCGCTCGTGCTCAACTGGGTCGTCGGTCCGGCCGTGATGTTTGGCCTCGCCTGGGCATTGCTCCCGGACCAGCCGACCTATCGCACCGGGCTCATCGTCGTCGGGCTCGCGCGCTGCATCGCGATGGTGCTCATCTGGAACGACCTCGCGTGCGGCGACCGCGAAGCGGCGGCCGTGCTTGTCGCGTTCAATTCAGTCTTCCAGATCCTCGCGTTCGCCGGGCTCGGCTGGTTCTACCTCGTCGAGCTACCGCACTGGCTCGGGCTGCACAGCTCGGGCCTGCACGTCTCGGTCGGGCTCATCGCCGAGTCGGTGGCGATCTTCCTCGGCATCCCGCTCGTCGCCGGCTTTCTCACCCGGACGATCGGTGAGCGCACGAAGGGCCGCGCCTGGTACGAAGAGCGGTTCCTGCCGAAGATCGGCCCCGTCGCCCTCTACGGGTTGCTCTTCACCATCGTCGTGCTCTTTGGCCTTCAAGGTCGCGAGATCACCGGCCACCCACTCGACGTCGTGCGCATCGCCGCGCCGTTGCTGTGCTACTTCGCGATCATGTGGACCGGAGCGTTCGCGCTCGGCAAGGCGATCGGCCTGCCGTACGAGCGCACTGCCACGCTCGCGTTCACTGCCGCGGGCAACAACTTCGAGCTCGCGATCGCGGTCGCGATCGGCACCTTCGGCGCGACCTCCGGCGAGGCGCTGGCGGGTGTGGTCGGGCCGCTCATCGAGGTGCCCGTCCTCGTCGCCCTCGTCTACGTCTCGCTGTGGGCACGTAGACGGTTATTCGCGCCCGCCGCCCGGCCTGCTGGTTAGAGGAGCTCGATCGTGCATCTCGCCATCGTTGGCGGCAGTGACGCCGGCATCAGTGCTGCGCTGCGGGCCCGGGAGCTCGATCCCGAGGTGGACGTCACCGTCGTTGTCGCGGACGGCTATCCGAACTTCTCGATCTGTGGCATCCCCTACCTCGTCTCTGGCGACGTCGCCGACTGGCACGACCTCGCTCACCGGAGCGTCGCGGACCTCGAGGCGACGGGGATGCAGCTCCGTCTCGACACGACGGCGCGGCGCATCGACGCGCCCGACCACAAGCTCCTCGTCACGACCGCCGACGGGAACGAGGAACTCCTCGCCTACGACGCCCTCGTTGTCGGCACCGGCGCGGAACCGGTCCGGCCGCCGATCGGCGGGCTGTCCGGTGCGGACGCGCTCGGGTCGACGGACGGCGTCCACCTGCTGCACTCGATGGGCGACACGTTCGCGCTGCAAGCGACCTTGGAGCGAACGGCGTGCATGCGAGCCTTGATCGTCGGGGCCGGCTACATCGGCCTCGAGATGGCCGAAGCGCTCGTTGCGCGGGGCCTCGGCGTCACGCAGATCGAGCAGCTCCACGAGGTGCTGCCGACCGTCGACCCCGAGCTCGGCGCGCTTGTGCACCGCCAGCTCGCCGACCACGGCGTCGACGTCCACTGCTCGACGAAGGTGACTGCGATCACCCGGGCGCCCGCAAGGTCCGTCGGCCGCCTGGAGGTCCACACCGCGAGCAACGACGGCCACGAGGCACATCCCGCGGATGTCGTCCTCGTAGTCGTCGGCGTGCGACCCGACGTCGCTCTCGCAGTCGACGCTGGCGCCGTCCTCGGCACGAAAGGCGCGCTCGCCGTCGACCGGGAGATGCGGACGAACCTTGTCGACGTGCTCGCCGCGGGCGACTGTGTCGCCACCTACCACCGCCTCCTCGGCGAGACCTACCTCCCGCTCGGCACGACCGCCCACAAGCAGGGGCGGATTGCCGGTGAGAACGCCCTTGGCTGCCACCGGAGCTTCGCCGGGAGCCTCGGTACCCAGGTCGTCAAGGTCTTCGACATGGCGGTCGCGCGGACAGGGCTTCGCGACCACGAGGCGCTCGCCGCCGGCTTCGACCCGGTCACCGTTGCATACGAAGCCGACGACCACAAGGCGTACTACCCGGACAGCCACCGCATCACGATGCGTTACACCGGCGACCGGCGCACCGGGCGCCTCCTCGGCCTCCAGCTCTACGGTCACCGTCACGCCGAGATCGCAAAGCGCATCGACATCGCGGCCACGGCGCTCTTCCACGAGATGACCGTCGACGCGATGAGCGACCTCGACCTCTCCTACGCGCCGCCGCTCGGGAGCCCCTTCGACGCTGTGCAGATGGGAACCCAGGCGTGGGTCGCCGCCAACCGGTCGAGGACGTAGGGATCGCTGGAACCCCGAGAGCGCCAGCCCGGGCTCGGCCTTCCCCTGCTCGGGCTCGTCACGATCGTCAGCTCCGGCGCGTGCTACTACGCGTTCGGCGCGCTCCTCGGTCCGATCGCGCAGAGCACCGGTTGGGCCAAGAGGACCCTCGGGACTGTCTCTAGCGGGGTCCTCGCCGTCAACGCCGTGTTCGCGATCCCGGCTGGGCGGCTCCTCGACCGGCGCGGTGCGCGGCTCCCGCGGCTCCCGCTGCTCGCTGCCGGCGTCGCCGGAGCGGGTGCGATGGCGCTCTCGTCGTTGCAGACGATCCTCGGCGGTTTCGCCGCCGCCTACGTCCTCGGCTGCGGGCTCGTCGGCACCACCGCCTACTACCACGTGACCCAGCCCGCGGTCGCTCGGTCGGCTACCGGCTCGTCCGAGCGAGCTCTCGTGCGGCTCACCATCTTCGGCGCGCTCGCCGTCCCGGTCTTCCTGCCGCTCACCGGGGCGCTGACCGAGGCGTGGGGCTGGCGTGTGGCTTCCGCGTCGCATCGCTCGTCGTCGCGGTCGTGTGCGTCGCCACGGCCCTCCTCCTGCCGGACACGTCGCCCGACGAGCGACCGGAGCCCTCGTGCTCGATCGGCTGCGCGAGGCGTGGGTCGAGCCGGCGGTTCGCCGTTGGGTGGCAAGACTGCGCGACCTGCTCCAGCTCGCGGGAAGGCTTCCCTTGGAGCGCGTGCTCAGGTGGCAGTCGGCACGCCGCGTCCTCGCCGTCGCGCACGTCTTCGCGCACCTCGGTGCGCTGTTGCTGTTCGCTCTCCTCCCGATGCTGCGCGAGCATGGCTACGTCGACAGCCATGCAGTCGTGCGGCGATCGAACACGTGCCGAGCATTCACACGGCGTCGCTGCGACCGGCGGGGAC
>DAHXNN010000143.1 GCA_027365385.1 Acidimicrobiaceae bacterium | reverse complement strand
CTCGAGCTGGGGCGCCGTCGCGACGATGCCGTCGACGCGTCGCTCGACGAGCATCCTCACCACGTCGGCGTTTCCCTCGCCGGAGCCACCGAGGTTCGACACGAGGACGGCATGGCCCTGCTCGCGCGCCGCGCTCTCGGCGCCGATGAGCAGCTCTGCGAGTGCTGGATCGGTGAAGCTGCCCGCCACGAGACCGATCGTGTAGGTGGTCCGCTGGACGAGGCTCCGCGCGACCGTATTTGGCGAGTAGCCGAGCTCGCGCGCGGCGGACTCGATCCGCTCGGCCGTCTCGGCTGCGACGCGGACCTCGCCTCCGTTCAGCACCTTGCTCGCGGTCTGGAAGCTCACGCCGGCGCGCGCCGCGACCTCCTTCAACGAGACGTAACGACGTGGCACCGAGCGCACCCCCTCCCCCTTACCGCGCAGACGAACTGATCGCCTCCCGGACCGCTCTGATGAGCGAACGTTCTTCCACGACCATAACGATCGCGTTCCGAATCGTCAAGGCCTACGATCCCTGAGAGCAGGAACACGGGGTCCGACGTCTCGTGCATGACGGTCAGGCGACGATTCCACGCTGGCGACTGGCTGATCGTTCGCTCACGTCGGAGCTGCCCGACGTGACAGGCCGCTACGATCCGCCCTGCCACCACCGAGCCTGCCCGAGGAAGGACGACGATGCTGCGCTACACGCTGACGCACCCGGGGATGATCGGAGCGCTGGCTGCGGCCGGTCACGGCTCGCAGATCCTCGTGATGGACGGCAACTACCCACACTCGACCGGCTCGAACCCCGCGGCCGAGCTCGTCCACCTCAACCTGCGAGCCGGGTTCCCCCTCGTCACCGACGTCCTCGAGACGCTCCTCACGGCGATCCCCGTCGAGGCCGCCTCGGTGATGGGACCTGACGAGGGTGGCGACCCGCCGCTGCTCGGCGAGTTCGCCACCCTGCTCGGGCCCGAGATACCCGTCAGCCGGCTCGCGCGCCAGGACTTCTACGCCGCAGGCAGGGGACGCGACGTCGCTCTCGCGATCGCGACGGGCGAGCAACGATGGTACGCGAACCTGCTCCTCACGATCGGAGCGCTCGCGGGCTAGCCACCTATGCGGCGATGCCCGACACCGCCGGTGGCTCCCCACCCGCGGACCGAGATGCCCCGCCGGCACCGAGCGCAGCCGCGAGGACCTCCGTGACGTCGTCGGCGAGATGAAAGGTCATCGACTCCCGGACAGACTCCGCGACGTCCTCGAGCTCGGCCGCGTTCCGCCTCGGCAGGACGACGTCCGTGAGCCCCGCACGGTGCGCGGCGAGCACCTTCTGGCGGACACCACCGACCGGCAGCACCCGGCCCCGCAACGTCACCTCACCGGTCATCGCCACACCGGCACGCACAGGCTCGCCGAGCAGCAGGCTCACGAGCGCGGTCACCATCGTCACACCAGCCGACGGCCCGTCCTTCGGCACGGCGCCTGCCGGCACGTGGAGGTGGAACCGCCTCTGCTCGAGCTCGGCAGGGTCGATGCCGAGCAGCGCGGCGTGCGACCGGACGTAGGAGAGCGCTATCTCGGCGGACTCGGTCATGACCTCGCCGAGCTGACCAGTCACGGTCAGGCCCTCGGTGCCAGGCATCGACGTCGCCTCGACGACGAGCACATCGCCACCGGCCGCGGTGACGGCGAGACCGGTCGCGACGCCCGGAGGGCTGTCGCGCTCCACGTCGTCGGCCACGAATCTCGGACGCCCGAGCCATGTGCGCACGTCGACCGCGTCGACGACCACGGGCGTCGTGCCCCCGCTCGAAGCGACGCCTCGTGCAAGCTTGCGGAACATACGGCCGAGCTCGCGCTCGAGCTGGCGCACACCTGCTTCCCGCGTGTAGCCCGCGACGACGGTGCGCACGGCGCCGTCCGTCACCGCGACCTCGTCGGCCCGGAGAGCTGCCCGGTCGAGCTGGCGCGCCACGAGGTGGTGCTGGGCGATCGCCACCTTCTCGTCCTCGCCGTAGCCCTCGAGCCGGATCACCTCCATCCTGTCGAGCAGGGCGGCCGGGATCGTGTCGACGACGTTCGCCGTAGCGACGAAGAGGACCTTCGAGAGGTCGAGCTCGACTTCGAGGTAGTGGTCCCTGAACGTGTGGTTCTGCGCGGGATCGAGCACCTCGAGCAGAGCGGAGGCCGGGTCCCCCCGGACGTCGGCTCCGATCTTGTCGACCTCGTCGAGGAGCACGACCGGGTTCATCGTCCCAGCATCTGCGAGCGCGCGCACGAGCCGACCGGGCTGCGCGCCGACATAGGTGCGCCGGTGGCCGCGGATCTCCGCCTCGTCGCGCACGCCGCCGAGCGCGACACGAACGAACGTGCGGCCGAGCGCACGTGCGACGGACTCCCCGAGCGACGTCTTGCCGACCCCCGGCGGGCCGACGAGGGCGAGGATCGCCCCTGCACCTCGTCCTCCGACCGCTACGAGGCCCCGATCGGCCTGGAGCTTGCGGACTGCGAGGTGCTCGAGGATCCGGTCCTTCACGTCGCCGAGCCCGTCGTGATCCTCGTCGAGGATCGACGCCGCCCGGTCCACGTCGACCCGGTCCTCGCTCTCGACACCCCAGGGCAGCTCGAGGACCGTGTCGAGCCACGTCCGGATCCAGCTGTGCTCCGGGCTCTGCTCGCTCGTGCGCTCGAGCTTGGCCAGCTCACGAGCGACCGCCACCCGGACGTGCTCGGGGACCTCACGACCCTCGAAACGTGCCATCGCGTCGAGGTCACCCTCGTCGCCGGCAACCCCGTCCGCACCGAGCTCACCGAGCTCCTTGCGGATCGCCTCGAGCTGTCGACGGAGGAGGAACTCGCGCTGGGACCTCTCCATGCCCTCCTCGACGTCGGTCTTGATCCGCTCGCGCAGCGCAATGTCCGCGAGCGTCTCGCGCGCCCAGCCGAGGACGAGCCGCAATCGCTGCTCCACGTCGACGGTCTCGAGGACCTCGACCTTCTGGGCGACCGTCAGGTCGGGTGAATAGCCCGACACGTCGGCGATCCGGGACGGCTCCGTTATCTCGCGCAGCTGCTCCGCTACGCGAGCTGCGCCACGGCTCGACAAGATGCTCTCCAGCACCGCCCGGTACTCCCGCGCGAGCTCGTGCACCGCCGGGTCCGCGTCTCCCTCGGCGACGGGCTCGAGCTGGACCCACAGCGCAGATCCCGTGCCCGGCACCGCTGTCCCGAGCTCGGCGCGCTCGAGCCCGCGCACGACTGCGGCGCGCGCCCCCCCCAGGGAGCTCTCCCGTCTCGAGGATCTCGGCGATCGTCCCAACGCGGGCGTAGCGCCCGTCGACGAACGGGACGAGGACGAGCCGTCCTCCAGACGCTCCGGCGGCCTCTGCTGCGCCACGGGCCTCCTCGCTCTCGAGCGCCAAGGTGAACACCATCCCGGGGAGCACGACCCCTGACGTCAGCGGCAGCAGCGGCAGTGTCTGGGTGAGCTCGGCCACAGGTCCTCCTCGGTCCTTCGTCTCGTCGCCGCGCACGTCGCGTGCGCTGCGCGTCCTCGCCAGGCATCACCTGCGCGTCGGTAGGGAGTGGAACACGTGCCCAACGAGAACATTCCCGGAAAAGAGAAAAACGGTACGGTTGCGTTTCGTCTGGAAGGCCGCTACAGTGCCGTATACGAGACGGTTCCGTACCGTAAGCAAGCGTCAGCCAGCACATCCCGGACGCGCTCCCGACCCGCGGGGCGCAACGGCCGACCAGGAGGCCGCAGGACGATGGTCCTCGACGAGACGTCCACCAGCACGAAAGATGTGGGCACGGCTCACGCGGGTCTCGAGCCGCACGCTCCCGGTCGCCCGAGAGACGAGGTGCGCGAGCAGGCGATCCTCGATGCGGCGCTCGAGCTCGTCGCCGAGGTCGGCTACGACTGCTTCAGCATGGACTCGCTCGCCGCCCGGGCGCACGCGAGCAAGGCGACCATCTACAGGCGCTGGTCCGGCAAGGCGGAGCTGGTCGTCGAGGCGGTCCGACGTAGGAACTGCGACGACAGCTCGATCACGCCTGACACTGGCTCGTTCCGCGACGACCTGCTCGCCTTCCTCACCGCGATGATCAAGGTCGTCGCGGAGGAGGACGTCGCGCTCCTGGCCGGGATCACGCGCGCCATGCGCCTCGATCCGGACCTCAGCGAGCTGATGCGCGTCCAGGTCTTCGAGCGCAAGCACGAGGAGACCTCACGGCTCGTCGCACGCGCCACGTCCCGAGGGGAGCTTCCCGGGAGCGCCGACGCGGACCTGCTGCACGAGGTCGTCGGCGCGCTCGTGCTCAATCGCCTTCTCCTCACCGGTGACCCGATCGACGTCGACTTCCTCACCCATGTCGTCGACGACGTCGCCATGCCGTTGCTGCATAGGTAGGCGCTCGCTCGAGCGCCCGTCTCGGGCCTGGGAGCTCCCACCGCCCGCGGCCCTCCTGTCCCCCGACCCCGGCGCATCCGCACCACCCACCAGGCCTTCGCACAATCCCCGAGACCGCTTCCCCCGAGACCGCTTCCCCCGGCGGCCGAGGCATACGACCCCTTTGGAGAACCGATGAGCACGAACGACCACGCAGCACCCGACTTGACGTCCCCTACGGGCGATGCGCACGGAGCGCTGGCGCCCGACCCGAGACGGTGGAAGGCGCTCGGCGTCATCGCGATCGCACAGCTCATGATCGTGCTCGACTCCTCGATCGTGAACATCGCGCTCCCGTCAGCGCAGCGCGCCCTGCACATCTCGACCGTCAACCGCCAGTGGGTCGTCACGGCCTACACGCTCGCCTTCGGCGGGCTGCTCCTCCTCGGCGGGAGGATCGCCGACTACATGGGCCGCAAGAAGATGTTCATTGTCGGGCTCATCGGCTTCGGCACCGCGTCGGCGCTCGGTGGTCTCGCCCCCAACGCGGACATGCTGTTTGGCGCACGGGCGCTGCAGGGCGCGTTCGGCGCCCTCATGGCGCCTGCCGCGCTCTCGATACTCTCCGTGACGTTCACCGACGCGAAGGAGCGCGCCACTGCCTTCGGCGTCTACGGGGCGATCGCGGGCGGCGGTGCTGCGATAGGCCTTGTCCTCGGCGGGGTGCTCACCGAGTACGCCTCGTGGCGTTGGACCCTGCTCGTCAACACCCCGATCGCCGTCGTCGCGGCATTCTCTGCATTGCGCCTCGTGAGCGAGAGCCGGGCCGAGGGCGACCGTCACTACGACCTCCCGGGCGCCGCGACGGTGACCGCCGGGCTCGTCGCTCTCGTGTACGGCTTCACCCTCGCCGACACTCACGGCTGGTCCTCGACCTCCACCCTCGGATCGCTCGCGGCTGCGATCGTGCTGCTCGCTGCGTTCGTCACCATCGAGCTGCGCACGAGCCACCCGCTGCTGCCGATGCGGGTGTTCCTCGACCGCAACCGCGGCGGCTCGTTCCTTGGCTCGTTCCTTGCGGGCATCGGGCTGTTTGGCATGTTCCTCTTCCTCACCTACTACCTGCAGGGCACGCTCGGCTACTCGGCGCTGAAGGCTGGCTTCGCCTTCCTCCCCTTCTCGGGAACGGTCATCGTCGCCGCAGTGCTCGCGAGCAAGGCGCTCCCGCGCTTTGGACCCCGACCGCTCATGACCTTCGGCTTCCTCGCCGCAGCCCTCGGAACGGCGTGGTTGACGACCATCGGCGTCCATTCGAGCTTCGCATCACACGTCTTGCCGGCAGAGATCGTCATGAGCGCGGGACTCGGCTTCGCCTTCGTGTCGCTGACCGCGACTGCCCTCGTCGGTGTCGCCGACCACGACGCTGGCGTGGCGAGCGCCCTCGTCAACACCACCCAACAGGTGGGCGGCTCGCTCGGCACAGCGCTTCTCAACACGATCGCAGCGTCCGCGACGACCAGCTACCTCGCAGTGCACGCCCGCTCGACGGTCGCGACTGCGACCGGTCTCGTCCACGGCTACACGACAGCCTTCGTCTACGCGGCCGGGTTCCTCGGCGTCGCGACGATCGCTTCCGCCCTCCTCGTGCGGGCCTCGAGGGAGCATGTCGCGGCAGTCGACGCCGCGATGGTCCCCGCCTGACCGTCAGAGGCGACCGCGTGCCCGGATGTCCGGGCACGCGGTCGCCTCTCTCGTCGGCGCGAGATCTGGTCGCGATCCCGAATCAGGAGCAACCACTTGTCGCCCCGCAGCTCGGGCAGGCATAGCAGGAGCCCGCTCGCTGCATGACGTTTCCGCACGCGAAGCAGAACGGTGCGTCCCTGCTCTCGGGAAGCGCCTGCCCCGCCCTCTGGCGTGACACGCTGTCACCACCCTCGCCGAAGCGCTCCTGCTCGCTACGCATGGCACGCCCAAGCTCGCCCACGTCCTCGAGGCCGGGAAGCGTTGGCTGTGTGCGCTCCCCCGTCGACAGCACGCCGAGCTCGATGCGCTCGTCCGGCGAGAGGTAGTCGAGAGCGAGCCGCCGGAAGATGTAGTCGACGAGGCTCGACGCGAGCCGGAGCTCGGGGTCGTCGGTGATCCCTGCCGGTTCGAACCGGAGGTTCGTGTACTTGCGCACGAAGGTCGCGAGCGGCACCCCGTGCTGGAGGCCGAGGCTCACCGCGATTGCGAAGGCATCCATCACGCCTGAGAGCGTCGATCCCTGCTTCGAGACCTTCATGAA
>DAHXNN010000119.1 GCA_027365385.1 Acidimicrobiaceae bacterium | reverse complement strand
GACCTCGGCGCCATCCTTTCGACCGACGACCTCGTGCGCGGGGACAACTGCTTCTTCGCCGCCACAGGCATCACCGACGGCGACCTCGTCCGAGGCGTCCACTACGGCGGGGAAGGGGTGACGACACGCTCGCTCGTCATGCGCTCGCGCACCGGCACCGTCCGCTTCGTCGAGGCGCACCACCGCATCGCGAAGCTCCGCCAGTTCCGTCTCGTCGACGACGGGATGTGAGCAGCGGCCGAGGTCACTCTGGGAGGGGGCAAGGTGCCGCGAGGGCAAGGTGTCGCGAGGGCAAGGTGCCGCGAGGGCAAGGTGTCGCGAGGGCAAGGTGCCGCGAGGGCAAGGTGTCCTGTACCCACCGGAGAGCTTCTTCCGTCGTCGCTGTCCGTCCTGACGGCACCGCCCGGTCCGCCGCTTGCCCGCCCTAAGGTGACCGATCGGAGCCGATAGCCCGCTTCTGGGCCGGCCCGCACGACGGCCCTGTCCAACCGGGGCGGACAAGGAGCGACCGAGATGGCAATCGCAGTCGGCGACCGTATCCCAGACGTCACGCTCACGACGATGACCACCGAAGGGCCGAAGCCGGTCCAGACCGGCGAGGTGCTCGGCTCCGGCAAGGCCGTCCTGTTCGCGGTCCCCGGAGCCTTCACGCCGACGTGCTCGGACTACCACCTCCCCGGCTTCGTGGTGCGTGCAGACGACCTCCGTGCGAAGGGCGTCACGACCGTCGCCTGCGTCTCGGTCAACGACGCCTTCGTGATGGGTGCATGGGGGTCGTCGCAAGGAGTCGGCGACTCCGTCGTACTGCTCGCGGACGGCAACGCGGACTTCGCGAAGGCGATGGGCCTCGAGCTCGACGGCAGCGGCTTCGGCATGGGCACGCGCTCGCAGCGCTACGCAGCCGTGATCGAGGACGGCGTCGTGACGCATCTCGCGGTCGAGCCGAAGTCGGGGCTCGACGTGAGCTCGGCCGACGCGATCCTCGCGGTCCTCTGACGGACCCGCGGGCCGGCGAGCACGTGCAGGACGAGCCGGAGGACGACTCGCGCTCGCGAGTCGTCCTCACTCGATCCCTTCCGGACGGGCCCAGCCGCCGGCTCGCCCGCTACGTCGTCGCGCAGGTGTGGCGCGAGCCGGACCCGCCGCCCGACGCGTGGCTGCGCGAGTCCTGCGTTGGTGCAGCCGGCCTGCTCGCGACGCCGGCAGACAGAGTCGGCGAGGATCTCCTGCTGGCCTGCCCGACGTTGCGGGTCGTGTCCAACCTCGCGGTCGGCACCGACAACGTCGACGTCTCTGCGCTGACCCGCCGGGGAGTGCCCCTCGGCAACACGCCTGGCGTCCTCACCGCAGCGACCGCGGACCTCGCCTTCGCGCTCGTGCTCGCCGCGAGCCGGCGTCTTGTCGAGGCGCGAGACGCCGTGCTCGACGGCAGTTGGCGGACGTGGGACCCGGGCTTCATGCTCGGCCTCGAGCTGTCGGGGGCGACGATCGGGATCCTCGGGGCAGGACGGATCGGCACGGCGGTGGCGCGCCGGGCACTCGCGTTCGACATGCACGTCCTTGCCTGGTCGCGCAGCGGACGGCCCCTCGAAGGTACCGGCGTCGAGCGTGTCGAGATGGTCGGCATGGACCGCCTGCTCCGTGAGAGCGACGTGGTGAGCGTCCACGTCGCTCTCGACGCGTCCACCGTCCACCTCGTCGGTGCCGAGCAGCTCGCGTCGATGAAGCCGACCGCGGTGCTCGTCAACACCGCACGCGGGCCTGTGGTCGACCAGAGGGCGCTCCTCGACGCGCTCGTGTCGGGCCGCATCGCAGCGGCAGGGCTCGACGTCGTCGAGCATGAGCCGATCGACCCCGGCGACCCGCTCGTCCACCTGCCCAATTGCATCGTCCTCCCGCATATCGGCTCCGCCACTGTCGCGACCCGCGCGGCGATGGCCGAGCTCGCGGTCGACAACCTGCTCGCCGGCGTCGCGGGCGAACGCCTGCCGTCGTGCGTCAATCCCGAGGTCTACGGAGACTGAGCCGCGCCGACGTCGCCACCGTCGTGCCACGCAGGTAGATTTGTAGCGATGACGACAGACGCGAGCTCCCGAGCAGACAGCACCCCCGACGACCACGGCCGGACGACAGGCACGCTCCGCGTGAAGCGCGGCCTCGCGGAGATGCTCCGGGGCGGCGTCATCATGGACGTCGTCAACGCGCACCAGGCGAAGGTGGCCGAGGACGCCGGCGCTGTGGCGGTCATGGCTCTCGAGCGCGTCCCCGCGGACATCCGCCGCGACGGCGGCGTCGCCCGCATGAGCGACCCGGCACTCGTCGAGGGGATCCAGTCCGTCGTCACGATCCCCGTCATGGCCAAGGCGCGCATCGGACACTTCGCCGAGGCGCAGGTGCTCGAGGCCCTGCGGGTCGACTACGTCGACGAGAGCGAGGTGCTGACGCCTGCGGACGAAGAGCACCACATCGACAAGTGGGCGTTCCGCGTGCCCTTCGTGTGCGGTGCGACGAACCTCGGCGAGGCGCTGCGCCGGATCTCCGAGGGTGCTGCGATGATCCGGTCGAAGGGCGAAGCGGGCACCGGCAACGTCGTCGAGGCCGTCCGGCACCTACGGACGATCCTCGGAGACATCCGCGCGCTAGCGACGTCCGACTCCGCGGAGCGCTACGCGTGGGCGAAGCGCCTGCAGGCACCGATCGATCTCGTCGAGGAGGTGGCACGCACCGCCGCCCTCCCGGTGCCGCTGTTCTGCGCGGGTGGGATCGCCACGCCTTCCGACGCCGCGCTCGTGATGCAGCTCGGTGCGGAGGCGGTCTTCGTCGGGTCGGGGATATTCAAGAGCGCCGACCCGCCCCGGTTCGCGCGGGCGATCGTCGAGGCGACGGCGCACTTCCGCGACCCCGAGATCCTCGTGAAGGTCTCCCGCGGTCTCGGCGACGCGATGCCCGGGGTGGAGATCTCGACTCTCGGCACGAAGCTCGCCGACCGCGGCTGGTGAGCGCCGGCGCTCTCCGGGGACCGGAGACCGCCAGCGGGCTGCGTGTCGGGGTCCTCGCTCTCCAGGGTGACGTGCGGGAGCACGTCGCGATGCTCGAGGCTCTCGGTTGCACCGTCGACGAGGTGCGTGGTCCGGCGGATCTCGCCGGAGTCGCGGGGATCGTGCTTCCGGGAGGAGAGTCGACGACGTTGTCGATGCTGCTCGGCTCCGCGGAGCTCGTCGAGCCGTTGAGGGAGAGGTTGCGGGCTGGGATGCCAGCGCTCGGGACGTGTGCCGGCATGATCCTGCTCGCGACCGAGGTGCTCGACGGGCGCTCGGATCAGCGGGTGCTCGGCGCGATCGACCTCGGCGTCCGGCGCAACGCGTTCGGCCGCCAGCTCGACTCCTTCGAGGCGGACCTCGCTGTCGCTGGTCTCGACGGGGCTCCGATGCATGCGGTGTTCATCCGGGCACCCGTCGTCGAGCGGGTGGGTGCGGGCGTCGACGTGCTCGCGAGCGTGGATCTCGAGGGTGCCTCCCGGCCGGTCGTCTGCCGTTCGGGCACGGTCACGGTGGCGTCGTTCCACCCGGAGGTCTCGGGTGACCCTCGGTTGCACGAGATCTTCCTGCGCGACGTCGCAGCAGTCTCGGCGACCAGGACGGCGTACCAGCACGCATAGCCGCCCCGCGTCTCTCGGACGAGCTCGTGAAGGGGATGCCGGAAGGGCTCTCGCTAGGATGCGGCGTGGCCAGTGAAGACGCAGCGAGAGACGCCGAGCCCCTCTACGTCCGCGACCCGGTCGCCTCTTACGACCCGGTGCAGTCCGAGGAGCGCCACGCCGCCCTCCGGCGGGATATCCGGCTCGTGGGCACGATGCTCGGCGAGGCGCTCGAGCGCCAGGAGGGTCGCGAGCTGCTCGACCTCGTCGAGGAGGTCCGTGCCGTCTCGAAGCGCCAGCGTGCGGATCTCGACGGGCCGGACGACGGTGCGGAGCTCACCGGATTCCTGAGCGAGATGGAGGCGCCGACGGCGCTGCGCCTCGCGCGGGCCTTCGGAGCGTACTTCCAGCTGGCAAACCTCGTCGAGCAGGTCCATCGCACCGCCGAGCTCCGGCGCAATCGCCGTGAGGCGCGCACGTGGCTGCGGGACGCTCTCGATCGGATCGTGACGCGTGGTCTCGACCCCGAGCTCGTCCGCTCGACGATCGCCCGTCTCGAGTTCCGTCCGGTCTTCACCGCCCATCCGACCGAGTCGGCGCGCCGCTCCGTGCTCAACAAGGTGGTCGTCATCGCGGACCTCGTCGAGGAGCTCGGGCGTGGGCCGACCGACGCGGAGCGGACGCGCATCGAGCGGCGGCTCCGAGAGCTCGTGGAGCTGCTCTGGCAGACGAGCGAGCTCCGCTCGGGTCGCCCCCGCCCCGAGGACGAGGCGCAGAACGTCCTGTACTACGTCAACCACCTCTACAGCTCCGCTGTCCCAGCCCTACTCGAGGACGTCGACGAGGAGCTCGCCCGCCTCGGCGTGGAGCTCGAGTTCGCCACGTCGCCGCTCCGGTTTGGCTCGTGGGTCGGTGGCGACCGCGACGGCAACCCCTTCGTCACGCCCCAGGTCACAGCCGACGTCCTCGTGCTCCAGCACGACCTCGGCATCCGCAGGCTGGTTGCGTCCCTCGACGAGCTCGTCCAGACGCTCAGCAACTCGACGGCGATCGTCGGCGTCTCCGACGAGCTGCTCGAGAGCCTGGAGCGTGACCGCCAGGCGCTGCCCGAGGTCCACGAGCGCTACGTCCGCCTCGACGCCGAGGAGCCGTACCGTCTGAAGTGCTCATATATTCGCAGGCGACTCGTCGACACGCGCAGCCGGATCGCAGCGCGTACACGACATGTCCCCGGTGCTGACTACCTCGGCTCAGGGGAGCTGCTCGAGGACCTCGCCGTCATCCACCGCTCGCTCCTCGCCAACAAGGGCGAGCTCGTCGCGCACGGGTCCGTGCGGCGCTTCGCCCAGCTCGTCGCCACCTTCGGGCTCCGGCTGATGACGCTCGACGTGCGCGAGCACGCGGAGAAGCACCGGGCGCTGCTCGCGCAGCTCTACGACTCCCTCGGCGAGCTCGACAGGCCCTTCGGCTCCCTCGACCCGGACGAGCGGCTCGCTGTGCTGTCGCGCGAGCTCGCCTCGCCACGACCGCTCACCTCCGCGTGGTCACGCCTCGACGAGGCGGGGGAGAGGACACTGTCCACGTTCCGTGTCATAGCGGACGCGCTCGACCGCTTCGGCGACGGCGTCGTCGAGAGCTATGTCGTCTCGATGACCAAGGGACCCGACGACCTGCTCGCGGCCGTCGTCCTCGCACGCGAGGTGGGACTGGTCAACGTACGCGGCTCGGTCGCCCGGATCGGCTTCGTCCCGTTGCTCGAGACGGTGACGGAGCTGCGTGGTGCGGGACCGTTGCTCGACGCGGTCCTGCGTGACCCTAGCTACCGGAGCGTCGTCGCCGCGCGCGGCGACATCCAGGAGGTGATGGTCGGCTATTCGGACTCGAACAAGGACGCAGGCGTGACGACCTCCCTGTGGGAGATCCACAAGGCACAGCGTGCGTTGCGCGACGTCGCGCACGGCCACGGCGTGCACCTCCGGCTGTTCCACGGGCGCGGCGGGACGGTCGGGCGCGGAGGCGGCCCGTCCGGCGAGGCGATCCTTGCCCAGCCGCACGGCACCGTCGACGCCTTCTTGAAGGTCACGGAGCAGGGTGAGGTCATCTCGGACAAGTACTCACTCGCGGAGCTCGGCCGCGAGAACCTCGAGGTGAGCCTGGCCGCAGTGATCGAGTCGAGCCTGCTCCACCAGGAGTCCCGCCAGCTTCCCGGGACCCTCGCGCGCTGGGCCGAGACGATGGACGTCGTGTCGAACGCCGCCGAGGCGGCCTACCGGCGCTTCGTCGGCCAACCCGGCCTCGCCGAGTACTTCTCGAGCTCGACCCCGGTCGCGGAGCTGGGGGAGCTCAACCTCGGCTCCCGGCCGAGCCACCGTCCCGGCGCGAGCACGGACCTCGGCACCTTGCGCGCCATCCCGTGGGTCTTCGGTTGGACCCAGTCGCGCCAGATCGTTCCCGGCTGGTACGGGGTCGGCTTCGGCATCGCGGCAGCCCAGGACGAGGGCCGCGGGGCGGTGCTCGAGGAGATGTACGCTC
>DAHXNN010000117.1 GCA_027365385.1 Acidimicrobiaceae bacterium | reverse complement strand
TTCGAGCGCCGGCTCCACCGGGTCGTAGACCGCCACCTCGAGACGGGAGCGCGCAGCGAGGCGCGACGCCATCGGTAGCCCCATCGCCCCCAGGCCGACGACGGCGACCCGTTCGGCACGCCCCTCAGGTGGATCCGACGCTGTCGCCGGCATGGTCGAGGTCATGTGACCAACCCTCCTCGTCGCTCGGCGCGCCCGAGAAGGCGCGTCGTCCGGACGGCCGCTGCTGCGACCGCCTCCCGCCCTGCGGTGAGCGGACCCACGAGATCGGACAGCGGCATCGCCGCCGGGAGCGCCGCGCCGACCGCCTCGAGGAACGCCCGCCGGAGCTCCGCGTTGACGTTGACCTTCGCGACACCGAGATCGAGGCACGCGAGCAGCACCTCGTCACCGAGACCGCTCGCACCGTGCAGCACGAGCGGTACCCCCGTCGCGTCGCGCACGGCGGCGCACCGGCCGAGGTCGAGACGCGGCGGTCGGGCGGTGAACCCGTGGACGTTGCCGATAGCGACCGCTAGCGCGTCGACGCCGGTCCTCGAGACGAAGTCCGCCGCCTGGCCGGGATCGGTCATGGCGGCGGGAGCCGCATCGGTCGACACGTCCTCGTCCCCGGCAATGCCGGCCAGCTCCCCTTCGGCCCAGGCTCCGGCGTCGTGCGCCCGCTCGACTGCGGACCTCGTGAGGGCGACGTTCTCCTCGTAGGCGAGATGCGAGCCGTCGACCATCACAGAGCTGTAGCCGAGGTCGAGGCACGCGGCAATCTCCTCGAGGGAGCGGCTGTGGTCGAGGTGGACCCCCACTTGCGCGTCACTCGCTCGGGCGAGGCCCAGCGCGAGCTGCGCGAGAGGGAGCATGCCCGCGTGGCGGAACGCGCTCGACCCCGCCTGGACGATCACCGGCAGACCGGACGTCTCCGCGGCGGCAACGATTCCCTGCGCCGTCTCGAGGTTGTACGCGACGAAGCCCGGCACCGCTCGACGGTCGGCTGCGGCCGCCAGGAGGGCACCAGTGCCTGTCAGCAGCATCACGTATCCCCGTGCAACGTCGAGAGCACCGACACGAGCGCGTCGTCGTCCCCGACGTTGCCAGCGAACACGACGAACGGGATGCCTGGCGCGCCGTCCGTCACGGGCTCCCACAGCGACACGATGCCGGGGAGCAACGTGCCACGCACCCACGCCCGGCGGATCCCGAGCCCACCCGTCGCGACGTCGCTCGAGGTGATGCCCCCCTTGGCGACCACGAAACCCGGTCGCGTGCGACCGACGACCGCGCGCACCACCTCGACCAGACCGGCGGACACGGAGCGAGCGATCGACAGGCTCGCGGCAGGATCGGATCCGGCGAGGACGGCTCTGGTCGTGCTCACGACGGTATCCGAGCTGCTTAGCGCCGCGACGACTGCCTCCACCGTCGAGCCGATCACCTCGCGGCGCATCCCGGGATCGAGCAGGCGAGCGACGTCGAGCTCGATCTCCGCCACGCCTCCGCGGCGCGACAAGGCCGCGAGCTGGCGGGTCGTCTGGGCCACGTGGGAGCCGGCCACGACGAGCCCGTGCGCGGAGCCGACCGGCGTGCCGTTGGCGCCGGCACCGGCTGCGGCGAGGCGGACGGAGGACCCTCGGATCTCTCCGACCTCGGCGGGTGTGAGCGGCGGACGGGCGCCGAGGCCGGCGCGCGCCCGGACGAAGGACGGGCCGACGCGGTAGACGAGCACCCGGCCCGCCTGCTCGGCACGGTCTGCCGCCAGGGCGAGCACCCGAAGGTCGTCGTCGCACAGCGCGTCGCACACGACGGGGCAACCGTCGCGCAGGCTCCCCAGGATCGCTGCGACCTTCTCTACGCCGCCGATGCGCAGGTCCTCGAGCGTCACCCTCGGGACCCCAGCCGCACGCCACCTGCCGAGAGTCTTCTCCTCCACATACGCCCGCAGCTCGCTCGAGCGGTAGCCAAACGTCGCGTCCTTGGCGAACTCGCTCTCGCCGACCGGCAGCGCTCCGGCCGGCGTGCGGAGCCAGTGGACCGAGTCGACTGTGACGCGACCACCCTCGATGTACGCGGGAGCAAAGACGACGCCGTCGACGCGCACGCCTGCACGTTCGGCGAGCATGCTGCAGACGACGTCGGTCTCCAGCGGATAATGCCCACGCAGCGTCGAGTCGCTCCGCGACGCGACGACGAAGCGGACCTGCTCGGCTCGCGCGGCGTCGACGAGCGCCGCGACGACCTCGCGGTTGCGGGAGGTGGCCTCGGCGGGATCGAGGCTCCGCGTGTTGGTGAGCACGTAGAACGCCGGCGCGTCCTGGCGGAAGGCCCATTGCAGGTCGGCGACGCTCCAGGTCGTGAGGACGGGCACCCCGGCGACGGTCTGGGTCCCCGTCGGGTCGTCGTCCAGCACGACGATCCGTCGGCCGGCGGCACGGACGGCCGACGCGACCTCCTCCGGCGGGACGCGCCGCACCGGTGGGACGCCGGCGAACGGGTCAGCGGGCGCGCTGCCGTCCTCGCCTGGTCGACGATGCTCGCTGATCCCCGCCACCTCCCACGAACCTCTCGCCGGCGGCGCGGATGCTGCACCCGCCGCAATGGCGGATTTCCCTGGTGGTCACGCCCGTCGCGCGATCGTACAGTCAGTCGACGCCGAGATGGACCTCTCGCGTCGCCGCCTCGCTCGGTGGTCGCATCGCGCGGTGCCGAAAGGTGGAGCCGCGTGCCTCCGGGTAGCATGGAAGACATATTCCGGAGCGCGACCTGCTCGTGACCGGTTCGGCATCGAGCAGGCGGTGGGCTGTGGAACGGCGGTGATCGGGCCCGCGAAGGGGCCGGGCGTGCTCCCCGGAGAGCGGCGACCGGGGCGCGATCTCGCTGTCGCGCTCTTCGTGACGACGACCGCGTCGCTCCCGGTCTTCCTCGTCGGCACGCTTGCCGTCGAGATCCGGCACTCCCTCCACTTCGGGACGAGCGCTCTCGGACTGGCCGTGAGCCTCTACTACGTCGGCGCCGCCGCCGGGTCGGTGCCGCTCAGCCGGCTGACGGAGCGGGTAGGCGGCGTCCGCGTCATGCGCGTCGCGAGCGTGGTCGACGCCGTCCTGCTCGTCGCGATCGCAGCGTTCGCGAGCTCGTGGCCCGTGCTGCTCGCGCTGCTCGTCCCCTGCGGCGTGGCGAGCGCGGCGGTCGCCCCGGCGACGAACCTCTTCCTCGCCCGCCGGACGCCGGACGGTCGCCAGGGCCTTGCCTTCGGGACGAAGCAGGCGGCCGTGCCGCTCGCCTCCCTCCTCGGCGGGCTGGCAGTGCCGGCGGTCGCGCTGACGCTC
>DAHXNN010000110.1 GCA_027365385.1 Acidimicrobiaceae bacterium | reverse complement strand
GCCGCGAGACTCGCGAGCATCTTGGTGCCTTTGGCGCGGCGACGAGGTATGCCCCTACCGGGACTCGTGTGCATGAGGTCCGTCTCCTTGTCGTCAGGGCCGCGGCCGCATGTCGGTGGACCGCGGTGTGGTCGTTGCGGACGGCATGGTAGGAGCCTCACCGGTACGGACGATGACAACCAAGGCACTGCATGGTGAACGATTGGACAATTCGTTGCCACAAGCGAGTCGAGCCTCGATCCGGCGCTGCCGTCGGGAGCTTCGTTAGACCCTCGTGTTGCGCGCAGTGACGAGCCCGGCCGGTGAGGTCGAGTCGGACGCGGCAGGTCGTTGCAATACCGTGGCAGCTGGGATAGAACGCACCGACGCAGAGCCCGTCACCTCCGTCCGGTCGTCTGTCGTGACGATTCGCCCGATGTGTCTCCGGGATCATCTTGGGGCTCGTCACGAAGGTTTCGCTAGCGATCGTCTTCGGCTCGACGAAGGTCAAGACCAGTGGCGCTTCCACGGTCCAGTTCGTTGAGAGGTCGCCGGGGACGTTGGGGGTCGAAAGCAGGGTCAGCGCCTCGCTCCTGGCGAGTGCCGCTCGCTCCCGTGCGAAGTAGCATGACGCTTCTCGCAAGGCGACGGTCAGGTGGAGCCCCGGAGCATCGGTGGTGGTTGCCTCGGCGTCTTGCGTCCCGCCACCCGTCCTTAGCGGATCTCCGGTGCTTGTCGTTGACGAGCGCCTGCCTGATGTTTGCTCCAGGTGTTTCTGGGCCGGCTTGCGCGACGCGGATAGGCTTAAGCTATGGATGCCAGGGCGCCGTTCCCACCTCCAGGTGAGTCGTGAGCGGCGCCGAAGGTGAGATCTCGTCCGATATCAGCGGGACGAACGGTGCACCGGATGAGACGACCACGGCTCCAGCCGAAGACGGGCAGGAGGGTCTCTCCCGCAGCGACGTGGCGCTTGCGAAGGCGGTCGTCGCCGTCGAGTACGCGATCGTCGCAAGCCTCTTGATCGTGTCAGCCGTGGTGCTGGTTCGCACCGTCGTGAGCTTCATCGGCGACACGTCGGGCTTTCCCCTGAGCGTCATTTCTGCGATCGACGGCATTCTCGTCGTGATCATCCTGATCGATATCCTGCACACTGTGTTCCGCCATCTGCGTGATGCCACGTTCCCCGTGAGGCCGTTCTTGGTGATCGGCATCCTGGCGGGAATCCGGGACATCTTGAGCTCCTCGGCTCGACTGACGCTCAGCACCAATCTGAGCTCGCGCGACTACGGCCAGACGCTTATCGAGCTTGGCGTTGGCGTTGGCGTGGTCGTCGTCCTGCTTCTCGGTTTGGTTGCTCTCCGCTACGTCGGTGGAGCGGAGGTCGAGGAGTAGCTCACCGTCAGTCGCCCAGGGAAATCCCTTGCGGCTCCTCCAGGAGACGGGCGTCATCCTCGCCCGGCTGCTCGTCTAGTCGCTTGGGCGATCGATCTCTACCGCGGGCAGGTCCCCGACCTCTTGCTTTGTGAGCCTGAGCTGGATCCCAGAGTCGACGTGGGTTACCGAGGCGATCGGTATCGCGACCTCCTTGCGCCCCCAGAGATGCCCTTCTTGAAGGAGAACATGCGTCACGCTGTGATCGCTGGGGTCGACGATGAACCCTTGCACCTTGCCGATGTGGCCGTCCGCCGCGTGGACCTGGTCGCCACGGTGCACAGCGACCTCGCCTGCGGGGACCATATCGTGCGTCACCGCCTGCGTGGCGTTGCCCAGACCCATGCCACCAAGCGAGCCTTCCGATGCCATGCCCCCTAGTCCCATGTTCGAGCCACCGATCATGCCGGCGCCACCAAGGCCGTAGTAGGGCCAGGAGAAGGCCTGCTCTGTCCCATAGCCTCCGTAGCCCCCTCCTCCAGGGAGGAACTCTGTCTCTTCTGCTGGGTCGAGCTGGTCGAACTCACCCATCGTGCAGCCGAGATGGATGTCGCCGGTCGGCTCGTCGCCGGTCGTGACATCGACGAGCGCGATCGGGACGAGTCGGCCGAGCCCTCGCCGGTGCTTCGGCTCGACAACGAGATGGGTGAGAGCCCGCGCGACAGGGTCGACGACTACGCGGCTCACCTCGCCACAGGTCCCATCGGTGCAGATCGCTTCGGCTCCGATGGCGAACTTTCTCATCATCGTCATAAAGGGTTATCCGGAGAAGTGCGGTGGGAGCTCACCGAAGCATCTTCGTACTCCGCCGCACATGCTCGAAAGAGACCCAGAGATCTTGTGAATCCAGGTACGACTCGGATTCGTCCCGCCGGCACCGTCGCTCGCCACGGGGTAGCACCGTGGTGGCTGAGTGGAGCTGACCAGGACGGCCGCACTTCTCCGGATAACCCTTTCGTCATATCTGCCTTCCGTGACCCAGACGAACGACGTGACTGTACCGCGACGCCGCTCAGATCGAACATCGTCCGGCTGCTCTTTGGCCGAGCGCTTGTTCAGCGCGTGCACGAACAGGTCGTGGTCGAGGGGCTCGGCTCGAGGGCACCAACGCCCTGACGTTGGCGCCTTGACCCCGGGTTGGTCCTGCTCACGCGGCTCGATGCCCGGAGTTTGACAAGTCCTGCACGCTGGACCTGAGCGCGATGGTGATCTTTCGTGCCGGCTGAGCAATGGACGCGGACGACGATGGGCTCGAACACGGAGCACTCCTCGACGCACTCCTCGACAGCGCTCCCGTTGCCCGGCTTGCCGCCGACTTGACAGAGAGCGCCCACATCCCCTTCGCAGCGGGCAGCGTTACGGAGACCATCGCCCTCGCTGTAGAGATGTCCGTCGCGACGATCGAGGGCAGACTGTGATGTCGCGGGGCTGCTCCTCACCGCGGGCGATGTCCTCACGACCCCGGTGCATACCGACAGAGCCGTCTCCGACCTCGCCGACCTCCAGCGCTCGCCCGGGGCGGGACCGTGCCTCGACGTGATCGCGGAGCGCCGTGCCGTCTAGGTTGACGAGCTAGCCGGGAGCAGCCCCTGGGCCGTATTCGCCTGATAGGCGATTGAAGAATGCCTACGAAGTGCTCTCGCGCTCCCGCTGTCGAGTAACGGCACCCTCGGCTCGCTCAACCTCTAGGTGGCTGGCGTCTTACAGGGGGTCGCTGGAAGACCGGAAAATGACCCCCGCACAGGATCGCTTGTACGGGCCGATCTCCGACTCGATGGCTCGAACCGGCCCGAGTTGTCGATCCTTTCGGAGAACTTTCGGACGTTCTCGCGCAAGACACCAGCCACCTAGC
>DAHXNN010000080.1 GCA_027365385.1 Acidimicrobiaceae bacterium | reverse complement strand
CGCCGAGGTTGCACGGCGCAGCGTCGGTCTCGATCTCCGAGACGATGCCCTGCGCGGTCTTGAGATCGTTCGCCTTCGTCGAGGCGGTAGGCAGGTCGGTGAGGACGGTGACGGCCAGGACGACGGCGACAGCGGCCGAGGCGAGGAACGCCCTGCGCCGGTACCACGGCCGGGCCGGCGTGGGTGTCGCGTCTGCTGGAGCGGGCGCGGTCTGCCCGGTGCCGTCGTGCCCCGTCGTCGTCACCTTGTCGGGACAGCGAGGAGCGCTCGAGCATAGGACGCGAGCCCGGCTGCGAAGCGTCGGACGCTCGCTTCCGGCAGCGAGACACGTCCGGAGCGGCTCTCGTCCACGAATGGCGTCACGCGCAGGCGCTCGCGGCCGCGCGCGTCGAGCAGGTAGACGACGTCGGTATGCGCCACACGGTGGGTCGTCGTCGATACGTCGACTGTGACGCCGTAGCGTGTCCACACGTGGTCGAGCTCGGCCAGAGTCCCGGTGAGGAAGTGCCAGTTGCCCATGGCGCCGAGCCCGAGCTCGACCGAGCGCCGGGAGACCGCGACCGTCGAGGTCGCGAGCGGGTCGGTGTTGACCCCGACGAACGCGACGCTGGTCGACACCGGGCCGAGGAGAGAGTCGGCGAGGAGGATCTCCTTCGCGAGCACGGGGCACACCGTCTGGCAGTCGGACCCGAGGAAGGCG
The DNA here is from genome assembly GCA_027365385.1 of Acidimicrobiaceae bacterium. Taxonomy (GTDB): domain Bacteria; phylum Actinomycetota; class Acidimicrobiia; order Acidimicrobiales; family Bog-793; genus JAJZCK01. The sequence goes on along the minus strand of DAHXNN010000080.1, from coordinate 8,288 downwards.
AGGACGACGACCTTGCCACGCAGCTGGGCGAGGCTGAAAGATGCTCCGGTCTGGTCAGTCAGGACCAATGGCGGCGCGGCGCCTCCGTCGAGATGCACGACGCCCATGAACTGCGCCTGGGAGCTCCCACCCGGGACCTGTGACCCGGACGACGCCGCGGATCTGGCCGGAGCCGACGTTGGTCCGGACGACGCGCTGAGAGGTGTCGTGGCGCTCGTGCTGACCGAGAAAGCTGGCACGCCGTGCGCGTCGAGCGTGTGCTCGAGGAACGCGCCCCCGACGCCGAGCACGACGATCGCCGCGCCGGCCCAGGTCCAAACCCTGCGTGGGACCCGTGGCGGCCGGACGGCGTCCACAACCCGCTCGACGGCGTGCCCTGCCGGCAGGGGATCGCTTGTGCTCGGGGCTGTCACGGCTTCGGTGCTCCGGACTCGAGCACGTGGACCCAGTGCTCGAGCCGGGAGCGGCTCTGGGCCCCGTAGCTCTCGCCGACGACGTCACCATTCGCGTCGAGGAAGTAGGTCACGGGCAGGAACGCGATCGAGTACCTCGACGAGGCGACGATGCCCCGCGGATCGGTGCCGACGGGGTAGCGGTCCCCTGCGGCCGCGAGCAGGTGCGCGGCAAGCTGCGGGTCCGAGTCGTTCGTGTCGACGCCGACGAAGTGCACCCTCGAGCCGACAGCGCGCGACACTTCACCGAATGCGTGGAGCTCTGCCCTGCAGTTGGGGCACCAAGAGGCGAAGAAGTTGACGATGGTGGGCGCGCCCCGGTAGCTCGCGAGGTCGACAGGTCTGCCGCCCCCGAGCCGTGCGAGCCGGAACAACGGTGCCGCGGCTCCTCTCGGGAGCACCGAGAGCGTCGAAGCCGGGAACTGCCCGGCAGGCCGCGACCGAGCGGCGTCGACCGCGTAGCCGACGAAGGCGGCGACGCAGGCGAACGCGACGATCACAGCGACGACGAGCCTCCGGCCCGCGAGCAGCGGTCGCCTCCCTCGGGGACGGACGGGACCCTCGGGGACCCGGGCGAGCTCTGCTGCGTCCAGCTCAGGGGTGGCGGACAACTGCGGTGATCCCCATCGCGACGAACAAGACGGTCAGATAGGTGATCGAGAAGCCGAAGAGCCTCATCGCTCGCTTGGGGCTCGCGTCCTTGCGGAGCGACCAGGACCGCCAGAAGAAGGCAGCCCCGAGCACCATCGTGATCCCGAAGAAGACCAGCCCGAGGTGCGCCACAGGGGCCAGCGCCGCGGAGAGCAGCCACAGCGCTGCCGTGTAGGCGATGATGTTGCGGACCACTGTGTCGATGCCGGTCGTCGACGGCAGCATCGGCACCTTCGCATTCGTGTAGTCGTCCCGGTAGCGGACGGCGAGCGCCCAGAAGTGCGGTGGCGTCCACAGGAAGATGATCCCGAACATGACGACGGGCGCAAGCGCGAGCTGGCCTGTGACTGCGCTCCAGCCGACGAGGACGGGTACGGCACCAGCCGCGCCGCCGATCACGATGTTCTGCGATGAGGAGCGCTTCAGCCACATCGTGTAGACGAAGACGTAGAACGCCGTCGCCGAGATCGCGAGCGCGGCGGAGAGCAGGTTGACCGTCGTCCAGAGAAGCAGGAAGGACGCGATCTCGAGGCCGATAGCGAAGACGAGGGCCGCCCGGGGGGTGACGACTCCTGTGACGAGTGGCCGGTCCTTCGTCCGCTCCATGATGGCGTCGATATCCCGGTCGTAGACCATGTTCATGGCATTCGCACCGCCGGCCGCGAGCGCCCCGCCCACGAGCGTGAGGGCGATGAGCCCGATGGATGGCAGACGCCGGGCGGCGACGAACATCGTCGGCACAGTCGTGATGAGCAGGAGCTCGATGATCCGTGGCTTGGTGAGAGCGACGTAGCCCTTCATCCGGACGGACCAGCTCGCCGCCGTGGCCAAGGAGCCGCCGACGTCCTCGACACGTGGGCTGCAATCCATTGCGGTTACCCTATCTTCCTCGCGCGTGGAGTGCCCGCCCCGATCTTTCTCGCCGAGCCTCGCAGCCTCTCGACGCGCAATGCATCCTCTTCGACGTCGTCGAGAGGCTCGAGTACCTGGCCGGTCGCCATTGACAAGAGCGCGTCGGCGAGCGCGGGGTTGCGCGCGAGCACGGGGCCGTGGAGATAGGTCGCGACCACCGTTCCCGCGACGGCGCCGTCCGCTGGGGGCGCGCCCGACCGGGAATTGCCGTCGCCGGAGAGCAACCGGGCGAGTGGACGCGCACCGGGTCCGATGCGTGTCTCGCCCGCGTGGTTGACGAAGCCCGTGAGGAGCGCGTGGTCGCCCAGCGTGATCGGGCCCAGCGTGATCGGGCCCAGCGCGGTAGGGGCGAGCGCGGTAGGGGCGAGCACCTCTGCGACGACCTCGCCGACCGCTCGCGGGCCCGTGCCACGGACCGTCGCGACGTCCAGCAGGCCGAGTCCCGGCTGCGGCACGCCACCCGGGCCAGGAAAGGAGTGGCCGAGGATCTGGAAGCCCGCGCACACGGCGAGGACCGTTGCCCCCCTCGCTAGCGCGTCCTCGAGCGACCCGTCCGCGAGCTGAGTGGCGGAGCGGCTCTGGGGACCGTCCTCGCCACCGCCGAGGCAGTAGAGGTCTGCCGAGCGCGGCAGGGGGCCGTCCGACGGTGCGAGCACGAGCTCGACCGGGATGCCCCGCCACGCCGCTCGGTCCGCGAGCACGACGCCATTGCCGCCGTCGCCGTATGTGCCGAGCAGGTCCGGGTGGACCACGACGACGCTGAGAGCGCTTCTGCGCGCCCGGGCGCGTCCCGACCCCGGCCCCGACCCCGACCCCGACCCCGGCCCCGACCCCGAAATGGTCGTGTCCGACGAGTCGGGCCGGATCGTGTCCGCCGAGCGGGGCCGGGCTGGAGTCCTGACCGTCCAGGACGGCTGGGCGTCGGTCCGGAGCGTCTTCGTCGGTGCCGCGGCGGTGTGCGGGCTTCGGCCGACGCGGCGGCGCAACTCTTGGAACGCGGTGTAGTTGCCGACGTAGTCGACGGTCGCGTTGACGCCGGCCGAGTGGCCGCCCATATCGCTTCCGGCTCGATGGGCGGCGTGCAGAGCGTCTATCTGGTCGCGCACCGTCGCGTGCGCGACGCCGGCATGACGCAGCCTGACCGCGAGGTCGTCGCGCCGCTCGCCGGTAGCGACGACGCGCCGCCGGCCGAGCCTCTCGAAAGGGACGTCCCAGAGCCAGGACGGGTCGTGACCGTCGGCGTCGCGGGCGTTGACGGCGACGACGAGCGGACCCGTGCCGCCGGCGAGGAGATCCACGAGCTCTGTCCACCCGGCAGGGTTCTTCGCGAGCAGCAGGCGCGCCGAGACCGAGCCGTCGGTCACGACGGCGAACCGGCCGGCGATGTCGTCGACACGCGACATCGCCTCGAGGGCTCGGGCCGCGTCGATGCCGAGGACCGAGGCGGCGACGGCCGCCATCGCCGCGTTCGCCCTGTTGAACCGGCCCGGCAGCGCGAGCGCGAAGGGCACGGTGCGGTCACCGATCCGGAGAGCGTGGTCGGTGAGAGCTGCCTCGGGGCGTGGGCGGCGCAGGCCGCACGTGCAGGACCAGCCAGACGTGTCCGCTGCGGAGAAGTCGACCCGTGCGTCACAGGACGGGCAGTGGTGGGCGTCCGCGTGCCAGATGCCGCCGGCCGCGACCCACACGACATGCCCGGCGGCGATGGCGGCCCACGCGACGAGGGGGTCGTCGCAGTTCGCGACGACGGTGGCCTTGGTCGCGGCGAACGCTTCGCGCCAGCGAGCCGCCACCATGCGCACCTCGCCGACGCGGTCGAGCTGGTCACGGGAGAGATTGAGAGCGACGACGACGCGCGGCCGCACGGACGCGTCGACGTCGCCCAAGTAGCCCTCGTCGACCTCGAGGACCGCAGGACCTGTCGGTGCAGGCGTAGAGCAGAGCGCGGCGACAAGGCCCGCAGGCATGTTGGCTCCGGCGAGCGACGTCGCGACGACCCCCGGCCCTCCGAGCGCCTCGGCGAGCAGCCGGGTCGTGGTCGTCTTGCCGTTGGTACCCGACACGAGGGCCACCTGCCTACCGGCAGCCAGCTTTGCGAGCAGGCGCGGGTCGATGGCGATGCCGACCCGGCCGCCGACGGTCGACCCGGCACCGAGGCCGAGGCGGCGGGAGATCGCCCCCGCCGTGACCACCGATCCGCGGGCGAGCCACATCCTCGTGCTCAGCAGCTTCTCCTCGAACGTCCCCGACTCCGGATCCGGATGCGGGCAACGCTAGCTTGGCGTCGCCGGGACGAACATCGCGGCCGCCGTACCGGATCCCCGGCGGCGCTCTCGTACCGGGACGCTGGGCGCACGAGGCAGAGGCTGGCAGGAGCACGTTCTCGCGTCCCGGCGGACCGAGCATGGTCTCTCCTCACCGGCTTGTGGTACATCAAAGAGGTGGACGTCGCGACGCTGCTGCTGACCGGCTCGACGCGCGACCGCGTCTCTTCGGTCTGGCGCGGCGAGGTCCTCGCCGCAGCCCACGACGTCCGCTTCGACGAGAGCTCCGTGAACCCGGCGAGCTGAGAGGAGGCGGGTCAGTGCAGGTCCACCTCGCGTACGGGGATGCCGGGCTCGACGTCGAGCTGCCCGAGGAGCGCACGCTCGTCGTCGCGCCCCGCTATCCTGCAGCGGTCGTCGACGCACCGGCTGAGGTGCGTCGGGCGCTTCGCGAACCGGTAGCCGGCCTGCCGCTTCCCGAGCTCGTGCAGCGCGGCCAGCGCGTCGCCATCGCGATCTGCGACGGGACGAGGCCCCAGCCGCGCGACGTCGTGGTGCCCGCGCTGCTCGAGCTACTCGCGGACATCGTCGACCTCGACGATGTCGTAGTGCTCGTCGCCACGGGAACGCACCGCGCGAACACGCCTTCCGAGCTCGAGGAGATGCTCGGCGGGGAGGTGCTCGGTCGGGAGGTGCTGCGGAGCGTGCGCGTCGTCAACCACGACGCGCGTGACCGCTCGAGCCTCGCGGACCTCGGGGTGCTCGGTGACGGCGTGCCCGTGCTGCTGGCCCGGGAGTGGGTCGAGGCAGATGTGCGGATCACGACCGGTTTCGTCGAGCCCCATTTCTTCGCCGGCTTCTCGGGGGGACCGAAGCTCGTCGCGCCGGGGCTCGCCGGTCTCGAGACGACACTCGTCCTCCACGACGCGCGTCGCATCGGAGACTCGCGCGCGACGTGGGGGGTCGTCGTAGGCAACCCGGTCCACGACGACGTCCGGGCGATCGCCGCGGCGACCGGTGTCGACTTCGCCTGCGACGTGGTGCTCGACGCGGCCCACCGGATCGTCGCAGCCTTCGGCGGCGAGCTGTCCGCGATGCATGCCGCGGCGTGCGCGCTCTCCCGGAGCGTCGCGATGCGCCCTGTCCCGCACCGATTCGACGTGGTCGTGACGTCGAACTCGGGCTTCCCGCTCGACCAGAACCTCTACCAGGCCGTCAAGGGGATGTCCGCCGCCGCGAGCGTCGTGGTGCCCGGTGGCCTCGTCGTCGTCGCAGCCGAGTGCCGCGACGGCTTCCCCGACCACGGCTCCTACAAGGAGCTGCTCGCCTCGGCTGGATCGCCCGAGGAGCTGCTCGTCGCCATCGAGGGTCGTGACCGGGCCGAGCCGGACCAGTGGCAGCTACAGGTGCAGGCCCGCGTCCAGCGCGTCGCCCGGGTGGCAGTGCACGCGGACGGGCTGGGCGACGCGGACCTTCGGGCGGCGCACCTCGAGCCTGTGACGGACGTCGGCGAGCGGGTGCGCGCCGAGCTCGAGCGGCTCGGTCCCGCGGCGACGTGCTGCGTGCTCCCCGAAGGCCCCCAGACGATCCCGTACCTCGTCGCGGGTTGACGGTCCCATGCGTCACCTCCTATGTGCGGGCTCCCGCTCGGCGCCTCCAGCTCGGCGGCGCCTCCGGTTGGCTCGCCACGACACCCGGCTCGCCACGACACCCGGCTCGTCGCGGGCGCCGACTTCGGGCATGCTGGTGCGATGGAGACAGCGCCCGACGTCGACGTCCAGCCCCGCCCGAGCGTGCGGCAGGGGGTGACGAGGTTCGCGAGCGAGGCAGCCGGACGGCTGTCGGTGAGCGGTCGGCCCCGCCATCCGCAGCGCCGCACCCGGATCGTCGCGACGATCGGTCCGGCCTCGGACGCGCCCGAGACGTTGCGGGCGCTCGCTGCCGCAGGCATGGACGTCGCTCGCGTCACTCTCGCGCACGGCAGCGTCGACGAGGCGATCGCCCGTGTCAGGGCGCTGCGGTCGGCTGCTCCCGAGGTCGGGATCCTGGCCGACCTGCCGGGTCCGAAGATCCGCACCGCACCGTTCGCAGAGGGCGGCGTGGTCCTCGCGGCCGGTGCCGAGCTCAAGCTCGTGCCGGGCTCGACGGTGCACGGGAGCACCGCGGAGCAGATAGCGGTCGCCGTGGACGAGGTCGTCCACGCGCTCGAGGAGGGGGACCACGTCGCGCTCGGAGACGGAGGCGTGTCGCTCCTCGTGCTCGGCACGGTGCCCGGCGGCGTCATGGCCCGTGTCCGCTCCGGGGGGCGATTGCAGGGCCGTCCCGGCGTCACCGCTCCAGCTCGCAGCATGCAGCTCACGACGCCGACAGCGGACGACCTCGTCCGGCTGGAGGCGCTCGTTGCCGAGGGGATCGATCTCGTCGCCGTCTCGTTCGTCCGCTCCCGGGCCGACATGGAGCGAGCGCGTGCAGCCGCAGGCCCCGGCGGGCCGATGCTCGTCGCGAAGATCGAGACGCGCGAGGGCGTCGACGAGCTCGACGGGATCCTCGAGGTCGCCGACGGCGTCATGGTCGCCCGGGGTGACCTCGGGGTGCGCGTCCCGCTCGAGGACGTGCCGCACCACCAGAAGCACATCATCCGGGCCGGGGTGAGGTTCGGGCGTCCGGTCATCACGGCGACCCAGATGCTCGAGTCGATGATCAACGCCCCGGTCCCGACCCGCGCCGAGGTGACCGACGTGGCGAACGCGGTGCTCGACGGGACGAGCGCCGTCATGCTCTCCGCGGAGACTGCAGTCGGGGTCGACCCCGTGAACGTCGTCGCGACGATGGCGCGCATCGTGGCGCGGACCGAGGAGGACTTCGACTACGTCGCATGGGGCGACAGCCTCGGCGCCCAGCAGGTGAGCGGACCGGCGTCCTCGCCGGCACGCATCACCGCGGCGATCACCGGCGCTGCGTGGCGCGCCGCGGTCGAGCAGGACGCTGCGGCGATCATCGCATGCACCCGGTCCGGCGCCACCGCACGGGCCATCTCGCGCTATCGCCCGTCGATGCCGGTGGTCGCGACGACGCCGTCGCCGAGGACGCAGCGCCAGCTCACCGTGAGCTGGGGCATCGAGACTCTCGGTGTGCCGGAGGCGGAGAGCACGGACGACGTCGTGTGGTTCGCGGTGAAGCGGGTCGTCGAGGCGGGCTATGCGCGGTCCGGCGACGTCGTCGTCGTCCTTGCGGGATCGCCAGACGCAGCCGTGCCCGTGGCCGACACCCTCCGGCTCGTCCGCGTGGGCTGAGCTCGGCACAGCGGACGGAGCGCGAGCGTGGAGGTCCGTCGATGGTGAAGATCGCCCGCAGGTCGGCCCAGCACGGAGCACCCGCGCCTCGGGTCGTGCTCTCCGCGCCCCCGCCGTCCACTCCCGTCGATGTCGGGCTCGTCCTCCGGAGCGCCCGCGAGGCGGCAGGACTGTCGCTCGAGGACGTGCGGAGCTCGACAGGCGTGCCGATGGTGGATCTCGCCGCGCTCGAGCACGGCCACCTCGAGGTGCTCCACGTCGAACAGGCCGCCGTGGTCGGGCTCTGGCGGTACGCCGAGCTGCTGGGCCTCGACCCGGGACTGCTTGTCGGGGTCGTGCGTGCCCACTGGCCCCGTGCGGCGCTCGCCGTCGACGCGATGCGCGGCAAGCCAGGCGGGATGGGGATGCCGTGCGCTCTACTCGCCGAAGCCGAGGAGCTGCTCGCCGGCATCGCTCCCCGAGCGCTCGCTCTCACGAGGGGCCCCAGCTCCCGGGGAGCGATCGGGTTGTCCGAGGTGACGAGGCGGCAGCTCGCGGCGGGGACGGCGGGCGACGCGTTTCGCCGTACGGTGCTCGGCGTGACGGCCGCCGTGCCCGTCTCCCTGACGACCGCTACGCCTCCTCCGGCCCTCGATGCTCCGAGGACCGACCCGCCGAGCGACCCGCCACCGGCCGGTCGGGCCGCGATCGACCGGCTCGAGCCCGGCGACGCTGAC
>DAHXNN010000055.1 GCA_027365385.1 Acidimicrobiaceae bacterium | reverse complement strand
AGCCGCACCTCGTCCAGGACGAGGGTGGCAGCCTCATCTCACTACGCGAGGTGGTAGACACCACCGTCCACGTCGACGACGACGTCGCGCGACGGCCCGAGCCGCTCGCGCTCGTCGTGTTCGGCGCGTCGGGCGACCTCGCGCACCGCAAGATCCTCCCCGCGCTCGCCCAGCTCGTCGAGCGGGGTGCTCTCGACGACCACGTCGCCGTCGTCGGCGTCGCACGCAGCGAGTGGTCCGACGAGGAGTTCCGGGCGATGTGCCGGAAGCTCACGCCCGCAGGATCGTCGGGTGCCTGGGAGACGCTCGTCGAGGGCTTCCGCTACGTGTCGGGGGACTACGGCGACGACGCCACGTTCTCCACCCTTGCCACAGTGCTCGACGAGCTCGACGAGACGCGTGGCACGTCGGGCAACCGCATGTACTACCTCGCGACCGTGCCGGCAGTGTTTGGCCAGGTGGCCCGTTCGCTCGCCGCCCACGGGGGCAACGCGCCCGGGCGCGGCGGCACGTTCGCGCGCCTCGTCGTCGAGAAGCCGTTCGGCTCCGACCTCGCGAGCGCGCAGGAGCTCGACGCCGAGCTGCACCAGGCGTTCAGGGAGGACCAGATCTTCCGGATCGACCACTACATGGGCAAGGAGACGGTCCAGAACGTCCTCGCGCTGCGCTTCGCGAACTCGATCTTCGAGCCGGTCTGGAACCGCCGCTACGTCGACCACGTCCAGGTCACCGTCGCCGAGAGCCTCGGCGTCGAGCACCGCGGCGGCTTCTACGAGACAGCGGGGGCGCTGCGCGACATCGTGCAGAATCACGTGATGCAGGTCCTCGCACTCACCTTGATGGAACCCCCCTCGACGATGGACGCAGGTGGCATCCGTGACGAGAAGGTGAAGCTTCTCCGGTCGGTCGTCGTGCCCGACCCCGACGAGGCGGTCAACAACGTCGTGCGCGCCCAGTACGGCGCTGGCATCGTGGCGGGCGAGGACGTCCCGGCCTACCGGGCGGAGGATGGCGTCGACCCGACCTCGGAGACCGAGACCTACGTGGCGATGCACCTGCTCGTCGACAACTGGCGGTGGGCCGGCGTCCCCGTCTACGTCCGGACGGGCAAGCGGCTCGCCACCCGGGCCACCGAGGTCTCGATGGTCTTCCAGCGCCCGCCGCACCTCCCCTTCGCGGGCAAGCTCGCCCGGGACCTGCGCCCGGACACCTTGACGCTGCGGATCCAGCCGGACGAGGGGATCAGCCTCTGCTTCGGTGCCAAGGTCCCGGGCCCCGCGTTCAAGGTGCGGACCGTCGCGATGGACTTCTCCTACGCGGACGCCTTCCCCGGCGGGACGGCCGAGGCCTACGAGCGGCTCCTGCTCGACGCGATGGGCGGTGACGCCACGTTGTTCATCCGCAGCGACGAGGTCGACCAGGCCTGGGAGATCGTCGCGCCGATCCAGCAGGCCTTCAGCGAGGGCGAGCCTCCTCTCGCCCGCTACCGCGCCGGGAGCTGGGGCCCGATCGAGGCGGACCGGCTCGTCGAGGGTGGAGGCCGCCAGTGGCGCAACCCGTGAACGGCGACCTCGTCGTCACCGACGACGTCCCGGGCGCCTTCGCGGACCTCGCCGTCTCCGAGGGACGCCGCGTGCTCTCCGAGCGCGACGAAGGCGGGATCCCGTTCCGGCTGGGCTGCTCGGGCGGCTCGTCCGGCGAGCGTTGCTACGCCAGGCTCGCTCTGCGGGACGACCTCGACTGGTCGCGCACGGAGTGCTTCTTCGCGGACGAGCGTTGCGTCGCGCCGGACGACCCGATGTCGAACCAACGCGCGCTGCGTGCGGTGCTGAAACCGCGCCTCGCCGAGCTCGTGGGCTTCCATCCGATGTCGTGCGCGGACGGGCCCGGTGCCTACGAGCAGCAGCTGCGCTTCTCCGGGGGCCTCGACGTGCTCCAGCTCGGCTTCGGGCCCGACGGGCACACCGCATCGCTCTTCCCCGGCTCCGCGGCGCTCGACGCTCCGCCGGACCAGCTCGTCGCGACCAACGTCGACCCCGCGGGGCGCAACCCCCTCGAGCGGATGACCTTGACGCTCGCCGGCATCGCTACGGCCGGCCTCGTCGTCATCGCGGTCACCGGCGCGGAGAAGCGCGAAGCGTTCGCACGGGTGCTCGCAGGCGAGGAGCTTCCTGCATCGCGCGTGCATGCCCCACGCGTCCTCTGGCTCTGCGAGACAGTCGTCGCGAAGGGGCTCGTGTGAGCGAGCCGTCTCCCGGCGCTCCCGGCGCTCCCGGCAGACCCGACAGACCCGACGGCGATCCGGGCGAGGTCGGGCACCTCGTCGAGGCGCTCCTCGACGCCGTAGGCGCCCGGCGCAACCGTGACATCCACCGGGCGATCCTCGCCTCGGCGCTCGAGCTCACGCACAACGGCTCGGGCCGGCTGGACCTGAAGATCGCACGGTCCGCGATCGCGGAGATGGCACACGCCTTCTCGATGTTCGCACCGTTCCGCGAGGTGCCGAAGGTCACGATCTTCGGCTCGGCGCGCACCGCTCCCTCCGACGCGCTCTACTCGCTCGCACGCGTCCTCGCCCACCGCCTCGCCGAGGCGGGCTGGATGGTCGTGACGGGAGCTGGACCGGGGATCATGGCCGCGGGCAGCGAGGGCGCCGGGCCGGAGATGGCGATCGGTGTGAACATCCGCCTCCCGTTCGAGTCCCTCCCGAACGCGTGGATCGCGGAGAACGACAAGCTCGTCGAGATGAAGTACTTCTTCACGAGAAAGCTCATGCTCATGAAGGAGTCCACGGGCTTCCTCGTGCTTCCCGGGGGCTTCGGCACCCTGGACGAGGCCTACGAGCTCCTGACGCTGCTCCAGACGGGCAAGGCCGAGCCGGCGCCGATCGTCCTCGTCGACCAGCCGGGCGACGGCTACTGGAGCGCCTGGGAGGAGTTCGTCACCTCGCAGGTCTTCCGGCGCGGTCTTGCCGACCCACGCGACGCGGCGCTCTACAAGATCACCTCCGACGTCGACGCGGCGGTCGAGGAGCTGCTCGGCTTCCACCGCAACTACCACTCGAGACGCTTCGTCGGCGACACGATGGTGCTCCGGCTCCACCACGCGCCGAGCGACGAGGAGCTCCGGATGCTCTCCACCGCGTTCGCGGACATCTGCTCGGACCGGGGCATCTGGCCGACCGAGGCGCTCGCCCCCGAGCGCGCGAGCGAGGACCACCTCGAGCTCTCGCGCATCGCCCTCGAGTTCGACAAGACCCACCATGGCCGTCTCCGCCAGCTCATCGACGCGCTGAACGCGCTCGTGCCCGCGGCGGGCTGAGGGCCAGCTCGATCGACCCGGCGAGGGACCCGCGCATCACGGTGGCGAGGTCCCGCGCGTCGCCCCCGTCGACCTACCGCTGGAGGGCTACCCGCAACGCGGTCACTCCCACTCTCGGCGCGATAGCAGGACCGCAGCCTCAACGTCTCCTCGGCGAGCTCCCGCAAGAGCCCACTACGAGTCGTCTTGCTGCGGCGCGCCTCGACGTCGAAGCCCGCCTTGCCGGTGTGGTGCCGGCTCAGCCTCGACGACCCGGCGAACCACCAGCCACCGTGTACGACCAGAGCTCGGAGGCGACCGACACCGGACCGCCCCCCGGTGCCGGGCGGTCCGCGCCCGCGTGACCGTGGGCGAACGAGGGCGAGGCCACCCACGCGGCGAAGGACTCCTCGTCGCGCCAGTGGGTGACCACCAGCCACTGGGTGCGCCCGTCGGCTGGCTGGAGGAGCTCGAAGCCCTCGAAGCCCGCCTGGCCGTCGACTGCACCGGCGCGCGCGGCGAAGCGGCGGGCGAGCTCGTCGCCAGCGTCGGCGGGAACGGTGATGGCGTTGATCTTCACGACGGTCACGGGTGCGATTTGAGCAGACCGGCGGCGTGGCGCGCCACGCGGCCGGCGCGTGCCTACGCGGTCCGCCCGAAGTCGTCCTCGAGGCGCACGATGTCGTCCTCGCCGAAGTAGCTGCCGTGCTGGACCTCGACGAAGAGCAGCTCCTCGGTCCCGGTGTTCGCCATCCGGTGGGCCTGCTCGATCGCGATGTCGACGACCGATCCCGGCCCCACCGCGATGTCGGTGCCGTCGAGGGTGACCGTGCCCTCGCCGCGTACGACGAACCAGTGCTCCGCGCGCTTCGCGTGCTTCTGGTACGACAGGCGCTTTCCAGGAAGGACGAGGATCTCCTTCACCTTGTGGTCGTCCGCGTCGGAGAGCACCGTGTAGCTCCCCCAGGGTCGTTCGTCGTGCTCGAGGTCCATTCCCACATCATGGCCCACTGCCATGGACGGCGGACCTCGCGTCAGCCGAGATGCTCGACCGCGCAGCGCGTGCCAGGTGCTCGTGCGAGACGCGAGTCGGCGGTGAGCAGCGTCGCCTCCACCGTCTCGGCAAGCGCGACGTAGGCAGCGTCGTACGGCGTCACGTTGGATCGCAGCTCCCAGATCCGGGCGAGCAAGGGCCGGTGGCCCACTCGCTCGCAGGCGAGGTCCGCGAGGTCCGCGAGCGCCTGGGTCGCCCGGCGCTCGTCCAGCAGCCCTGCGCTGGCCGCCTTGCGGAGAACGGAGACGACCTCGAGGTGGAGGATCTCTGGCACGACGATACGCTCGCCCCGCAGGCGCGCCCGCGCACGGTCACCGTCGGCACCGTCGTCCGCGAGCGCGGGGGCGATCACGGACGCGTCCACGACGATCATCTCGAGTCCCGGTCCTCGCGGACCACCTCCCGTGCAAAGCCGAACGTCACCCGGCCTCCGCTGCGCTGGCCGGCCCGGGCGAGCAGGTCGTCGAGGCTCGGCCGACCTGCCTCCTCGACGAGGCGACCGAGGAGGTACTCCTGGAGGGACTTGCCCGCGTTCGCCGCGCGCCGCCGGAGCTCCGCGTGGACGTCGTCAGGTACAGCCTTGATCTGCACGCTGGGCATGCAGATCATCATAGTCCCCACTGGCGCCAATATGGCGCCAGTGGGGGCGGCTAGGCGCCAAATGCTCCGATCTGCGCGGCCGCGGGATCCTGGTCGATGTCCACCTCCGCGTGGTTCGATCGCGGCAGGGACTGGCCTTGGCCGAATGAGTCCGGTTACGGCCAGCCCCCCGCACAGCTCCCAGCGTGCACTGCTAACGCCGCAACGAGCCTCCGGGCGGACGCCTCGACCACCGGCTCGTAGCTCGCCCGCCCCGTTCGCCTCACTGCCCCAGGTAGCCCTCCAGGTGCGCCGGGCGCTCCCACTCGACAAGCGATCCCCGTGCTTGCTCGAGCAGCTCCTCGTCGATGCTCACGCCGAGCCCCGGCCCCGTCGGCACCTCGAGGGTGAGACCGTCGAAGCGGACGCCGCTTCCGACGACGTCGTCGAGGTAGAGCAGCGGGCCGACGGCGTCGCCGGCGTAGTGGAGCTCTGCCGCGCTCGCACCGAGGTGCGCGACCGCCGCCGTGCCGATCGCGAGCTCCTGGGTGGTGCCGAGCAGGGACTTCAACCCGGCAGCGTCCGCGATCGCGAGCAGGCGGCTCGCACCCCAGAGGCCCGCAGAGTTGTGCATGACGTTGAAAACGTCCACCGCGTCGGCGCGGATCAGCCGCATCGCCTGCGCGTAGCTCGACACGTGCTCGGAGACCGCCGCGCCCGCCCGCCTGCGCACCTCGGCCATCCCCTCGAGGTCCTCCCGCCAGCTCACGCTCTCGATGAGCTCGACGCCGTAGGGGCGGAGCCGCTCGTAGTGGGCGAGCGCGTCCTTCCAGTAGAAGCGTCCCTGGAAGTCGAGCCCTTTGAGCTCGACGGCGCCTTCGAAGCGCGAGACGAGAGCGTCGAGGAGCTCCTCGTCGGCGTCGCAGTCGACGCCGACGTAGTAGCGGAACCTCGAGATGCCGAGCCCGACGAGCTCGGCCACCGCGTCGAGCACCCGGGGGACGTCGTCGCTCGATCCCGCGGGGAACAGCGGGTAGGCCATCTCGAGCCGCTCGCGCGACGTGCCTCCGAGGAGAGCGCTCACCGGCGCGCCGAGCTGCTTGCCCGCGAGGTCGTAGCAGGCCATGTCGAGCGCGGCGGCGAGCTGCGAGGCGAGCGAGAACGGCGGGTAGGCGACCGAGGACCGCAGGTACGACGGCATGAGTGCGTGCAGGCGCCGGTGGAGCTCGCCGTGGCGAGCCGGGTCGAAGCCGACCATCACGTGGAGCACGGCGATCTCGAGGGCCTCGAGGTCCGGGAGGTGCATCCGGTAGCAGTCGAGGTCGGACATCTCCCCGAAGCCCACCAGACCCTCGTCGGTGTCGAGCAGCACGATCACGTGGACCGAGATGCTCCCCGTCCGCCGTCGCGAGCGCACGGGCACGAGCCGGGCACCGGTCACGATCATGTTCGTCCCCCATCTTCGATCCCCGCCACGGGTACTGCCACCGTGCGCCTCGGACTCAACCAGGTTGCTCGTCGATTGGCAAGAGCGTGACGTGGCCGTCGTCGAGCGGACGCAGCGCGCGGACGTGGCGCTCGTCGAAGGTGAGGATCCGCCGCGTCCCGTGACGGCGCGCGTCGACGACGAGCGTCACGCGCCGAAGCCGTCGAGGAGATCGTCCTCCGTGAGGTCTGCCACCGAGCCGCCCGGGCCCTCCGCGCTCGCGACGAGAGCGAAGTGACGATCGCCCCGTTGCTCGGGTTCGTAGACACGGATCGCTCGCCGGATCACCTCGGCGCGCGTCGTCCCTTCCTGCTCGGCAAGCGATGCAAGACGAGTCACCTCCCCTGGAGCCAGGTAGACGCTTGTCTTGCGCAGCAACGTAGGGTAGTGCTCGCGTGGTGCCTCAGTCGCCATCCGCAGCGCCCCGCAGGATCCCGACCGCCCGCTCGACTGCTCCTCGCGCCCTCGTGAGCCGCCGCTCGAGCTCGGGTCGCGTGCCCTCGCCATCTGCCACCGCACGGCGCAGCTCCTCGTACGCGAGGTCGCCGATCCGCTCGGCAAGGGACGCGAGCTCGGCCCGGATCGCGTCGAGCTCCCCCGCTCGATCGCTCCCGCCGCGCGCAGTCCCGGCCGTCACCGCTCGGCCCCCCTCGGTCCGATGCTCTCCACCTACGCGAGCGCGACCGCACCAGGGCGGAGCGGCGCCGGCAGGTCCGACCATCCTTCGAGGTAGCGGTCGACCGCGGCCGCCGCGGAGCGCCCCTCCGCGATCGCCCACACGACGAGGCTCTGCCCGCGCACCGCGTCGCCGCAGGCGAACACCCCGTCGACGCTCGTCATGTACGTCGAGTCCACCGCGAGGTTGCCCCGGCCGTCGAGCGCGCAGCCGAGCTCGGCGACCACGCCCGTGCGCTCGGGGCCCGCGAAGCCGAGCGCGAGGAGCACGAGCTGGCACTCGAGCTCGAGCGCAGGGCCGGCGACGGGGACGAAGCTCGTCCGCCCGGCCTCGACGACCCGCTCGACACGCACGGCCCGGAGCGCCTGCACCGCTCCCGTCGCGTCGCCGACGAGCTCGCTCGTCGAGAGCGCGTAGAGCCGCTCGCCGCCCTCCTCGTGCGCGGCCGAGCTGCGCAGGACCACCGGCCAGGTCGGCCACGGGTTGGCCTCCGCGCGCGTCGCCGGCGGCTCGGGAGGATCTCCAGCTGGCGGACCGAGCGGGCTCCCTGGCGGTGCACCGTGCCGAGGCAGTCCGCTCCGGTGTCACCGCCACCGAGGATGACGACGTCCTTCGCGCGCGCGGAGATCGGCGCCTCGGCGATCGAGCCCTCGCATGCGAGGTTCGCACCCTTCAGGTAGTCCATCGCGACGTGCACGCCGGCGAGCTCGCGGCCCGGCACCTCGAGGTCGCGCGGCCTCGTCGAGCCGATCGCGAGGACGACCGCGTCGTACTCGTCGAGGAGGGACTGCGCGGGCAGCACGGTCGCGCCGGGAGCCGCGGCGCCGTCCACCTCGGCGCTGTCCGGTCCGACGATCGTCCGTGTCCGCAGGATCGTGCCCTCGGCCTGCATCTGGGCGAGGCGGCGGTCGATCACCGCCTTCTCGAGCTTGAACTCCGGCACCCCGTAGCGGAGCAGCCCTCCGATGCGCTCGGCGCGCTCGACGACGACGACCTCGTGGCCCGCGCGGGTGAGCTGCTGCGCGGCGGCGAGCCCGGCGGGGCCCGAGCCGACGACCACGACGCGCTTTCCCGTCGGGCGTGACGCGAGCACGGGCGTGAGCCCAGCACCTGCGGCCCACTCGGCGATCTCGAGCTCGACCTGCTTGATCGCGACTGGCTCCGCGCCGATGCCGAGCACGCAGGATCCCTCGCACGGTGCAGGGCAGAGCCGTCCCGTGACCTCGGGGAAGTTGTTCGTCGCGTGGAGGCGCTCGCTCGCCTCTGCGGGGAGGTCCCTCCCGACGAGGTCGTTCCACTCCGGGATCAGGTTCCCAAGGGGACAGCCCTCGTGGCAGAACGGTATCCCGCAGTCCATGCAGCGCAGCGCCTGGTGCGCCAGCTCCTCCGCGGGGAACGGCTCGTAGACCTCACGCCAGTCCCGCACCCGCAGCTCGACGGGCCGGCGCTGCGGGCCGGAGCGCTCGTAGCGGAGGAAGCCCCTCGGGTCACCCATGTGCCGCCGCCATGATCGCCTCCTCGACCGGGAGCCCGCGCTCCTCCGCCTCCTTGGTCGCCGCGAGCACCCGCTTGTAGTCACGCGGCATGACCTTCGTGACCTCCGCGAGCGCCTCGTCGCCACGGGCGAGCAACCGGGCGGCGACCGGAGATCCGGTGCGCTCTGCATGGCGCTCGAGCAATCCGGTGACGAGCGCACGGTCGTCGGCGTCGAGCGGCTCGAGCTCCACCATCGCGGTGTTGCACCGGCGTGCCAGCATCTGGTCGGGGTCGTGGACGTACGCGACGCCGCCAGACATCCCCGCGGCGACGTTGCGCCCCGTCGGGCCGATCACAAGGACGACGCCCCCCGTCATGTACTCGCACGCGTGGTCCCCGACGCCCTCGACGACTGCGGTCGCTCCGGAGTTGCGCACGCAGAACCGCTCGCCCACCTGACCCCGGACGAAGACCTCTCCGGCCGTCGCCCCATAGCACAGGACGTTGCCCGCGATGATGTTCTCCTCGGCGGCGAACGGCGCGTCCTCGGGCGGCCGCACCACGATGCGCCCTCCCGAGAGGCCCTTCGCGAGGTAGTCGTTCGCGTCGCCCGACAGGCGGATCTCGATCCCCCGGGGGAGGAACGCGCCGAGGCTCTGTCCCGCCGAGCCGGTGAGCACGACGCGGATCGTGCCGTCGGGGAGCCCCGCTGCGCCGTAGCGGCGGGTGAGCTCCGCGCCGAGCATGGTGCCGACCGTGCGGTTGACGTTGCGGACGGCGCTCTCGATCACCACCGGCTCGCCGCGCTCGAGCGCGGGTGCGGCTGCGGCGATCAGCTCGTTGTCGAGCGCGTCGGCGAGGCCGTGGTCCTGCGCGACGACCTGGTGGAGAGCCGACTCGCCGTGCAGGGACACCGCAGGCGCGAGGAGCGGCGACAGGTCGAGTCCGCGCGCCTTGAAGTGGCCGAGCGCGGGGACGGTGTCGAGGCACTCGACGTGGCCGACGGCCTCCTCGAGGCTACGGAAGCCGAGCGCGGCGAGGTGCTCGCGCACCTCCTCGGCGATGTAGGTGAAGAACATCTCGACGAACTCCGGACGTCCGGTGAAGCGCTTGCGGAGCTCGGGGTTCTGCGTGGCGATGCCGACGGGGCAGGTGTCGAGGTGGCAGACGCGCATCATCACGCAGCCCGAGACGACGAGCGGCGCGGAGGCGAAGCCGTACTCCTCGGCACCGAGCAGCGCCGCGACGACGACGTCCCTGCCCGTCTTCAGCTGGCCGTCGACCTGGACGACGATCCGGTCCCGCAGGCCGTTGCGGACGAGGGTCTGCTGGGTCTCCGCGAGACCGAGCTCCCACGGCGCGCCCGCGTGCTTGAGCGCGGTGAGCGGTGCAGCTCCCGTCCCGCCGTCCTCGCCGGAGATGAGCACGACGTCCGCGTGCGCCTTCGCGACGCCCGCCGCGACGGTGCCCACCCCGACCTCGGCGACGAGCTTGACGTTGATGCGCGCCCGCGGGTTCGCGTTCTTGAGGTCGTGGATGAGCTGCGCGAGGTCCTCGATCGAGTAGATGTCGTGATGGGGAGGCGGGGAGATGAGACCGACGCCTGGCGTCGAGTGCCGCGTCTTCGCGATCCAGGGGTAGACCTTGTGGCCCGGCAGCTGGCCGCCTTCGCCGGGCTTCGCGCCCTGGGCCATCTTGATCTGGATGTCGTCCGCGCTGACGAGGTACTCGCTCGTCACGCCGAAGCGACCCGAGGCGACCTGCTTGATCGCGCTGCGCCGGGAGTCGCCGTTCGGGTCGGGGACGAAGCGCTCGGGATCCTCGCCGCCCTCCCCGGTGTTCGACTTCGCGCCGAGCCGGTTCATCGCGACGGCGAGCGTCTCGTGGACCTCTGCCGAGATCGAGCCGTAGGACATCGCGCCGGTCGCGAACCGCCGGACGATCGAGCTCACCGGCTCCACCTCGTCGATCGGCACCGGAGGGCGGGGCGCGTCCTCGCCCGTCCGCAGCCGGAGCAGGCCCCGCAGCGTGGCGAGGCGCTCGGACTGGTCGTCGACGAGGGCGGTGTACTCCTTGAAGACCTCGTAGCGACGCGCCCGGGTGGCGTGCTGCAGCTTGTACACGGTCCGCGGGTTGAACAGGTGGTGCTCGCCCTCCCGCCGCCACTGGTACTCGCCGCCGACCCCGATCTCGCGGTGCGCGAGCTCGCCTTCGCGCTCCTCCCAGGCGAGGTGGTGGCGCGCGGCCACCTCCGTGGCGAGCGCGTCGAGGTCCGCTCCCCCGATCTGGCTCGCAGTGCCGGTGAAGTAGCGGTCCACGAGGCCGGCGTCGAGGCCGATCGCCTCGAAGTCCTGTGCACCGGTGTAGGAGGCGATCGTCGAGATCCCCATCTTCGACATCACCTTCAGCACGCCCTTGCCGGCGGCCTTCACGTAGTTGCGCACGGCGCGCCGGGCAGAGATCTCGCCGAGCTCGCCGCGCCCCGCCATCTCCGCGATCGACTCGATCGCGAGGTAGGGGTTCACCGCAGCCGCGCCGTAGCCGACGAGGAGCGCCATGTGGTGGATCTCGCGCGCCTCGCCGGTCTCGACGACGAGGCCTGTCCGCGTGCGCGCCCGCTCCCGCACGAGGTGGTGGTGGACCGCGGCGGTGAGGAGGAGAGACGGGACCGGCGCGAGCTCGGCGCTCGAGTTGCGGTCGGAGAGCACGACGACGTTCGCGCCGCGCTCGATCGCGTCGAGCACCTCGTCGCAGACGCGCTCGATCGCCTCGGCGAGCGCGGCACCGCCGCCCGCGACCCGGTACAGGCCGTCGATCGCGAACGCGGAGAACCCGGGGGTCTCGCCGTGCTCGTTGACGTAGAGGAGCTTCGCGAGGTGGTCGTTGTCGATGACGGGAAACTCGAGGACGATCTGGCGGCACGAGTCCGGCTCGGGCTCGAGGAGGTTGCGCTCGGGGCCGACCGTCGCCGAGAGCGACGTCACGAGCTCCTCGCGGATCGCGTCGAGAGGCGGGTTCGTCACCTGCGCGAAGAGCTGGGAGAAGTAGTCGAACAGCAGCCGGGGGCGCGAGGAGAGCACCGCGAGCGGCGTGTCCGAGCCCATCGAGCCGATCGGCTCCGCGCCGCTCGTCGCCATCGGCCCGACGATCAGCCGCAGCTCCTCGGTGGTG
This sequence comes from Acidimicrobiaceae bacterium, assembly GCA_027365385.1. GTDB lineage: Bacteria > Actinomycetota > Acidimicrobiia > Acidimicrobiales > Bog-793 > JAJZCK01. Next base: position 861 of record DAHXNN010000055.1, on the reverse strand, counting down.
AAGCCGAAGAGCCTCTGGTGGCGGACCACGGAGCCGTGCTGGGGCACGAGCATCTCCCGGGGCGGGAGCTCTTCGAGCCGGACGAGGCCCTTGTCGAGCCAGTCCCGGTAGGGGTGCTCCGCCGCGAGCGCAGCCTTGACCTCGGCGTCGTCGACGATCCTGCCCGCGACGGTGTCGACGAGGAACATCTTGCCGGGTTGGAGCCGACCCTTGCGGACGACCCGTGACGGTGCGATCTCGAGCACGCCGACCTCGGATGCGAGCACCACGAGCCCGTCGCTCGTCACCCAGTAGCGCGCCGGGCGGAGACCGTTGCGGTCGAGCATCGCCCCGATGAGCGAGCCGTCGGTGAACGCGACCGCGGCGGGCCCGTCCCAGGGCTCCATCACGCAGCTGTGGAACTCGTAGAAGGCGCGCCGCGCCTCGTCCATCTCCGCGTGGGCCTCCCACGCCTCCGGGATCATCATGAGCATCGCGTGCGGCAGCGACCGCCCGGCGAGGTGGAGCAGCTCGAGGACCTCGTCGAACGAGGCCGAGTCGCTCGCGCCCTCGGTGACGATCGGGAGCAGGCGCTCCATGTCGCCCGGCAGGAGGTCGCTCGCGAGCAGCGCCTCGCGGGCCCGCATCCAGTTCTTGTTGCCCGCCACCGTGTTGATCTCGCCGTTGTGCGCGACGAGTCGGTAGGGGTGCGCGAGCGGCCAGGACGGGAAGGTGTTGGTCGAGAACCGCGAGTGGACGAGCGCGAGCTGGCTCGTGCAGCGCTCGTCCGCGAGGTCGGGGAAGAAGCGGCGGAGCTGGTCGGTCGCGAGCATGCCCTTGTAGACGAAGGTACGCGTCGACAGCGACGGGAAGTAGCAGCCC
>DAHXNN010000042.1 GCA_027365385.1 Acidimicrobiaceae bacterium | reverse complement strand
CCGCCAGTTCCGCTCGGCGATCGTGAAGCCGGCGTCGAGATACCAGGCCGCCGCGAGGTTCTCGCCGGTCCGGCCGAGCGCTCTCGACCTGGCGGCCGCTCCGGTCTTCAGGCTCGCCGGGGCCGCGTCCAGCGGCCCCGGCACTAGAGGTCCTTCTCCGGCAGCGCCTCGACGTTGACGTCCTTGAACGTCACGACTCGCACAGACGTCACGAAGCGCGCGGGGCGGTACATGTCCCAGACCCAGGCATCCCCCAGCTCCACCTCGAAGTACGTCGTGCCGTCAGCGTCGCGTGGCGTGACCTTGACGTCGTTCGCGAGGTAGAAGCGGCGCTCGGTTTCCACCACATAATGGAACATGGGGAGCACCGCTCGGTACTCCTGATAGAGGGCGAGCTCGATCTCGGCCTCAAACTGGTCGAGGTCTTCCTCGGCGCTCAACGCAGGCACCTCATCCTCACGCCTCCGTCCACAGGCTCCGGTTAGCAGGTCCGACGGCGCTGGCTGGCACCGAGACGGTGCTCAGCGCGCAGTCCGGCGCTCCTTGATCTTCGCAGCCTTCCCGACCCGATCACGCAGGTAGTAGAGCGTCGCTCTGCGCACGTCCCCCTCGGTGACCATCTCGATCTTCGAGATGATCGGGGAGTGGACCGGGAAGGTGCGCTCGACCCCGACGCCGAAGCTCACCTTGCGGACGCTGAAGGTCTCACGGGCACCGGAGCCCTGGCGCCGGATGACGGCCCCCTGGAACACCTGGATGCGCTCGCGTGTCCCTTCGACGACCCGGACGTGCACCTTGAGCGTGTCGCCGGGACGGAATGCCGGGACGTCGTCACGCAGGTAGGCATGATCGACGAGATCGGTCGGGTTCATGGAAGGTCACGCTCCTCGGAGGCCACTTCGCCGACAGCCTGCCCCGGGCGCTGTGCCCCGAACGGCTCGACGACGGGTACAGGATAGCCGTGCTCGCGGAGCAGCTGTGCCTCGCTCGGCGCGAGCCCGCCACGAGCGTGGATAAGGTCGGGTCGGCGGTCGATCGTCCGTCGCAGGGACTCCGCGGCGCGCCAGCGGGCGATCCGGCCGTGGTCGCCGCTGAGCAGCGCCTCGGGCACCATGTGGCCGCGAAAGTCCGCCGGTCTCGTGTACTGCGGGTACTCGAGCAGCCCGGTGGTGAAGCTGTCGTCGGCCACCGACGCTTCGTTGCCGACGACGCCCCGGACGAGGCGTGCCACCGCCTCCACGACGACGAGGGCGGCGAGCTCGCCGCCGGCGAGGACGTAGTCGCCGATGGAGATCTCCCCGTCCACGAGATGATCTGCCACCCGCTGGTCGACGCCCTCGTAGCGTCCGCAGAGCAGGGAGAACGGCTTGCTCGACAGCTCGGAAGCCATCGCCTGGTCGAAGCGCCGTCCTGCCGGCGAAAGCAGGTAGAGCGGTCGCGGCGGGGAGAACATCTCGACAGCCGCAAACACTGGCTCGGCGCCGAGCACCATCCCGGCGCCACCTCCGAACGGTGCGTCGTCCACGGAGCGGTGTGGCCCACGAGCCGCATCACGAAGATCGTGCACCACGATCTCGAGAACTCCGGATCGGCGAGCGCGACCGACGACGCTCGCCGCGACGTAGGACTCGACGAGCTCGGGAAAGATGGTGAGGACCGAGATGCTGAGCCTTGGGCCAGGATCTCCGGTCCCGTAGCGTCCACTCCGCATTCTGGGCTCCTCGGCGCTCGCGGCGATCGCGCCGTCCACCTCGCTAGTCGAACAGCCCGTCGGGAACGTCTACGACGATTCCGTCGGCGTCCCGGCGGACGACAAACCTCAGAGGCACGTAGTGCCGCTCGTCGAGGACGAGAAGATCGCTTGCCGGGTTGGCCTCCACGGCCGTGACCGTTCCACGGAGAACCCCGCCTGCGTCCACGACAGCCCGACCGATGAGCTCGTGGACGAACAGCGCATCCGGGTCATCGAGCGGTGGGGCAGAGAGCAGCACGTCGCGTAGCGGCTCCGCCGCGTCGATGCTCGACACGCCTGCGAAGACCACGATGTGACGGCCCTGGTGCGGACGCGACTCCACCACCTCGAGCTCGTCTGGCGGGCTCGGCCCGTCGATCCTCGGCTGCGAGCACGCCAGGCGGGCGCCGGGAAGGAGGCGCTCGAGCCGGTTCGTGACGAGCTGCACGACGACCGCGCCCCGGATCCCGTGCGGTCGGATGATCCGACCGACCTCGAGGAGTGGCCCGAAGGCGACCCGGTCCGCAGCGCGTCCCTCGGACTGGGTGCCGTCCGGCGGCCGCACCACCTCCTCAGTCGACGATGTCGACCGAGGCATCGGTGCCTTCGCTAGCAGCCGCGGCCCGGACGAGGACGCGGATCGCCTGGGCGACCCGGCCGCGTTTGCCGATGATGCGGCCCATGTCGGACGGGTCGACGTGGAGCGAGAGCTTCGCTCCCGAACGACCTTCGCTCACATCGACGGCGACGGCATCCGGCTCGTCGACTATCGAACGGGCGACGTGCTCGAGCACTGCTCGAGCGGCGCCACCGGGCGCCACGTTGCCGTGTGCGCCCGACCCGGCCTCACGACGTCCAGCGACAGCGGGACCGTCGTCCTCGTCGAGGTCGTCCTCGTCGTCTTCCTCTGCGTCCTCGAGCTCGTCCTCGTCGAGGTCGTCCTCGAGCTCGCCGTCCTCTCCGTCCTCGTCGAGGTCGTCCTCGTCGTCTTCCTCGTCGTCCTCGAGCTCGTCGTCGGCGGAGGTGCCGTACACCTGCTCGTCGAAGGGGGGCGGCTGGAAAGGTGAGTCGCTCATCGGTTCGCGGTCACTCTGCCGACTCGACCTGGGCCGACTCGACCTGGGCCGGCATCGCACCGGCTTTCGGGCGAGCCTTGCCCGCAGGAGCCTTGCCTGCGCCGCGCGCGGGACGCTGGCGCGCCACCGGCTTCGGCTTGGCGGGGTGCGCGGCTGCGAACTCCCCCCACGCGCCGGAGATCTCGAGGAGCTTGCGGACCGTCTCCGTCGGCTGGGCACCCTTCGCGAGCCACGCGAGCGCCTTCGCGTTGTCGACGTCGACGGCGGACGGCTCGGCCCGAGGTGCATAGGTGCCGACGATCTCGATGAACCTGCCGTCGCGCGGTGAATGGCTGTCCGCTGCGACGATCCGATAGGTCGGCTGCTTCTTCTTCCCCATCCGCATGAGGCGGAGCTTGACGGCCACGTCGTGTCCTTCGCTTTCTCTTCTGTCGTAGTGGGGCCTGCGACATGCAGGCCCGACGGCTGGGGCGGCGTCTCCGCCCCGTCCGGCTGGGCGCTCCTAGCGGAGCGAGCCGGCGTCCTTCAACGACGGCGTGACACGGCCGCCCTTGACCTTCTTCGCCTTGCGCGCCCCGGCGCGCGCCGCTGCCCCCACCGCGCCGCCGGATCGCATCAACTTCTGCATCTCCTTGAACTGGCGGAGCAGATTGTTCACGTCGCTCGTCGTCCGTCCGCTACCGGCCGCTATGCGCAGGCGGCGGGACCCGTTGATGAGCGACGGATCGTCCCGCTCTGCGGGGGTCATCGAGCGGATGATGGCCTCGACCCGTGCCACGTCACGATCGTCGATCTGCGCGTCCCGTACCTCCTTCGGCACGCCGGGCAGCATCCCGAGGACGCTCTGCAACGGCCCCATCCGCTTCATCTGCTGGAGCTGGTCGTGGAAGTCCTCGAGGGTGAACCTCCCCGCGCGGAGGCGCTCGACGGCCTTCTCAGCTGCGCCGGCGTCGTACTCGCGCTCCGCGCGCTCGATGAGGGTGAGAACGTCACCCATCCCGAGGATACGACTCGCCATCCGGTCGGGGTGGAACGCCTCGAAGCTCTCGGGCCGCTCGCCCGTCGAGACAAAGGCGATCGGCTTTCCGACGACGTGCTTGACCGACAGCGCAGCGCCACCTCGGGCGTCACCGTCGATCTTGGTGAGAATGACACCATCGAGATCGAGCGCCTCGCCAAAGGCGGTGGCCGAGCGCACGGCGTCCTGACCGGTCATCGCGTCGACGACGAAGAAGGTGTAGTGAGGCTTCACCGCTGCGGCCACCCGGCGAACCTCGTCCATGAGGTCCTCGTCGATCGCGAGACGCCCGGCGGTGTCGACGACGACGACGTCCCGACCGACCCGGACCGCCTCCTCGACGCCCTTGGTCGCGACCGCGACGGGATCGGTGCCCTCGCTGAACACGGCGGCACCGACGCCCCGCCCTAGCACTCGGAGCTGCTCGACCGCAGCGGGCCGTTGGAGGTCGGCTCCGACGAGGAGAGGGTGCCGGCCCTGCTGCTTGAACCACAGGGCGAGTGCGGCAGCGGCGGTCGTCTTCCCCGCTCCCTGAAGGCCGGCGAGGAGCACGACCGTCGGCGGGCGCGGGGCATAGGCGAGCCGGAAGGCCTCACCGCCGAGCGTCGCCGTGAGCTCCTCGTTCACGACCTTGATGACCTGCTGGGCGGGTGTCAGGCTCTTCGAGAGCTCGGCTCCCGAGCAGCGGGCGCGAATGCGCTCGACGAGGTCCCGCACGACCTCGAGGCTCACGTCGGCCTCGAGTAGCGCGACCCTGATCTCGCGTAGCACCTCGCCGACCTCGGCGTCGCCGAGATGGCCGCGTCCGCGCAGGCGCTTGAAGATCCCGTCGAAACGGTCGGTCAGTGTGTCGAACATGAGCACGGCAAGGTTACTCGCCCCGAGCCCGTGGGCCGTCAGCGACCGTCTCGCTACGCGAAGAGCGCGTCGGCGAACTCCTCGGGATCGAACGGGACGAGGTCGCCGGCGCCTTCGCCGAGACCGACGAGCTTGATGGGCAACCCCAGCTCGGACCGGATCGCGCAGACGATGCCGCCCTTCGCCGTCCCGTCCAGCTTGGTGAGCACGACGCCCGTCACCTCGACGGCCTCGGCGAACTCGCGCGCCTGGACGAGACCGTTCTGACCGGTCGTCGCGTCGAGCACGAGGAGCACCTCGGTCACCGTTCCCGGAGGTCGGGCAGCGACCCGGCGGACCTTCCGCAGCTCGTCCATGAGGTTCACCTTCGTGTGGAGACGTCCGGCCGTATCCGCGAGGACGAGGTCGGCACCTCGGGCGGCGGCGTGCTGGACGGCGTCGAACACGACAGACGACGGATCTGCGCCGTCGGCGCCGCGCACGATGTCGGCTCCCGACCGCTCCGCCCACATCGCGAGCTGGTCGCCCGCTGCAGCACGGAAGGTGTCGCCGGCCGCCACGACCACCGAGCGCCCCGACGCGCCTTCGCGAGCCGCGAGCTTGCCGATCGTCGTCGTCTTGCCCACGCCGTTGACTCCGACGAACAGCCAGACGCTCGGTGGATCGGACGCGACCTGGAGCTCCCGGTCCTCGCCGGCGAACAAGGCGACCACGTCAGACTTCAGCAGGTCCAGCAGCGCCGTCGGGCTGTCGCCCGCCTCGCCGGAGCGCACGCGGTCCCGCAGGTCTGCGAGCAACCGGTTCGTGAGCGGCAGGCCGACGTCCGCGAGGAGCAGTGCCTCCTCGAGCTCCTCGAACGTCGCATCGTCGATCCTGGCGCGTCCCCGGATCGCTGCGAGAGAGGTCCCGAACAGGCTCTTCGCGCGCCCGAGGCGGTCTGCGAGTCGCGGGCGGCCATCGGGGGGCGCCAGTGCCTCGCCACTCTCGGCGACCACGTCAGTCCCGCCCGGGCGATCGGGCTGGGGCTCCGCGGGTGTGATCGTCGGCCCGGAGGGGCGCCCGCCCAGCCCTGACTGGTTGCGGCGGACGACGGTTGCCGTCCCCGCGCCGAGAAGTGCCAGGAGCAGCACGATGACGACGATCAGGACGATTGTCACTGCACCTCCAAGGTGCGATCTTGTGTAGGTGTGTGCCGGCGGCGCACCTTCTCGCTAACGACCTTCGACGCGCCGCCAGGCTGCATGGTCACGCCGTAGAGAGCATCTGCGACCTCCATGGTGCGCTTCTGGTGGCTCACGATGACGAGCTGCGCCTCGTCGCGGAACTCCTCGACTAGGTCGAGGAAGCGACCGAGGTTCACGTCGTCGAGCGCCGCCTCGACCTCGTCCATCAAATAGAAGGGCGACGGCCTGCTGCGGAAGACGGCGAACAGGAACGCCATAGCGACGAGCGATCTCTCCCCGCCGGAGAGCAGGGAAAGCCGGCGCAAGCTCCTGCCCGCGGGGCGGGCCTCTATCTCGATCCCTGTCGAGAGCAGGTCGTCCGGGGCCGTGAGTGACAAGCGGCCGGTCCCTCCCGGGAACAACGTCGTGAACAGGTCGGAGAAGTGCCGCGACACGTCGTCGTAGGCGGAGGAGAACACCTCGGCGATCTCACGGTCGATAGCGCCGATCACCTGGCCGAGCTCGCGTCGAGCGGAACGTACGTCCTCGATCTGGCGCTCGAGGAACGTGCTCCGCTCACGGAAGCTCTCGAGCTCGTCTCGGGCAAGAGGGTTGACCGGACCGATGCGCTCCATCTCCGCCTCGACCGATCGCAGGCGAGTGGACGCGTCAGCTTCGGCACCGAGATAGGGAAGCGGAGCCTCCCCGAGCTCTTCCGGATCGACCTCGAGGTCACGTCGGAGCGTCTCGAGGGCCGTCTCGTGGCGGACCCGCGCCTCGGTGCCTTCGATCTCGAGCCGCTGGCGCCGTTCGCGCAGGCCTGCGAGCACGCGCTCCAGCGAGTCTCGTCGTGCACGCAGGGATTGGAGCCTCTCCGCCGCCGAGCGCGCCGCGCTCGTCCGGCGGTCGCGCTCCGCGGCGACCGTCGCAGCGACGCTCTCGAGACCGACGAGGCACTCCCCGAGCGCCGACGCGAGACGTGCGAAGGAGCGGTCGTCACGCTCGTAGCCGGTGCGCAGCCTCTCCGCCTCCACGGCCTCGCCACGCCGCTCCGCCAGCTGGCGAGCGACCTCTGCGCGTCGGGACCCGAGGGTCGCAAAGCGCTCCTCGAGCGTCGCTGCTCGCACTTCGAGCTCCCGCCGGCGCACGCCGAGCACCCGCACCCGGGCCTCGATCTCACGGCGTGCCGCCGCC
>DAHXNN010000038.1 GCA_027365385.1 Acidimicrobiaceae bacterium | reverse complement strand
CCGCCATACCGTCGGGCGCGACGTCGGCGAGCAGCTTCGTCGTCATCGCAGTGAACCCGTAGACCGCCTGGGTCTCCTGGCCCGAGGACGTCGCCATGCCGGCCTCCTGCAACGCGAACCAGGCACGGAAGGCGAGCGAGTGCCCGTCGAGCAAGACGTAGGTGGCCATCCGCCCGATGGTAAGCCCTTGGCCGCCGGCGCTCCGGTACGCTCGCAACCATGGCGGACGGATTCCACCCGCCGCTCGAGGAGTACCTCGAGACGATCCACTCCCTCGCCGAGGAGGGGGTGGCAGTCATCCAGGCCCGCCTCGTCGAGCGACTCCGGCACAGCCCTCAGGCCGTCTCCGAGATGGTGCGCAGGCTCGCAGACGATGGCTACGTCGCCCGATCAGGGCGCGGGGTCGCGCTCACCGAGCGCGGTGCGACGCTCGCGGCGAGCGTCGTGCGGCGCCACCGCCTCGCGGAACGCTTCCTCGTCGACGTCGTCGGGCTCCCTTGGACGAAGGCGCACCTCGAGGCCGGGCGTTGGGAGCACGTCATCTCCGACGAGGTCGAGGCACGCTTCGTCGCGATCCTCGGCAACCCGACGACCTGCCCGCATGGCAACCCGATCCCCGGTGCAGAGGTCGACCCCGCGCCGCAGCGGGCGTTGGCGCAGGCGGAGACAGGTGAGCACGTGCGCCTCGCTCGGATCACCGAGCAGATCGAGATCGACGCCGACGCGCTCGCCTACCTCGACGAGAACGGCCTCGTCCCTGGGCGCCACGCACTCGTCGCGGCACGCGCCCCAGACGGTACGGTCATGCTCGAGCTCGACGTCGAAGGCGAACCGCGCACGGTCGCCGTCGGTGCGGTGATGTCGCGCCAGCTCTATGTCACGAGCGGCTGAGCTGCCACCGCCCGGCACGGCAGTCAGCCGCCGGGCACCGTGAGCCTGCCGTCGACGATCTCCGCTGCGACCTCGCGCATCGTGGTGCGCCTGTTCATCGCCGTCTGTTGGATGAAGGCGAAGGCATTGGCCTCGGTGAGGCCGTGGTCGTCCATGAGCCGGCCCTTGGCCCGGTCGACCCAGCGCCTGGTCTCGAGCCGGTCCTCGAGTCCTCGCTTGTCGTCTGAGAGCGCTGCATTCTCGGCCTCGAGCGCCTGCATCTCTGCGTAGCGCCCGAGCGCGACCTCGATCGCCGGGAGGAGCTCCTCTTTTTGGAACGGCTTCACGAGATACGCGAGCGCCCCCGCGTCGCGCGCTTGCTCGATGAGGTCACGCTGGCTGAATGCGGTGAGGATGAGGACGGCGGAGCGCCGCTCGGAGTTGATCTCGCGTGCCGCAGCCAACCCGTCCATCCCGGGCATCTTGATGTCGAGGATGACGAGGTCCGGCTGGTGGGAGCGCACGAGCGCGACCGCCTCGTCACCTCGGCCCGTCTCCCCGACAACCTCGTAGCCTTCCTCCTCGAGGATCTCGCGCAGGTCGAGGCGCACGATCGCCTCGTCCTCTGCGATGACGACGCTGCGTCCCACGACGGTCTCCTCGCTCCCGCTCACGTGCTGCTCACTTGTCGCAGTCCATTGGCTGCGGCTCAGACGACGAGCCGCGCGAGCAGCTCGTCCTGTGCCCGCTCGAGCTCGGCGACCGCATGGCGGGCCGCGTCCCTGCTTCGCTCCATCACCTCGGCGTGTCGTCGCGCGTCGTTCCATTCCCGGTCCGCGAGCGGCGTCTCCGACACGAGCATCCTCGTCCTCGCGTCCGAAGCAGCTTCCTCGAGCGCAGCGAGCTGCTCGTCAGCCAGCGCCAGCTCGGCACGCGCGCGTTCTAGGCGGGCATGGACGTCGAACAGGCGCCGCTCTACCCGCTGGCGGCTGTCGGAGGTCCCGTGTCGCACACCTCGAGTCTAGGTGGAGCGGGAGACGTGCCCGGACCGCTGCTGGTGCACCGTGGGCCGACCGGCGCGCAGCGTCGTCGTACGGACGGCCGCGTCGAGCACGCTGGCACGGGGCTCCGCGCCGATTCCTGGGCCGCTCGGCACGGCGAGCACCCCTGAGACGAGCACGTGCTCCGCGGTGACGTCGGGAAGGAAGTAGCGGTTGCTCGGCCCGAGGTCGCCACCGAGATCCATCCCCGGCAACGCGGCGACAGCGAGCGAGCATGCGCGTCCGAGGCCGGCCTCGAGCATCCCGCCGGAGGCGAGGTGCAGCCCTTCGTCCACGCAACGGTCGTGGAGGCGCCGCGCTGCGAGCACGCCGCCGACGCGCGCCGACTTGAGCGAGATGCCCGAGCACGCCCGGAGAGCGAGGGCAGACTCGAGCGCACCGGGGCCGGTGACGGACTCGTCGAGCAGGACAGGTGTGCCGATCGATCTCACGAGGCCGGCGTGGCCGACGAGATCGTCCGGAGCGAACGGCTGCTCGATCGCCGCGAGCTCGAGCTCGTCGAGGACCGCGAGCTCGGCGAGGTCTGCGCCAGCGTCCGCGCTGTACGAGCCGTTGGCGTCGACCGACACCGCGAGACGAGGGAAGCTCGACCGCACGGCGCGCACCTGCTCGACCGCTGCGCCCGGCGCGATCTTACACTTGACCTGGGTGAAGCCGGCCTCCACCACAGCTGCAACCTCCGCGACGACCGCCTCGGGGCTTCCGATCCCCACTGCCGCCCCCGCGACGACCGTGGTCCGGGTCGCTCCGAGCCGTGACGCGAGCGAGGAGCCGGCCGCTCTCAGCTCCGCGTCGAGGAGTGCCATCTCGAGGGCCGCCTTGGCCATCGCGTGCCCGCGCACCGCTGCGAGCAGCTCGAGAGCGTCCTCCGCCGTCTCGATACGAGGCTCCCCCTCGAGCAGCAGCGGTGCGAGCCAAGCGAGCAGGACCTGTTCGGCGCCGTCGGCGAACTCGTCGCTGTAGTGGGGACCGGCGAGAGCCTCGCACTCGCCCCAGCCCTCGCCGACGTCGGTCGCGAGGTGCACGAGCACGAGAGGGCGCCGGTCGTGGGTCCCGGCGCTCGTGCCGAGCGGGCAGACCAGCTCGAGCTCGAGGCGGACGATCTCGACCGCATGGACTTTCACGGGGCGACCCTACCGAAAGCGACCCTACCGAAAGCGACCGACAGGGGGCGACAGAGGGCGACCCTACCGAAAGCGACCGACAGAGGCGCCGCCGCGCGACCGTACGCAAGCGCGGCTCCGCCGTACGGACGATAGCCTTCGGCGGTCGGGCGCCTTCGGGTCCGCTCCGGCCCGGATGGCGGAATGGCAGACGCGGCGGCCTCAAAAGCCGCTGTCCGAAAGGGCGTGCGGGTTCGAGTCCCGCTCCGGGCACACCACCCTCCGGTCAGTCGTCGTCGGATGCCCTGCGGCCGCGCTTGCGCACCGCCTGCGCTCGCTTGTCCTGCAGACGACGCTCCTTCGCACCGAGGGTCGGACGCGTCGCCCTTCGGACCCGCTCGACGCGCAGCGCCTCGGCGATGCGCTCCTCGAGTCGCGCCAGAGCAAGCTCCCGGTTGCGGAGCTGCGAGCGCTCGTCCGAGGCGACGACCCGGACGACGGGGCCGAGGCGCTCGAGGAGACGCTCGCGCTGCCGGGGACCGATCGACGGGGAGCTCGCGATGTCGAAGCGGACCTCGACGCGGGTGTTCGCCGTGTTGGCGTGCTGACCCCCGGGGCCCCCACTCCCGCTGAAGCGCCATTCGAGCTCTCCGGCCGGCACCGAGGAATGGCCGACGCGCAACGGGCGCCCGGCAGGCTCGGTCATGGTCCAGCCGGAGGCGCGCCGAGCGGACCTCCGGCGCCGAAGGCGTCCGCGGCGAACGAGACGAGCACACCCGGCAGGGCGAAGTCAGGGTCGAGCTGCGCCGCGAGCCCCTCGCACATCACGACCGTCTTCACGAGAAGCGCCAGCTCTCTAGGGAAGGTGAGGCGGTGGCGCCGGCTCACCGTCATCAGGTCGGCGACGAGCGGCGCGAGGCGGAGGTCGCCGAGGGGGACCTCGATCGACGAAGCCGTCAGCCGGTCGAGCTCGGTGACGAAGGAGTCCTCGTCCACCGCGTCGGGAGCGACGCCGAGACCGCGCATCGCAGCGACGGTCCGCCTCGTGTCGTGCGTCACGAGCGCGAGGAGGATCTCGACGAGCGCGTTGCGGACGCGCGGCGGCACCGTGCCGACCATGCCGAAGTCGACCATCGCGAGCCGTCCGCCTCCTCCGTCACCGCCCCCCTCTACGAACAGGTTGCCCGGATGCGGGTCCGCGTGGAAGAACCCGTGGGTGAAGACCATCGACAGGTAGACGTAGGCGAGGGTCCTCGCGAGGGCAGGTCGGTCGACACGGGCGTCGTCGAGCCCCGCGATGTCGTCGATCTTCACCCCGCCGATCCGCTCGAGGGTGAGCACGCCGTGCGTCGTCGCCTCCCACACGACGAGCGGGATGTGGACGGGGAGACCGGCGAGGTCGGCCCGCGCCCTGTCGGCATTGTGCCCCTCGGCGACGTAGTCGAGCTCGCCACGGATCGTCTCGGCGAACTGCTGGACGAAGCCGGCGACGTCGACACGGCGGAACGCTCCCGGCAGGCGTGCGGCGAGCGCAGCGCCGAGATTGAGCACGACGAGATCCTCCTCGACGGTCGAGACGACGCCGGGTCGTCGGAGCTTCACGACCACCTCACGACCGTCGTGGAGCCTCGCGCCGTGGACCTGCCCGATGGAGGCCGCTGCGATCGGCACGTCGTCGAAGCTTGCGTACAGCGTCGCAGGGTCACGCCCGAGCTCCCGGCGCAGCGCCCTGTGGACCGCGTCGGCGGCCACCTGTGGCGCGCTGTCCTGGAGCGCCGAGAGCTCGGCCTCGAAGCGCGGCGGCACGATGTCGGGCCGGGTCGAGAGGACTTGCCCGAGCTTGACGAAGGTGGGCCCGAGCTCGGCCAGCGTCTCGCGCACCTGGCGGGGCACACCGCCTCGCCTGCCGGCCAGCCGTTCCCGCAACGTCGCCGACCCCCGGCGCGCGAGGACTCGGGACACCTCGAGCGAGCGGGACGCTGCGGTCCGGCCCGCCCCTCTACGTATGGGATCGGCCATGCACTACCCTGCCCGACCAGCGGGCAACGTGTCGGAGGACACGCCGAAGCGTAACCCCCGGCCCTCCGGCGAGGTCGAAGGACCCGAGCTGCATGTCGAGCGCAGTGGTCGGCCGGCGCCGACCGAAGGGAGCGAATGGGTGCTTGCGTTCACCTTTCCAGGCCAAGGGTCCCAGCGCCCCGGCATGGGCGCGCCCTGGGTCGACCATCCGTCCTGGGAGCTCGTCGAGCACGCGCGAGAAGTCGTCGACGTCGACGTCGCCGGGCTGCTGCTCGACGCGGACCAGGTCACGCTCACGCGCACGGCGAACGCGCAGCTGGCGACCTTCGTGCTCAGCCTCGTCGTACTCGACGCCGCAGAGCGCCTCGGCCTCGAGCCAGCCGCTGCTGCAGGTCACAGCCTCGGTGAGTACACGGCGCTCGTCGCGACCGGAGCGATCGGCTACGAGGACGGACTGCATCTGGTCGCGGAGCGTGGTGCCGCCATGCAGGACGCAGCGGAGCAGGCGAGCGGGACGATGATGGCGGTCCTCGGCCTCGGCGACGACGACGTGGAGGCGGCCTGCCTGCGTGCGGAGGCGGACGTCTGGGTTGCCAACTACAACGCCCCCGGGCAGGTGGTGATCGCGGGAGCGCCCGAGGGGCTCGAGGCCGCAGCGGCGATCGCTCGGTCGCTCGGCGCCAAGCGGGTGACGCAGCTCGCCGTCGGAGGAGCGTTCCACACCCCCTACATGGCCCCGGCGCGTGACCGGCTTCGCAAGGCCCTCACCGCCGCGACGTTCCGCGAGCCCGACCCGACCGTGGTCGCGAACGTGGACGCGCACGCCCACGGCGAACCGGCCGACTGGCCCGGTCTGCTCTCGGCACAGCTGTGCGGCCCGGTGCGGTGGCGCCAGAGCCTCGACACCTTGTACCAGGCCGGAGCGAGGACCTTCGTCGAGCTGGGACCGGGCGGCGTGCTCACAGGTCTCGCGAAGCGGACCATCCCTCGCGGCGACACGATCACCGCCTCGGTCGCGACGCCGGCCGAGCTCGAGCAGCTCGTCGAGTCCCTCGCCCGTCCGGCACACCCCGCTCCGGCGGCACCGTCGCAGGTCGGCGAGCGCTACGCGATGACCGAGCGCCTCGTCGTCTCGCCGGCGACCGGTCCGTTCACGCCCGCTCCGGCCTGCCTC
>DAHXNN010000213.1 GCA_027365385.1 Acidimicrobiaceae bacterium | reverse complement strand
AAAGGGCTCGCCCTCGTCACGTGCATCGACAGCCGCGTCGAGCCGCTGGCCGCGCTCGGCCTCGTGCCGGGGGACGCGAAGATCCTCCGCAACGCCGGAGGTCGCGTGACGAGCGACGTCGTCCGTTCCCTCGCGGTCGCGACCGCGCTCCTCGGCGTGGAGCGTGTCGCCGTCATGCACCACAGCCGATGCGCCATGGCCGGCATGGCCGAGCCGGCGCTACGCGGCGCGGTCGTCGCCGCGGGCGCGGAGCTACCGGACAGCTGCGACCTTCTCGCCATGGACGACCCGGCCGCCGCGCTGCTCGAGGACGTGCGGTGCGTCCGCGAAAGCCCCATGGTCCGGCCGGGCGTCGTCGTCACGGGGTGGCGCTACGACGTCGAGACGGGTCGCGTGACCGTCGAGGTCCCGTGAGCACCCGGTCGAGGCGATGACGCGAGACGGCACGCTCGCGACGCTGTCCAAGCGCTAGCTGAGCACGCCCAGCGGGCATCCGGTGCTCAAGTCGTAGATGGCCGGGTTGCCTCGGCGAGACCCGTCTGACGGGACGACGGATCCCGGACATCCCTGCTTCCCGCTGGGGCGCGAAGTAGAAGGGGCTAGGACCCGCTGGGAGCCACGTCGGAACTGACGACGCCGACCGCGCCCGCGCCCTCGGCCGGCATGCCGAGGGCGCCCTCTATGCTCGCGACATGTCCATGTACGAGCACGGCATCGCAGCGCTCGACGGCCGACGTCTCGACGGCGGCGCGTCCAAAGGCAAGGCCGTCCTCGTCGAGAACGTCGTGTCGAAGTGCGGGCTCACCCCCCGCTACACGGGCCTCGAGCACCTGCCGACCGAGGTGCTCGAGGCCGTCGAAGCGGTGCGCCCGGACTGAGCCGTGGCAGGCCCGGACGAACCTCTCGGTCCGCTGGTCGAGATCGAGGATCCCCGCGACCCACGGCTCGCGGAGTACCGGGACCTCAAGGACCCGGCACGGCACACGACAGGCGAGGCGGTGTTCGTCGTCGAGGGGCGACTCGCCGTGCGCCAGCTGCTCGCGTCGCCCTTTGCGGCGCGCTCGCTCCTCGTGGACCGCCGCCAGGCGGCGAGCGCTCCCGATCTCGTCGCCGGTGTGCGCGCATGCGGCTCCCCCGTCTACGTGGCCGAGCGGGAGGTGCTGGCCGCGACCGTCGGCTTCGCGTTGCATCGCGGGGTGGTCGCCGTCGCTGAGCGCCCGCCCGCCGTCGACTGCCGCACGATCGTCGGCAACGCGCTTGCTCGGAGCCGACCGGCGAGCGCTCCCGTGTTCGGAGTGCTCGAAGGCGTCAACGACCACGAGAACCTCGGGGCGATGTTTCGCAACGCAGCGGCCTTCGGCGTCGCCGGCCTGGTCCTCGATCCGACCTCCGCCGACCCCCTCTACCGCCGATCGGTGCGCGTGTCGCTCGGCCACGTCCTCACGGTGCCCTTTGGCCGCGCCGCTCCGTGGCCCGGTGTACTCGAAGAGCTGCGCGCGACGGGGCTGCTCCTCGCCGCCCTCGCGCCCCATCCGGCGCACACGCACCAGACACCCCTCCGCCCGCGGGAGCTTGCACGCAAATGGCAGGGGCGTGCCGTGGCCCTGCTCGTCGGAGCGGAGGGCAACGGCCTGTCCGACGCGGCCCTCGCCGCTGCGGACGAGATCGTCACCGTCCCGATGGCGCCGGGCGTCGACTCGCTCAACGTGGCGACCGCGGCAGCGATCGCCTTCTACGAGATCACCAGCCGAGTGGGAGCCAGCCGGGACGGGGCCGACAACGAGGGACCGTCGCCTGGCCGGGTCCGCGCTGTCACTCCGCGCTAGTCCCAAGTGAAGAGCTGGCCGCGCTTCAGCTTGTCGAGCAGCCCGGGTGCCCGGTCCGCGAGCGACCCGGTCTTGTGGACCGTGAGCCAAGCGACCAGGTCGCTCACGCTCTCGAGCTCGACGTCCTCGTCCGTGTGCACCAGGTAGAGCCGGATGGCATCGCGCTCCACTGTCACGGTCAGCTCGACCTCGCTCGCGGACCCGTAGCACCAGGCCGGCGGTGCTCCGGGCGACGGCCTCGCCTGCAGATGCCAACCCGGTCGACGCTCCAGCAACTGGACGACCTGCTTCCATGCCTCGACCGCCACGGCTCGCACCTTCACCTCGAGATGTGGCACCACCGTAGGGCATCGGCCCGCTCCTCCCGCACGCGCGCCGTGCGCCAGTCCGGTCGGTGGCCGACCTGGCCGGCGAGCGGCTCCACCGACTTCGCGTGGTGCTCGACTACTTCGACTCCAGCGCGCTCGTGAAACTCGTCCTCGACGAGGATAGGAGCGGCCTCGGAGCGGCCCTGCGGGATCGAAGGCTCCGAGAAGGCGTGCTGCCGGCCGGCCTCCCTCGACGTCGCGCGCGAGGCCCCAAGCAGCGATCCGCTCCGGCGGTCGGTCGAGCAGCTCGATGCCCAGGGCGAGGATACCTGGGTCGGTCCCGAGCGGCTGCAGCGCGACGCCATACCTCTCGACCCGGTGCTCCGCTTGGTCCGCCCACCGGTCGCAGACCTGCTGCATCGAGTCGAAAGCCAGACTGGCGCCAGGTGGGATTCCCTTGCCCCACAAGCCATTCAGCAGTTCGGCGCCGATCGCCAGCCCTCGCTAGTTGGGCAGTCCGGCGTCACGCAGCAGGGTACCGGGCTCGCAGCGCTCGAGCAGCATCACGCAGGCCTCGCTGTCTTCGGCGAGCAGCCGGACCGCACCGGCACCGTCCCACCAGCGCAGCGCCGCTGCCCCGGTCGCCACCTCGGCATGCGGCGAGCTGGCCCTGATCACGGTGTCGCCACCGGATCCGCGGACCGGCGCTACCCAGCCGCACACGCCTCCTTCGTACGGTTCCCCGTCGATCTCGACGCCCAAGTCAAGGCAGACGTCTGCAATAAGGTCGGGCAGCCGATCGAGCCAAGCCAAGCCCTCGATCGACGTTTCGCGTGCCTTCCGGAGGTACGCGTGGACGACGGCAGGCCTGCTCACAAACCAGGGCTAGCGGTGGCGCAGGCGGGCCTACGTGGCTTGATCAGCTCGTTGCAACGACCGGTGGAACTCGCCCACTCACACCGTGGGCGTTGTGACCATCAGGGAGCTTCGCAATAGCGGCGGGGAAGTCGTCGACCGAGTCGAGCATGGCGAGACCGTCACCGTGACGCGAGATGGAAAGCCAGTCGCAGAGCTCCGCCCCCTCCCTCCGCACGCGCTTTCAGCCCAGGTGCTGTTGAGGAGGTGGCACCGTCTTCCGCACGTCGACCCCTGTGCCTTCCGAGGCGACCTCGACGCCGTCTTGGACTCGCGCCTGTGAGCAACCCGAGGCCGGCGCGCGGCATCCTCGATACCTCGACGGTGATCCTCCTGCCGCGCATGGTCGATGCCACACCACTCCCGCCGGAGCCGCTGATCACCGCGGTCACGCTGGCCGAGCTGTCCATGGGTCCACTCGTGGCCCGAGACGATGCTGAACGAGCTGCGCGCCAGGCGCACCTTCAGCAGGCCGAAGCGGACTTCGATCCGCTTCCCTTCGACGCAGCAGCAGCTCGAGCCTTCGGCCGAGTGGCTGCCTCGCTCCGCCGATCAGGGCAGAAACCATCAGCGCGCAGCTACGACGCGATGATCGCCGCAACGGCCGTGGCGAACGAGCTTCCGCTTTACACATGCAATCCCAGCGATTTCAGCAAGATTGACGGTCTCCAGGTGGTCGCGGTGCCGCACCCCGCGGAGTCCGGGCGCTGATCCGGTCAAGCGCGCCCGCGTAGGGGTGGGTACGCCCCGAGACAATCCTCGTGTATCACATCGCTGCACCACCGTGATACACTCCGGGCATGCGAAGCCTGAGACTTGATCCTGACCTCGATGAAAAGGTTCGTCGTGCAGCAACGGCGAAGGGTGAATCTGTCTCTGAATTCCTCCGTCGAGCGGCCGCTGAGCGAGCCGAGGAGACGTTGGCTGGTCGTCCGAGCGAGCGGTTCGCCGATGTTGTCGGCGTGGTCCACGGCGGCGGCGGTCGGGCACGCCGGACCGGCGCTGCGTTCACGGAGTCGCTGGCGTCGGACCGCGGCGGGCGGTGACGCTCACTGACGCAGGCCCGCTGATCGCGATCGTCGACGCCGACGAAGCTGACCACGCTTCGTGCGTCGATGCCCTCAATCGACTGACGATCCCCCTCGTCACGACGTGGCCGGCATTCACCGAAGCGATGTACCTGCTCGCTCGGGCCGGCGGAATTCGAGCCCAACAAGCGCTCTGGCGCCTGGTGCGGACCGACCTCCTCGTCGTTGCCGACCTCTCTCCGTCTGCCGTCGACCGAAGTGCTCGCTTGATGGACCAGTATGCGGATCGACCGATGGACCTCGCGGACGCCACCCTCGTCGCGCTGGCAGAAGATCGGGGAGACCGGAGGATCTTCACCCTCGATGCCGATTTTCAGATCTATCGGTTCCGAGGCCGGCAGCGGTTCGAAACGGTCCTGACGCCGTGAGCATCAGGGGTGGATTTGAATACGCCGATGGAGTGAGGTCGTCACGTTTGTGGCTGACCTGCCCGCTCGCAGCGTGATCAAAGGCTTACCCGCGGGCCAAGCGCTCTTCGCCAACGCGCTGTGCACAGCCACGGTCCCGGTCAGGACTTGCAACGAGTGCGGGGGTCGGCCTCG
>DAHXNN010000203.1 GCA_027365385.1 Acidimicrobiaceae bacterium | reverse complement strand
CGAGATGCTCCTCGTATGCGGCGACGGCCGATAGCTCCTCCACCACCGCCCCTACTCCCGCCCCGGCCGGCAGGCCTGCTCCCGGCCCCGACAGAAGCACCTGGTCAAGCTCCTCCTCGACCGCCTTCTCGAGAGCGTCGGAGAGCTTCGTGCCGGTGGGCGAGAGGAGCTTGATGCCGTTGTCCGGAAAGGGATTGTGGGATGCGGAGATCATCGCCCCCGGCACGCCCCTGGCTGCCGCGAGCCACGCGAGACCAGGAGTCGGCAGCACGCCGACATCGACGACGCGCGCACCCTCGGAGGCGAGCCCGGCCGAGAGAGCCCCCTGCAACATCGGACCGGAGCGACGCGTGTCCCGACCGACGAGGAACTCACGGCCGGGCAGGCGGCGGGCGGCCGCTCGCCCGAGCGCCAGTGCGAGCTCGGGGGTCAGCTCGGCGTTGGCGACACCACGGATGCCGTCGGTGCCGAACCTCGGTACCACGCCGGCGTCAGCGCTTCGAGTACTGCGGCGCCTTGCGTGCCTTCTTGAGACCGTACTTCTTGCTCTCCTTCTCACGAGCGTCGCGTGTGAGAAGACCGGCCCGCTTCAAGCTCGTCCGGAGCTCCGGGTCCACCTCGATCAGACCGCGAGCGATCCCGAGACGCAGCGCCCCCGCTTGGCCGGACACGCCTCCCCCGTCTATCGTCGCGTCGACGTCGAACTCCTCGGCTCGGCCCGCGACTCGCAGGGCTTCCGTCGCGTGGACCCGATGGGTCTCGGACGGGAAGTACTCCGCGATCGGTCGGCGATTGACCGTCACCGCCCCCTGGCCGGGACGCAGGCGTACTCGAGCAACCGCCGCCTTGCGGCGGCCGGTGGACTGGACGAGCGGCTTTGCCATCGTGACCCCTTACGACGCCCGGCGCGCGCCAGGAACGGCGAGCGGCTTCGGGGACTGGGCGGAATGCGGGTGCTGGGGACCCGCGTAGACCTTCAGCTTCGTGAACATCTGCCGACCGAGCGTCCCACGCGGGAGCATTCCCCGCACGGCCCTACGCAGGACCTCCTCGGGGGTCGTCTCGAGGAGCCGAGCGTAGCTCGTCGAACGAAGGCTCCCCGGATAGCCGCTGTGGCGGTAGGCCATCTTCGTGTCCGCCTTGCCGGAGGTCAGGACGACCTTCTCGGCGTTGACCACGACGACGTGGTCCCCAGTGTCCATATGGGGTGCGAAGATCGGGCGGTGCTTGCCGCGCAGGACGCGCGCGATCTCCGTGGCGAGTCGCCCGAGGACCATGTCCTCCGCGTCGACGACGTGCCAGGAGCGGACGATCTCGCTCGGCTTCGGTGAGTAGGTGCGCAAAACGGTTCCTTTGCTCGCGCTGCTCGGCGCGTCAGTGAGCCTCCGGCTACGTGACGCTGGCCGCGACAACTCCTCGCGACCCCGACGCGCCGACTGCTAAGGGTAGGCGATCATGGCCCGTCCGGCAAGCCGTGCGTCGTGATGGCAAACCGGCTCCTGCCCGTACCAGCTCTTGCAACCGGTGCCAGCCGGGGCGTGGCAGATGGCTCACGACCACCAACCGCCGAGTGCCTCCGGATAGCGGACCGCCGCGAGGTACAGCCCGTGCGGGGGTGAGAGCGACGGCGCCCCCGCGCGGCTCGCGCGCCGAAGCAGCGCCGGGATGTCGCTCGGACGCAGCCGACCTTCGCCGACCGCGACGAGTGCGCCGACTATGGAACGGACCATCTGGTGGCAGAACGAGCCCGCCTCGATCTCGAAGCGGAGGCTTGCCGGTCCCGTCACCTCCCATCGGGCGTCGTGGACGACCCGAGTGATGGGACCTACCGGATGCCCCGGAGGGCGACGGCAGAACGCCGAGAAGTCGTGCTCGCCGACGAGCGGATCTGCTGCCAGTCGGAGGAGCGCGATGTCGAGTGGCCGGTCCACGTGCCATGCGGCATACCGGCACAGCGGATCGACCCGATCGCCAGTCGCCAGCTCGTAGCGGTAGCGGCGAGCGACCGCAGAGCGGCGCGCATCGAAGCCCTCGGGCGCGACGGCTGCTCGCCAGATCGCGACCTCGGGACCGCACAGCCCGGAGAGCGCCTTGGCCAGCCAAGGCAGCCCGTCCCCGTGGGCCGCGCCTTGACGTCGCCTGTCGACGACGGAAGACGGGACGTCGACGTGCACGACCTGTGCAAGGGCATGCACACCAGCGTCCGTGCGGCCGGCGCACGTGACAGACACCTCTCCGGCCCCGAGCTGGGAGAACGCACTGACAAGCAGACCTGCGACGGTCCTTTGACCTGGCTGTGCCGCGAATCCGTGGAAGCCCGCACCGTCATATGCCAGGCCGAGCACCACGCGGAGCGCACCGTCTACGGGCTCGCAAGCATCCCCTGCAGCTGGGCGTGCTCCTGAGCCAGCAACGCTCGGCTCGCGTGATCCGCTGCCTGCTCCCGCGGACCCGAGAGCAGGCAGGGTGCTCTCGGTCAGACGAACTCGACCCGAGCCATTGGCGCGTTGTCTCCGGAGCGCGGTCCGAGCTTCAAGATGCGCAGGTAGCCCCCGGGACGATCCACGTAGCGCGGGCCGATCTCGGCAAACAGCTTGTGTGCCATGTCCTTGTCACGGATGAACGCCACGACCTGGCGATGGTTGTGCACACCGCCACTCTTCGCCTTCGTGATCAGCTTCTCGGCGACCGGACGAAGTGCCTTGGCCTTGGCCTCGGTCGTCACGATCGCCTCGGCCGCGATGAGCGACGCGACGAGGTTGCCGAACATCGCCTTCTGGTGCGCTGCATCCCCACCGAATCGGGCACCCTTCTTCGGAGCTGCGGGCATCTCAGAACCCCTCCCCCGCGAGCGAGAGCCCGCGCTCGTCCAACCGCTCGATGACCTCGTCGAGCGACTTCTGGCCGAAGTTCGTGATGGCGAGCAAGTCCGCCGCGGTCCGCTCGACGAGCTCGCCGATCGTATTGACCTGGGCCCGCTTCAAGCAGTTGCGCGGGCGCTCGGACAGGTCGAGCTCCTCGATCGGCTGGTCGAGATCGGGCGAGCCGCTCGAGGCCGTGCCGACGTCGCCGAGCTCAAGACCACGCGCGGATGCCGAGTCCGAGATGTCGGCGACGAGACTTACGAGCGCCCTCAGCGTCTGTCCCGCGGAGCCGAGCGCGGCACGGGCCGAGAGCGAGCCGTCCGTCTCGATGTCGAGCACCAGACGGTCGAAGTCGGTCGACTGCTCGACCCGTGTCGGCTCGACCGAGAAGGTGACCCGCCGGACCGGGGAGAAGATCGCGTCGACCGGGATCACGCCGATCGTGGGCGAGCGCTTGTTGCGCTCGGCAGAGACGTAGCCCTTGCCTCGCTCCACGGTCACGTCCATAGCGAGGCGTCCCTTCGCGTTGACCGTGGCGATGTGGAGATCGGGACTGAGCACGACGACGTCCGAAGGACCCTTCATGTCGGCTCCGGTCACCTCGGCAGGGCCCCGCACGTCCACCCGCAACGTCACCGGATCGTCCGAATCGGAGGTGAGGACGAGGTCCTTCAGGTTCAAGATGATGTCGCTGACATCTTCCTTCACACCCTGGAGGAAGGTGAACTCGTGCAGCGCGTCGTCGAAGCGCACCTGGGTGATCGCCGCACCGGGTATGGAGGACAACAAGGTCCTGCGCAACGAGTTGCCGATTGTGTGGCCGAAGCCCGGGTCGAGCGGGCTGATGGCGAACCGCTGGCGGTTGCCCTCCTCCTCCCCGATAGCTTCGACCGTCGGCCGCTGGATGATCAACATCTTCTCGTCGCTCCTGTGTGGTCCTCGCGCCCTGTGGGCTTCCGTGCGCCCTGCCCGTGTCGCGCGCGTGCGCGCGCTCGACGGCCTACTTCGAGTAGAGCTCGACGATGAGCTGCTCGCGCACCTGGGTGTCGATCTGCTCCCGTTCGGGAGTCGCGCGCACTCGCACAGCGTGCCCTTCCTGCTCGACCTCGAGCCAACCCGGCAGAGGTCGGTCGATGGTGTCCAGGTTGTGCCGCACCGTGATCCCCTCGCGAGACGAGCCCGCGAGCCCCACCACGTCGCCGACACGGACCCTGTAGCTCGGGATCGTCACGCGGCGGCCGTTGACCGTCACGTGCCCGTGGCTCACGAGCTGGCGGGCCTGAGAGCGGCTCGTCCCCCACAGCGCGCGGAACGCGATGTTGTCGAGGCGCAGCTCGAGCATGCGCAGCAGGTTCTCCCCTGTGATCCCGCTCTGGCGGCTTGCCTCCTCGTAGAGGTTGCGGAACTGCCGCTCGAGGACGCCGTAGATGCGGCGCGCCTTCTGCTTCTCCCGCAACTGAGCCAGGTACTCCGAGCCCTGCCGGCTGCGGTCGCGACCGTGCTCGCCCGGTGGGTACGGACGACGCTCCATCGGGCACGACGTGCTCTCGCACTTCGGTCCCTTCAAGAACAGCTTGACCTTCTCTCGGCGGCACAACCGGCACACCGGTCCCGTATAGCGGGCCATCTCTTCCTCCGTAGTCCGCGCTAGACCCGACGCCGCTTCTTCGGGCGGCAGCCGTTGTGCGGGATGGGTGTCACGTCCTTGATACCTGTCACTTCGATGCCGGTGGCGGCGAGGGAGCGGATCGCCGTCTCTCGCCCCGATCCCGGCCCACGCACGAGCACGTCCACGCGGCGGACCCCGTGCTCCATGGCCCGGCGGGCACACTGCTCCGCGGCCATCTGCGCGGCGAACGGCGTGGACTTTCGGGAGCCCTTGAAGCCGACGTTACCGGCAGAGGCCCAGGCGATGACGTTGCCCTCGTGGTCGGTGATCGACACGATCGTGTTGTTGAACGAACTCTTCACGTGGGCGACGCCGTGGACGACGTTCTTCCGCTCGCGCTTGCGGGGACGACGGCCCCCCGGCTTCGTGGGCTTTGCCATCAGCGGGCGCCCTCCTGGGCATCGACGTCGGACGACCGGCGGCTCGGCAACACGCCAGCGAGCCGTCCACTGGGACGGGTGGAGATGGCACGGGGAGCAATGACGATGTGCATCAGTGCTTGCGCACCTTCTTCTTGCCTGCGACTGTCTTCTTCGGACCTTTACGGGTCCGGGCGTTCGTGTGTGTGCGCTGGCCCCGGACAGGCAGGCCACGACGGTGGCGGACTCCTTGGTAGGAGCCGATCTCCATCTTGCGCTTGATGTCCTGGGCGACGTCGCGCCGCAAGTCACCTTCGACCTTGAGATGCTGGTCGACGTAGGTACGGAGACGAGCGATCTCTTCCTCGGTGAGGTCACGCACGCGCGTGTCCACGCTCACGTCGGCTGCCCCACACACCTGCTGCGAGGTCGTCCGCCCGATCCCGTATATGTACGTGAGAGCGATCTCGAGCCGCTTCTCGCGTGGAATGTCGACACCGGAGATTCGTGCCATGAGTCAGCCCTGCCTCTGCTTGTGTCGAGGATTGTCGCAGATCACCATCACGCGCCCATGGCGGCGTATGACCTTGCACTTCTCGCACATCGCCTTGACGCTCGGTCGTACCTTCACTGCGTCCGTCCCCTGCCTCGTAGACCTACTTGTACCGATACGTGATACGCCCACGGCTCAGGTCGTACGGCGTGATCTCGACCTGGACGCGGTCTCCTGGGAGGATCCGGATGCGGTGCATGCGCATCTTCCCTGAGCTGTGCGCGAGCACCTTGTGACCGTTCTCGAGCTCGACACGGAACATCGCGTTCGGCAGCGGCTCGACGACCGTGCCCTCGAGCACGATCGCATCCTCCTTCGGCTTCGGCAGGTCAACCTCCTCGTAGAAATCCGGTGCTGGATGGCGCGTCGCGCAGCGTCGGCGCCACTGCCGTCGACAGCCTCCGCGTGCAGCAGGGCGAACCCTGCTGCGTTCGTGGCGCCCGCCCGACGTCGAGGGCCGGAGAACGCGTGCCGACAACCCTGGGTCCAGCTGTTCCAGGGCGAGGAGTTATCCTAGCAGCTCGTCCTGACGCCGGTCACCGTGCGGTCGCGGCGGTCCCCCGCCACGGCGAGGTCACAGCGGTGCGGTCAACACCTCCGGTCCGCCGTCGGTCACGGCGATCGTGTGCTCGAAATGGGCGGACAGCGACCCGTCCGCCGTGACGACGCTCCATCCGTCGTCCAGCTCGATCGTGTCGTACGTGCCGACGTTGACCATCGGCTCCACCGCGTACACGTTGCCGACCTTGAGCTTCGGCCCCGGAGTGCCCGGCCAGTAGTTCGGCACCTGGGGCTCCTCGTGCATCTGCGTGCCGATCGCATGACCGACGTACTTGCGAACGACCGAGAAGCCCGCTGACTCGGCGACCTGCTGAACGGCTCGTCCGATGTCGTGGAGCCGGCCCCCCGGCACCATCGCGTCGATCCCGGCCCACAAAGAGCGCTCCGTCACCTCCACGAGGCGCCGGGCGACCGCGCTCACCTCGCCGACCGCCGCCGTGTAGGCGGCGTCCCCGTGGTAGCCCTCGACGATCGCACCGCAATCGACCGAAAGCAGGTCACCCTCCTCGACGAGATAGTCGCCCGGGATGCCGTGCACGATCATGTCGTTCGGCGACGTGCAGATCACCGCCGGGAACCCGTGGTAGTTGAGGAAGTTCGACCTTGCACCCCGGGTGTCGATGACGGATCGTGCGACAGCGTCGATCTCGAGCGTCGTGACTCCCGGTCGGATCGCCGCGCGCGTCTTGTCGATGATCTCCGCGACGACGCGCCCGGCCTTTCGCATCTTCGCGATCTCCTCCGCAGAACGGATCACGGCCAACCTCCGGCTCGGGGTGCGCGTCGCTCGTCGACAGCCTTCACCAGTCTCTCGGTCACCGCGTCGGCGGGACCGTCGCCCCGCACGGCAGCGAGCTTGCCCAGCCGGCGGTACCTCGCGACGAGAGGTGCGGTCTGCTTCTCGTAGAGGTCCAGGCGACGCTTGATCGCGCCCTCCGTGTCGTCCTCCCTCTGGACCACCTCGCCACCGCAGACGTCGCAGATCCAGCCGATCCGCGGAGGGGCGCTCACGGAGTAGTTCGCTCCGCAGTCCATACAGACTCGCCGGCTGGCGAGTCGCCGAAGGACGAGCTGGGTCGAGACCACCAAGTTGACGACGAGGTCGACACCGGCGGGCTCCAGAATCAGGTCGAGAGCCTCCGCCTGGTGGACCGTGCGCGGGAACCCGTCGAGGACGAAGCCCCTCTCCTTCGTGTCGTCCTGGTCGAGGCGGTGGGACACCATCTGGAGGAGCACCTCGTCCGGGACGAGCTCGCCTGCATCCATATAGCGGCGCGCCTCCTCGCCGAGGGGCGTCCTCTTCTTCACCGCGGCGCGCAGCATGTCTCCCGTCGCGATGTGCGGGATGACGTAGTGGCGGGACAGGCGGACACACTGCGTCCCCTTCCCCGCCCCTTGCTTGCCGAGGACGATCAGCCGCGCGCCGGGTATCACCTAGCGGAGGAAGCCCTCGTAGTTCCGCATCGTCAACTGACTGTCGATCTGCTTGTTCGTCTCGAGGGCAACGCCGACGCTGATCAACAGCGTCGTCCCGAAGAACGGGATCGACGTGATGTGCCACGCAGACAGCAATGCCGACGGAACCAGTGCCACCGCGGCGAGGAACAGCGAACCGGGCAGCGTGATGCGGTTCAAGATGCGCGACAGGTAGGTCTCCGTCGGGGGCCCTGGACGGATTCCCGGTATGTAGCCGCCCTGTTTGCGGATGGTGTCCGCCTGCTGATAGGGGTCGAAGCTCACCTGGACGTAGAAGAAGGTGAACACGATGATGAACAGGCCGTACAACGCGAGGTAGACGCCGCCTGTCGGACTGTAGAGGTTCGCCTGGATCCAGTCTCGAACGCCCTTCCAGGGGATGATCGTCGCTACCAGGACGGGGATATAGAGCAGCGAGCTCGCGAAGATGATCGGTATGACGCCCGCCTGGTTCACCTTGAGCGGGATGTAGGTGCTCTGGCCGCCATACATCCTGCGGCCCTGGACACGCTTGGCGAACGTCACCGGTATCCGGCGTTGGCCCAGCTCGACGAAGACGATCGCGACGAGGAGACAGACGCAGACGAAACCGATGATGACGAGTCCGGCCCAACCCTTGTCCGCCTTGATGAGGTCGACGTCGAGCGGCAGCGTGGCAACCACGTTGGCGAAGATGAGGATCGACATCCCCTGCCCGATCCCACGCTGGGTGATCAGCTCGCCGAGCCACATCACGAACGCGGTCCCTGCGGTGAAGGTCAAGATGATGAACAGCACGTGCGGGACGGTGAAGTCGGGTATGAGGTCGGCGCTCGCGCTGCTCGAGCCGAAGAGCTGCCCCGACCGCAAGAGGAAGACCAGGCCCGAGGACTGCATGAGAGCCAGCGCTATCGTGAGGTAGCGGGTCGTCTGGGTCAGCTTGCGCTGACCGACGGCGCCTTGGTCCCGCCACTCGGCAAACTTCGGGATCACCGTGCCGAGCAACTGCACGATGATCGACGATGTGATGTACGGCATGATGCCGAGACCGAGCACCGCGGCTCGAGCGAGGGCCCCTCCCGAGAACAGGTCGAGGTAGCCGAGCAGGCCCGTGCCCCGCGAGGCGTTCGAGATGGCCTGGATGCGCGCGTAGCTGACGCCGGGCACGGGAATATTCGCGCCGAACTGGTAGATCGCGACGACGAGCAACGTGAACAGGACCTTGTTGCGCAGGTCGGAGACCCTGACGATGTTCCTCAGGCTGCCGAGCACGTCACCACTCCTGCGTCTGGCAGGCACATGCCTGCAGGGACCCGGCCTCGACGACAGGCGCCAAGCACACCGAGATGCGCGCCAAGGCTAGCGGTTCGCGAGCGCGTTGCCCCGGACAGGGGGACGACGGTCGCCGTACGGCGATGCGACAACGGAGGCGGTTCCCCCCGCTCTCTCGATCGCCTCGCGGGCGCTCGCGGAGAACGCATGGGCGTGGACGTCGAGCTTGCGCGTGAGATCGCCGCGGCCGAGCACCTTGACGAGACCCTTGTCGTGGACGATGCCCGCTGCGCGCAGCGATTCCGGCGTCACCGTGCTCACGTCGAGCGACTCGAGGATGTCGACGTTCACGACGTTGTACTCCACGCGGAAAGGGTTGGCGAAGCCGCGTAGCTTGGGGATCCGCTGGGTCAGCGGCAGCTGCCCGCCCTCGAAGCCGGGCTTGACGCTCGTGCGCGCCTTCTGGCCCTTCGTCCCTCGGCCTGCGGTCTTGCCACCCTTGCCACCCGTGCCACGACCGACACGCCGCCGCGGGCGGTTCGATCCCGGTGCGGGGGCGAGCTCGTGAAGCTCCATCAGGACTTCCCCTCCTCGACTGGGACGCTTCTGCCACGACGAACGCGCGCACCGCGCGCAGCCTCGAGCGCGCCGGCGCCGGCGGGCACCACGCTCACCAGGTGCGGGACACGGGCGATCATGCCGCGAACATCACGGCGGTCGGGCAGCACATTGCTCTGACCGATGCCGCGCAGGCCAAGCGCCCGCAAGGTTCCCCGGTGCTTCGGCGTCGTGCCGATTCCCGAGCGCACCTGCGTCACGACGATACCTGCGTCGTCAGCCGACAGCTGATCGACCGACTTCCGGGTGACCGCCATCTCAGCGCACCTCTGCCGCGAGCCGCGCCGACCGGCGGCGCTCCTCATAGGCCCGGAGCACGCCTGCAGGAGTCACCTCCTCCGGAGACTTCCCGCGCAGCGCGGCCACCTCGTCAGGCCTGCGTAGAGCCCGCAGACCGGCGATCGTCGCGTGGGCGACGTTGATTGCGTTCGAGGTCCCGAGCGACTTCGCGACGATGTCGTGAATCCCCGCCATCTCGAGGATGGCGCGCGCTGCTCCGCCGGCGATGACGCCGGTACCTGGTGCCGCGGGCTTGAGCAGGATCCTACCCGCGCCCGCCGAGCCGAGGACTGGGTGGGTGATGGTCGATCCTGCGAGCGGCACCTCGAAGAGGCTCTTCTTCGCCTCGTCGATGCCTTTTTGCACCGCGAGGCCGGCTTCCTTCGCCTTGCCGTATCCGAGCCCCACCCGACCCTGACCGTCGCCGATGACCATGAGCGCCGTAAAGGAGAACCGTCGACCGCCCTTGACGACCTTTGCCACCCGGTTGACCTTGATCGTTCGCTCTTCGTACTGCATCTCGGCCATCGTCAGAACTCCAGTCCGGCTTCGCGAGCCGCGTCCGCGAGCGCTGCGATACGCCCGTGGTACCTAGACCCGCCTCGGTCGAACACCACCTTGTCCACGCCCTTCTCCTTCGCGCGAGTGGCCACGAGCCGCCCGACCGCTGCTGCGGCTGCGATGTTGCCCGTCGCGTCGCTGCGCAGCGACGGCTCCACAGTCGACGCGGACGCAAGCGTGTGGCCCGCGACATCGTCGATCACCTGGGCGACAATATGACGGTTCGACCTGAACACCGCGAGACGCGGCCGCTCCGGCGTACCGGAGACCTTCCTGCGGATGCGGTCATGGCGCCGCGCGCGCAGCCTGTGGAGGGGTGCCGTCTTAGCCATCGCCTACTTCCCAGCCTTCCCGGCCTTGCGGAGGACGACCTCGCCGGCATAGCGCACGCCTTTACCCTTGTACGGCTCCGGCTTGCGGATCTTGCGGATGTCAGCAGCCACCTGGCCGACTTTTTCCTTGTCGATGCCGCGGACCGTCACCCGCGTCGGTGCCGGGACCTCGAAGGTGATCCCGGCCGGTGCGTTGATGACGACCGGATGGCTGAACCCCAGTGCCAGCTCCAGCTGGTCGGGAGCCTTCGCCACTGCACGGTACCCGACGCCGACGATCTCCAGGTCCTTCGAGAAGCCGTCGGTGACGCCTGCCACCATATTCGCCACCAGCGTTCGCGTCAGGCCATGCAACGCTCGTGACATCCTCTGGTCGTCCGGCCTCTCGACGAGGAGCACGCTCGAAGCGTCGTCCCGACGGACCGAGATGCGCGACGGAATGGTCCTCTCGAGCCGTCCCTTCGGCCCGCTCACGACCACCGTCGCGTCCGCGACCTCCACCTGGACCCCGACAGGAACCGGGATCGGAACGCGTCCAATGCGAGACATCAGCCCACCACCTCCGTCACCGGTAACCCGGCCGACGAATACCGCGGTACCGACCTCGCAGCACACGCTGCGAGAGCTCGAGGGCACCGGCTCCGCTTACCAGACATAGCAGAGCACCTCTCCTCCCATACGGTGCTGCCGGGCCTCACGATCCGTCATCAGGCCCTTGCTCGTCGAGAGCACCGCGACGCCCAAGCCGCCGAGCACCCGCGGCAACCTGTCGGCTCGGGCGTACACGCGCAAACCCGGCGTCGACACCCTCTTCAGGCCCGCGATCGCTCGCGCCCGCTCGGTCGTGTACTTCATCTGGATCTCCAGCACCGCGCCCGGGCGCACAGGGTCCTCCGTCGTGGCGAAGCTGCTTATGTAGCCCTCACGCTCGAGGATCGTGGCGAGTGCGATCTTCACCTTGGAGCTCGGCATCCGCACGCTGTCGTGCATTGCCACGTTCGCGTTGCGCACGCGCGTCAGCATGTCCGCGATCGGATCGGTCATCGTCATCGTCGATCGCCCCCTCTCACCAGCTGGCCTTCGTCACGCCAGGCACTTCGCCGGCGTGCACGAGCTCGCGCAAGCAGATCCGGCAGAGCCCGAAGTGTCGATAGACCGCCTTCGGTCGACCGCACCGGCGGCAACGGGTGTAGCCGCGCACCTTGAACTTCGGCTTGCGCTGCTGCTTCTCGATGAGTGCCTTCTTCGCCATCGCTCGCCTACTGCCCTTCGCGTCTGAACGGGAAGCCGAAGGCGTCGAGCAGAGCCCGCCCCTCGGCGTCGGTACGTGCCGTGGTCACGATCGTGACGTCCATCCCCCGGGTCGAGTCGACCCGGTCGTACTCGATCTCGGGAAAGATCAGCTGCTCGACGACGCCGAACGTGTAGTTTCCGTGACCGTCGAACGACTTCGAAGGCAGGCCTCGGAAGTCGCGGATGCGCGGGATCGCGAGGCTGATCAGCCGGTCGAGGAACTCCCACATCCGGTCGCCGCGAAGCGTCACCATGCAGCCGATCGAGTTGCCCTCTCGCAGCTTGAACGCGGCGATCGACTTGCGTGCCTTCGTGACGACGGGGCGCTGACCGGTGATGGTCTGCAGGTCCCGGACCGCCCCGTCGAGGAGCGACTGCTGCTGCGTCGCTCGGCCGACACCTATGTTGATGACGATCTTCTCGAATCGCGGCACCTGCATCACGTTCGGCAATCCGAGGCTCTCGCCGAGCTGCGCCCGGATCTCCGCGTCGTATCGCTGCTTCAGGCGCGGACCACCCGCCGCGACGGCGACGGCCGCGCTCACAGGTCACCGCCGCACTTGCGGCACATCCGGACCTTCTGCCCGTCCGCGTCGAACCGGTAGCCGGCTCGGGTCGGACCGCACGCCGAGCAGATGAGGGCGACCGATGCGACGTGCATCGGCATGTCCTTGTCGATGATCCCGCCCTGCGTCGTCGCCCTCGTCGGTCGTGTGTGGCGCTTTGCGATGTTCACCCCGGCGACGATGACCTTCCTCTGCTCGGGGAGTGCACGGATCACCTCTCCCGTCTTGCCCCGGTCCTTGCCCGCAAGCACCTGCACGCGGTCACCCTTGTGGATCTTCACCTAGATCACCTCCGGTGCCAGGCTCACGATGCGCATGAAGCGCTTGTCCCGGAGCTCCCGGCCGACAGGGCCGAAGATACGGGTACCGCGTGGTTGCAGCTGGTCGTTGATCAGCACCGCCGCGTTCTCGTCGAAGCGGATGTAGCTGCCATCGGGTCGCCGGTTCTCCTTCTTCGCCCTCACGACGACACAACGCACCACGTCGCCCTTCTTCACCGCAGCACCCGGCACGGCGTCCTTGACGGTCGCGATGAACACGTCACCGATGCGTGCATATCGCCGACGCGATCCCCCAAGCACCTTGATGCAGAGGACCTCCTTCGCACCCGAGTTGTCGGCAACCCGAAGCCGTGACTCCTGCTGGATCACCTCGCACGCTCCACGACCTCGACGACCCGCCACCGCTTCAACTTGGAAAGTGGCCGAGTCTCCGACAGCCGGACACGGTCACCGACCTGTGCGACGTTCTGCTCGTCGTGCGCGTAGAGACGCTTCGTGCGCTGCACCGTCTTCGCGTATCGGGCATGTCGCACACGCTCGACGACGGCTACTACGACCGTCTTGTCCATCGAGCTCGACACCACCGTGCCCTCGCGCTGCTTACGGTGGTCCTCCCGGACAACCGCCGCCTCCGCTCCTGCTGGGTCCGCCATCACTTCTCCTCCGACTCTGCGGTGCCGGTCGCCACGGGCACGCCCGACGCACGCTCCGTCTCGATCGTGATGATCCTGGCGATCTCCTTGCGGACGACCCCGATGCGACTCACGTTGTCGAGACGTCCCGTCGCAAGCTGGAAGCGCAGGTTGAA
>DAHXNN010000079.1 GCA_027365385.1 Acidimicrobiaceae bacterium | reverse complement strand
CGCGATACTAGCACAGCTCACGTGAGGAGTAACTACATCAAGGCTCGGCTTAGTAGGCCCATCCGGTGCCGGTGTAGAGGTCGGAGAACACGGCGCAGCCCGTCGAGCCCGTGTTCTCGGACTCCGCATTGACGGCCGGGGCCGCCGGAGCATGGTCGGTGGAGCACGCCGTCCCGGTGCAAGCACCGGTCACCGCGATGTTGATCGGCATCGACGTCTCAAGCGCGTTCGCCGTCCCTGTGCCGTAGCTGTACACCGGGATGGCGAGCTCGCCGGTCTGGCTGTTCGCTATCGAAGCCTGGGATGGCGCTATCAAAGTCTTCTCGACGATCGCGTTCCCGCTCGCGCCGCCCGGGGAACCCCAGTGGGCCGACACGCTCACGGTGTAGATCTGGCTCGAGGTCGCTCCGGGTGGTGCAGTGCACAACGTGCTCGAGAGCCCTCCGGCCGGGAGGACCTCGACGTCGGTGGCGAGCGATAAGGGGGCTCAGTGCCCGAGTCCATCGTCTTCGTGGTGATCCCGAGGGACTCCTGGGTGCCGTGCGCCATCTAGAATTGGATGGTCTTGAGCTGCTGGGTCGCGAGGTCGATCGCCTCCGCCCGGAGGTGCAACGTGCTGGCGGCGTCTTGCATCGTGATCACGATGCGCGTGAGCGGGACCGCAGCGAGCGCGACGGTGATCACGGCCTCCACGAGGCTGAAGCCGGCGTCGCCCCTCGACGGGCGGCGAGCCCGCCGGTGGGAGGTCGTGCGCTTGCCGTGCGCGGTGGTCGGCACGCCCGTGCTCAACCTGTCGTGCCGGCCGAGGCGGCGATCGCGGTCGTGCTGGTCCCACTGGGGGCGTAGGTCGTGTAGGCCGTCGCCGAGATGGACGCTGTGTACTTCGCATTGCCCGAGGCGAGCACACTTCCGCTTCCCGACAAGCTGAGCGATTGGATCGTCACGAGCCTCGGTAGCCGGTAGAGACCCGCCACGAACCCGAGGAGGGCGTCGCGCCCGCCGGAGACCGACATGGCGACGGGAATCGTCGAGTAACCGAGCTTCGTCGCGCTGAGGGTGTCGTCAGTGATGCTCTCGAGCGTCACGCCGTCCTGCTGCGCGAGCTGGTAGACCTGCTCGACGATGGCCGGCGAGTCGGGCACGTCCGGAATCGCCTTCGCGAAGCGCTCGAGGAACGGGCTCGCCTTGCGGACATGTGTAGCATCGGCGCGAAGGGCCGCGAGCTCTGCGGAAAGGCGTGCCGCGGTCACCTTCTGTGTCACCTGCTGCTGGCGGACACTTGCAAGCTTCGCCCCTTCCGGTGACATCCACGCGAACCACCACGCGAGCGCCAGTCCGACGACGACGAGTGCTGCACCCGATATGCGGGGGCGTGCGAGCATGCCCAGGCTTGTCGTGCTCATCTCGCCCCCACCTCGAACTCTCCCAACCGTGCCGTGTGGATCAGACCTGTGACCCCTAGCTGGGCGCTGAAGCTGATACCCGAACTGGCGCCTCCGCTCGTGACCCCGGAGTACTGCTCGATCTCGAACCGCTTGGAGCCGAGCATCGCGTCGAACCACTGCTGGAAGGACGGGTAGCCCTGTCCGCTGAACGAGAGGCTCACGTTGCCGATAGTGGCGGTGGGCGACGGAAGTGCCGGCGACGGCGCTGCGCTGGCCAGAGCAGTACCTGTCGTGGTTGCCGCGGCCGGCACCGCGACCGTGCCCGAGAATCCGGATGCGCCGACTCCATACGGCGTGTAGCGCGCGAGGTCCTGGAGGACCGCGGGCCAGTTCACCTCCTGGCTGACGAGCGGCTGGCCGAGACCCTGATCCGAGGAGATCGCCGCGTCGGCCTTCGCGACCGCGTCGTAGCGCGGGATCTCGCTCTGCAGGAGCGCTATCGACCCCTTCAGCGAGCCCACGTCGTGCTCTGCATTGTATACCTGCAGGTACCGGAGCCCTGCACCGGCGACGAGCGCTAGCACGGCCACGCTCGCGGCGAGGCCCACCGAGCGCTCGATCCGCCGTTGGTGACGCAGCCGCAGCGTCTCGGGCGGGATGAGGTCGAGCACCTTGCGCCCGGCCGGCTCTTCGAGCGCGAGACCGAGTACCACCGAGCCAGTCGAGGCAAGCCACGGTCTCTCGGAGTCGATCCCGCTCGCGTCGACGCGCGCCAGGCAGTTACCGGCGACGACAGTCGCGCGAGTCTGGTGCTGCAGCCGCTCGAGGAATCCGCTGAGCTGCGCGCCACCACCGGTCAAGACGATCCGGCGCGCCTCGGTACCTCCGTCGAGCGACGCGAAGTAGTCGATCGAGCTCCGGATGTCGGCGAGAAGCGACGCCGAGCCGTCCCGGGCGGCGGCGATCGCCTCTGGTGGCACGCGAGCCGCGATACCCGCCGAGGCACCGAGACGTCGCTTCACCGACTCCGCGTCGACCACGGGCAGGTCCAGGGCGGACGCTATTGCCCGTGTCATCGTGTTCCCGCCACCCGCGATCGTGCGGACGAACAGCGGATCACCGTGCTCGTGGACGATCACGGTGGTGAGCTCGGCTCCTACGTTGACGATGGCTTCTGGGCCGTCCTCGGTCCCCGACGGGTCGACGAGCGATCGGAGCAACGCCGTGGCCGCAAGGTCGACACCGTCGACGACGATCCCGGCGGCGGTGACGACGTCCACCACCGGCTCCACGAGGTCGCGGTGGGCCGAAGCGACCAATACGCGCTGCTGTGGTGCCCCGCCGTCGGCCGGAGCGGCAGCACTGCGCCGCGACGGGCCGGTGGCGCGCGCCGAGAGAAGCGTCCGGTCCATCGGGAACGGCAGGAGATCGGCAGCTTGGAGATGAACGGCGGCGTCCAGCTCGCTCTCGGGAACCGACGGCATGTCGATCTCGCGGATGATTGCTCGGAGTCCTGCCACGCTGAGACGCGCATGGAGAACGCCCGTCGTGTGGCTCGCCTTGAAGCCGCCCTTCGACATGCAGTTCGCCACCGCGCTGCTCACGGCGGCACGGTCTACGACCGTTCCGTCGATGACCGCTCCGTGGGGAAGATGCACCTCCGCATAGCGGACGAGGCGATACTTCCCGCCGCGCCCGTGTGCCACCTCGGCCACACGCACCGAGCCGGAGCTGACCTCGATGCCTATCCTGCGGACCGTCGCTCTGCTCGACATCCTCGGCTCCCTTTCCGTCCGGCCGTGCTGCTGGCTTCGCCTGCTCACGAGCCACCCGGCGTAAGAAGCTTGACGTAGTCGAACATCGGCAGGTACAAGCTCACCACGATCGCCCCGACACAGACGCCCATGAAGACGATGAGCGCCGGCTCCAGCAGCGACGTGAGGCTTCCGACCGTGGCGTCGATCTCGTTGTCGAAGAACCTCGCCACACGCCCGAGCATGTCCCCGACGGTTCCCGACTCCTCACCCGTCTCGACCATCTGGGTCACCATCGTCGGGATGACCGGATACGCGGCGAGCGTCGCTCCGAGCGAACGACCTTCCCTCACTCCGAGCTGGGCGTCCCGAGCCGCCTGAGCGACGATGCGGTTCCCCACGTTGGCAGCCGTGATCTCCAGCGCCTCGATGATCCCGATGCCCGACTGCAATAGCACCGACAGTGTCGAGGCGAAGCGCGATATCGCGATGTTCAACGAGAGCTTGCCGAAGACGGGGACCTTGAGCTTCAGGCCATCCCAGAGCTCCTCTCCCTTGTCCGTCCTCTTCCACCGCCTGACCGCGACGACCGACAGCACGAGCACCGCGAGCACGACGACGAGCCAGAAGCTCGCGAGCACACTTGATATCTTGATGACGATCTGTGTCGGGAAGGGCAAGGTCCCGTGCAGCGAGCTGTAGAGATGCTTGAACGTCGGGACGACGAAGATCATCATCGCCGTGACGATGACGACGACGACGCAGACGACGACGACGGGGTAGGTGAAGGCCGAGCGCACCTTCGATCGGAGCTCCACCTGCTTCTCGATCCTGCCAGCGACCTTCTCGAGGACGATGTCGAGCTGACCGCTCGCCTCCCCCGCACGCACCATCGCGATGTAGATGGGCGAGAAGACTTTCGGGTGCTTCTCGAGCGCCGACGACAACGTGAGACCGCGCTCGACGTCGGATCTGACCTCGAGGACCGTCTCGCGTAGTGGCTTCGAGGCCACCTGACCGGAGAGGACGCTGAGCGAGCGCACGAGCGGCAGCCCTGCCGAGATCATCGTGGAGAGCTGGCGGGACATCGTCGAGACGTCCTTCAGCTTCACGCGGTCCGTGAGGCCGGGGATCGAGATGTCCCCGTGCAGGTCAAGGGACGACCCTTGCTTGATCTCTATGGGAAGGTAGCCCATCTCGCGGAGGCGCGTCACGACCAGCGGAACGCTGTCCGCGTCGAGCCTCCCCTTGATCAGCTTGCCTTCCTGATCTCGGACCTTGTAGTCATATGTTGTGGTCATGGGTGTGCCGGCCGCCTCTCAGGCTCTCAGGCTCTCAGGCTCTCAGGTAGTCCTGCAGCTGCTTGGGGTCCCGCGAGCGGTCGACAGCCATCGCCTCGGTGATCTTGTTCTCATGCACTGCCTGTGCGAGCGCCTGGTCCATTGTCTGCATCCCCTCGGAGCCACCTGTCTGCATGAGGGAGTAAACTTGGTGGGTCTTCGCCGAGCGAATGAGGTTGCGTATTCCCGACGTGCAGACGAGCACTTCGGCAACCGGGACACGGCCGACACCCGAGGCCGAGAGCACGAGCTGCTGTGTGACGACGGCCTCTAGCGCTCCGGCAAGCTGGATCCGCACCTGGTCTTGCTGGTTGGGTGGGAATACGTCGATCATGCGATCGATGGTCTGCGGTGCGTCCTGGGTGTGCAGCGTGGCGAAGACGAGGTGACCGGTCTCCGCCGCGGTCAAAGCGGTGGAGATGGTATCGAGGTCTCGGAGCTCGCCCACGAGGATCACGTCGGGGTCTTGCCTTAGCACGTGCCGGAGCGCGTCGGCGAAGGAGTCGGTGTCCTGGCCAACCTCGCGCTGGTTGACGATCGAGCGGTTGTGGGTATGAAGGAACTCGATCGGATCCTCGACGGTCACTATATGCAGAGGCTTGGTACGGTTCACGATGTCGACGACCGAGGCGAGGGTCGTCGACTTCCCCGAACCCGTCGGCCCGGTCACGAGCACGAGACCGCGTCGCAGATCTGCGAACGAGCCGACGACCTTCGGGATGCCGAGACTGTCGAACGGAGGCACGGTGGCGGGGATCATCCGGAGCACGGACCCGATCGCGCCCCGCTGCTGAAGCACGTTGACGCGAAATCGACCGACGCCGTGGACGGAGTGCGACGTATCGAGCTCCTTCGTCGCCTCGAATCGCTCGCGTTGGCTCTGGGGAAGGATGTTGAAGACAAGTCGGCGGAGCTGATTGTTGTCGAGGACGCTGAGCCCTTCGATGGGCCGGATCGAGCCGTCGACCCTGAGCGCGGGAGGGAAGCCCTCCGCGAGGTGTAGGTCCGACGCTCCGTGCTCGACGGCGTACGTGAGCAGGCTGTCGAGGTCGAGCCGAGGTACCGATCCCGCTGCTGGCACCCCTCCCGCCCATGTCGGACTTGGCTCGCCGTACAAGCCGATCGGTGCTCCGGCACCCGGAGGAACAGCGTCCCGGACAGCGCGATCCCACGAATCGTCCTCTCCCGAATGCTCAGGTCGGAAAACCGAGGTCCGCAGGACCTCGGTCCCAGCACCCGGCTCGTCGGGTGACCCCGGCACACCGGGCGCCAGCCCTATGGGCAGTCCGCCCGATGTGAGCACTGGCTCCAGCACTGGCGCCGAGTCCGATGCCCGGTCTGGGTCCCGAGCCGGCTCCGATCGGCTCGCTATCAAGGCCGTGTACGCGTCGCCTCCCTCGAGAAGCTCGTATACGACGGACGGATCCGCGAGCACGCAGCCCGCGAGACCGCGCTCGAGCGACCCGGCGAGACCGCGCAGCTCGGCGACACCGAGCGGCTCGGCACACGCGATCACGATCCGACTGTCCTCGACCCTGTAGCCAACCGAGCGAAAGCGCCTTCCCACCTCGAGCGGCACGGCCGAGAGCGCATCGGGGGCGGGAGGGTCTGCCGAGACGTCGACTGCACGGACGCCAGAGATCGCGGAGAGGCATGCGAGGCCGTCCGGAACGGTGACAAGACCTTCGCCGGCCAGCACAGCCAGGATGGGTGCTCCTTCGGTGGCGACGCGGGCGAGCGCGCGCCGACCGTCGTCCTCCGCAAGTCGACCGCTCGAGACGAGTGCGTCCACGACACTCTGGGTCCATTTCGAGAGCAGCTGCGTGTCCATGCTCATACGATCACCCTCAGGATCTCCTCGAGGCTCGTGAGCCCCCTTGCCGACTTGGCCAGCCCATCGCGCTCGAGAGTCCGCATGCCCTCGAACACGGCGAGCCGTTTGATCTCCTCGGTCGAGACGCGGGCGAGGATCGCGCGTTCCACGTCCTCGGTCACCGTCATGACCTCCTGGATCGCGAGCCGGCCGCGGTATCCCGTGCGACTACAGGCCTGGCAGCCCACGGGCTTGCGGAACGCCAGCTCCCCCGCGTCCGAGGCATAGTCGTCGATCCAGCGTGCAGCCTTCAGCTCCTCGGAGGTCGGCTCGTAGGGCTCCGCGCAGTTGTCGCAGAGCAGCCGGACTAGGCGCTGGGCGAGCACGCAGTCGAGCGCCGAGCAGACGAGGAAGGGCTCGACGCCCATCTCGATAAGCCGCATCGGCGCGCTCGCCGCGTCGTTGGTGTGCAAGCTCGAGAGCACGAGGTGACCTGTCAGCGACGCCTCCACCGCGATCGTCGCGGTCTCCCGGTCGCGGATCTCCCCGATCAAGATGACGTCAGGGTCCGAACGCAGGATCGAGCGGAGAGCGTTCGCGAAGGTGAGGCCCGCTCGCGGGTTGACCTGGACCTGGTTGATGCCTCGGAGCTGGTATTCGACAGGATCCTCGACCGTGATGAGATTGCGCTCCGGCGAGTTGAGCTGGTTGAGCGTCGCGTAGAGCGTCGTGGACTTTCCCGATCCGGTCGGCCCGGTGACGAGTATCGTCCCCGAGGCCTTGCGGTACGACTCGTCGAATCGCTCGAGAACTCCCGGGAGGAAGCCGAGCCGGGAGAGGTCGAGAGGGGCTGTCGACTTGTCGAGCACCCGGAGGACGACGTTCTCGCCATGCACGGTTGGAAGGGTGGCGACGCGCAAGTCGATCTCCCGCGAGTTCGCCGTGAGAGAGATCCGACCATCCTGTGGAATGCGGTGCTCGGCGATGTCGAGGTTCGCCATGATCTTCAGGCGTGACGTGACACCACCTTGGATCGCTTTCGGCGCGCTCGTCACGTGATGGAGGACGCCGTCGATCCGGAAGCGCACCTGCACGTCGGACGCCGTCGGCTCCAGATGGACATCCGAGGCCCGTTCGTCGAGGGCCTGACGCAAGATCAAGTTCACGAACTTCACGATGGGGGCATCCTCGACGACCGCGTGGAGGTCGTTGAGCCCAGCCACCTGCGAGCTGTCCTGCTCCCGAGTGCTCTGCGCGGCGTGGCGAGCGGCGACGTCGGCCTCGTCCGCCCTGCGATAGGTCCGGAGCAGGTACTCCTCGATCTGTTTCGGAGAGCAGACGACGGTGAGGACTTCTCGGCCGAGGAAGGTCCGGACGTCGTCCAGGGCGAAGACGTCGGTCGGCTTCGACGTAGCGACGAGAGGGCGCCCGTCGCGGAAGCCGATCCCGATGATGTGGTAACGGCGCGCGAGCGCCTCCGGCAGCAGAGAGGCTGCGATCGGATCGATGGGCCAGTTGTCGAGGTCGACGAACTCGATCCCTTCGACGACAGCGATAGCGCGCAAGAGCTCTGTCTCGTCGACAAGTCCCAAGTCGGCGATGACATCCCTGAGCGGTCTACCGCTCGCAAGCTGGACACGGAGGGCCTCGTCCATCGCGGCTTCCGTGACCTTGCCGCTCTCGACGAGGACTCTCTCGAGCAACGGGGCGTCGACAACCATGTCCGCGTCGGCGATCCCGACCGGGCGTACACCCGCCTCCGCCGACCATGGCTCGCTCGCCGTGTCGAGCCAGTCCTCCGGTCCCGTGACGGCAAGCGAGTCGGCGGGCGTCCCGGCAGCGATCTCGGGCGCAGGCGGTTCGTCGGCCAGGAGATCTGGGATATCGGAGAACCAACCGCGGCCGGACGTAGTATCCGACGGAAGCAGCTCCGACGGACCGACGAGGGGCCGCGGCGACGGGGGGTGCGCGTCGGTGGCTGGTGCGGCCGGCGGAGGAAGAGGAGCTGGCGGGGGCGGGGGCAGCACGTACGAATCCGAGGTGGCAGTCGACCTCAGCTTCGCTTTCGCCTTCGGCTGAGGCTTCTGACGACTGCTTCCGGCGAGCTTCGCATAGACGACGTCGATGCACCGCTCGATCTGACGTGTCGTCGCGACGACGATGTGGACGTCACGTCCGGCAGTGAGGTAGACGTCGTCGAGAATGAACGAGTCGGCAGGGTCCGCGACCGCCACGACAGGAAGGCCGTACCGCCAACCGATCGGTACTGCCAGGTCACGACGGGCACGGTGCTCGGGAAAGGACCCTACGGCGGTCGGGTCGACGTCAAAGACGTTCAGGTCGACGACGTCGAACCCCGCCTGGAACGCAGCGACTCGCGCTCGTTCGAACTCGTCGTCGGACGGCTGCGGAAGAAGCGGGCCCGCGTGCTCCTCGACGACGACCATCTAGCTGACGCTCCTTGGCGTGTCCTGCTCCGTCGACGCGATAGGACCCGCAGCGCGCGCCAAGAAGACGCGTCCCGCACGACAGCTCGGCATCTACTTGACCGCAGGGGACACGGTGCGCCTCCTCGACGTCTGACGGCCGGCACCACGTCGAGGTTGAATGGGATTATGCAAGATCCCCGTCAGACCTGTGCACTGTGAACACGGTGCTGGTCGTCGTCGCTGGCATCGCAGGACTTGTCGTCGGGTCGTTCCTCACGGTGGTGGTCCACAGGGTGCCCGCTGGTCTCTCGATCGTCGCGCCGAGGTCACGCTGCCCGGGATGCCTCGCGACCATCCGTCCGATCGACAACGTCCCCGTGCTGTCGTATCTCGCCATGAGGGGACGGTGCCGATCGTGCCGTGAGCCGATCTCGATCCGCTACCCGCTCACGGAGATCGCCACGGCGCTGTGCTTCAGCGCCGTGGCGGCGCGCCTCGAGACGCCATGGGCAGTCCCCGCATACTGCGTCCTCGCCGGATCGCTCGTCGCGCTGACCTTCATAGACCTCGAGCACCTCAGGTTACCGACACCTGTCATCGTCACCACGCTCGCAGTTGGAGTACCGTTGCTCGTGCTCGCGTCCGTCGCGACACACCGGATAGCCGCTCTCGGTGCCGCCGCGGCGTCAGGCGCGATCTGCATGGTTGCGTTCGCTGTGCTCTACGTCGCCTCGCGCCGCGGAATAGGCCTCGGAGACGTGCGCCTCGCGGCGATGTGTGGAGTGTTCCTCGGCTGGCTCGGCTACCGTGTGGCGGCGGTGGGCATGCTTCTCAGCTTCGCCGTCGCAGGCGTAGCTGGCGTCGTGCTGCTCACGACAGGTCGCGCAGGACGCAAGTCGCGCATCCCCTTCGGCCCGTTCCTGGCCGCCGGCACGCTCACAGCCGTCTGCTACGGACCGACGATGGCGAGGATCTGGCTCGGCTAGCCCGAAGGTCGCTCATCCGAGCACGGCTTGGGCCACGCCCTGACGCTGGAGCATGATCCGCAGATCGTGGGAGTTCGGCGCGGCCTCGAGCGCACCCTCTAGGTCGATGAGGCCTTCGCTCAACAGTTGCACGAGTGACTGCGCGAACGTCTGCATCCCGTAGTAGTCGCCTTCGGCGACGATGTCGGCGATATTGCTCGTATGGACGGGCTCGACGATGCACTGCTGGATGCGGCCGTTGACGATCATGATCTCGAGCGCGGGGACGCGGGCCCGCCCGTCCGCCGTCGGGATAAGGCGTTGGCAGATGGTCCCCCGCAGCGCCGCAGCTAGAGAGATGCGCGCCTGCCGCTGCTGGCTCGGCGGGAAGAAGTCGATTATGCGGTTGATCGTCTCGACGG
>DAHXNN010000168.1 GCA_027365385.1 Acidimicrobiaceae bacterium | reverse complement strand
GTCCATGCAGTGCTGCCACATGCCGAGGGCCTTCTCCTCCATCGGCGACAGCCCGCGGGTGTCCGCGTAGCGGGTTGCCCTCGCGAGGTACTCCTGCTGGATGTCGAAGGCGCTCGCCTCCCGGCCGTTCGCGAGCCGCACCTTTCGCTCGGAGCAGGTGAGGTCGTGGCTGATCTCGCGGATCGCCCGGATCGGGTCCTCGAGGGTCATGTCCCGCATGACGACGCCGGGCTCCTCGAGCATGTGGAGCAGGATGCTCATCGTCCCGATCTTCAGGAACGTCGCGTACTCGCTCATGTTCGAGTCGCCGACGATGACGTGCAGGCGACGGTAGCGCTCGGCGTCGGCGTGTGGCTCGTCCCGGGTGTTGATGATCGGCCTCGAGCGCGTCGTAGCGGAGGACACGCCCTCCCAGATGTGCTCGGCGCGCTGGCTGAGGCAGAAGGTCGCGCCCCGCGCGGTCTGGAGCACCTTGCCCGCGCCGGCATAGATCTGGCGCGTGACGAGGAAGGGGATGAGCACCTGGGCGTAGTGCGCGAAGTCGTCCCGCCGGCTCGTCAGGTAGTTCTCATGGCAGCCGTAGGAGTTGCCCGCCGAGTCCGTGTTGTTCTTGAAAAGGTAGACGACGCCGCGGATGCCCTCGTCGCGAAGGCGCGCCTCCGCGGAGCCGACGAGGCTGTCGAGGATGCGCTCGCCCGCCTTGTCGTGCGCGACGAGGTCCTCGATCGAGTCGCACTCTGGCGTCGCGTACTCCGGGTGGCTCCCCACGTCGAGGTAGAGACGGGCGCCGTTCTCGAGGAACACGTTCGAGGAGCGTCCCCAGCTCACGACCCTGCGGAACAGGTAGCGGGCCACCTCGTCCGGGCTGAGGCGCCGTTGGCCGCGAAGCGTGCAGGTCACGCCGTATTCGTTCTCGAGCCCGAAGATACGGCGGTCCACGACGTCTCAAGCTAGCCTCGGGCCCGATGGCGCAGGACGCACCCCTCGTCCTCCTCACGACCGTGGCAGGCACGTTCCACGGCCGCGTGCTCACCGCCCGGCTCGGCTCC
Source organism: Acidimicrobiaceae bacterium (assembly GCA_027365385.1). Classification (GTDB taxonomy): domain Bacteria; phylum Actinomycetota; class Acidimicrobiia; order Acidimicrobiales; family Bog-793; genus JAJZCK01. Next base: position 4,100 of record DAHXNN010000168.1, on the reverse strand, counting down.
GAGGGCGTCCTCGCCGAGATGCATCCTTTCGCGGACGGCCTCTACCCGCTCGCGGCCGAGATCGAGGTGCTCGTGCGAGCGGACCAGCTCGAGATCGCACGTGAGATCCTGCTCGCCGACGCGGTCGACGCCGCGTTCGTCGCGCCGTGGCCCCGGCGGGCGGCCCGCCGCAGCGACGCGTCGCGCTGGTGGTCGCTCAGGCGCCGAGGAGAGCCGTGAGCTCTTCGCCCTCGAGCCGGCGGAAGGTGCGCCGCCCGTTGCCCGAGCTGAGCGCCGCCACCTCGAGGTCGTTCGCGCCGAGGACCCGCTCCGGGCCGGCGAGGCACGCCACGCAGCCACGCAGCGCCTCCGCGAGCGCCCATCCGTCGACGTAGGACTGGCCGAGGCGGCCGGCGATCGTCTCCGCCTCGCCGCCGAGCACGCTCGTCTCCTGCTCGTCGACGACCGTCCCGTCGTAGGAGATGTGGTAGAGCCGGTTGTCCCGCTCCGTCCTGCCGAGCTCGGCGACGAGGATCTCGACCTCGAGCGGCTTCATCTCGTGGGTGAAGACCTGGCCGAGATACTGCGCGTACACGTTCGCGAGCGAGCGGGCGTCGACGTCCTCGCGCGAGTAGGCGTAGCCTTTCGTGTCCGCGTGCCGGATGCCTGCGACGCGCAGCTGGTCGAACTCGTTGTACTTGCCGACTCCGGCGAACGCCACCCGGTCGTAGATCTCGCTTATCTTGTGCAAGGTGCGCGAGGGATTCTCCGCGACGACGAGGATGCCACCGTCGTAGGTGACGGCGACGAGCGAGCGGCCGCGGGCGATGCCTTTCTGGGCGTACTCTGCCCGGTCCTTCATGACCTGCTCGGGAGCGACGTAGTAGGGCATCGTCATGGCTGGTCGCTCCCCCCGTCGCTCCCCGGCCAGTCGGCGCTGACCTGGCTGGTGCCGCGGCGCATCGAGCTCCCACGGCGCTCGGCGACCGCCGCGAAGCGCTCGGCGACCTCGGCGTCGCCCAGGCGTGAGAAGCCCGTCACGTCCACGGTCGCGACGATCGGGTAGATCCCGCGCACGGGGTCCGGGCCGCCTGTGGCGGCGTCCTCGTCAGCGGCCTGGAAGAGCGCCTCGACGGCGAGCTCGACGGCCTCGTCCCGGCTCATGTCGTCGTGGAAGCCGAGCTTGACGGTCGTCTTCGCGTCCCTGCCGCCCGAGCCCGTGGCGTGGAAGTCCGTCTCCTCGTAACGGCCGCCCGTGACGTCGTAGGTGAAGATGCGCCCGCAGCCCCGCGCGAGGTCCCAGCCCGCGAAGAGCGGCACGACGGCGAGGCCCTGCATCGCCATCGGCAGGTGGCTACGGACCATCTGGGACAGCTGGTTCGCCTTGCCTTCGAGGCTGAGCGCCGTGCCCTCGACCTTCTCGTAGTGCTCGAGCTGGGTCTGGAAGAGGCGCACCATCTCGATCGCAGGACCCGCGGCACCCGCGATCGCGACGGCGGAGTAGCGGTCGGCAGCGAACACCTTCTCGATGCTGCGGTGCGCGATGCTCACACCTTCGGTCGCACGCCTGTCACCGGCCATGACGACGCCGGCGCCGAAGCGCAGCGCCACGATCGTCGTGGCGTGACGGATCTCGAGCCCCTCCGAGCCTGGTCTCTCGAGCGGGGCGGCGGCCGGCTGGACGAGGCGGAGCAGGCCGGAGAAGCTCGGCCCGGGATCGTCGCCGGGAGGGAACACGTAGAGGCTCATCGGTCACGCACCCTAGTGGTCCGGCACGTCCCCGTCGCCCGTCCAGCGGGTCTCCCGCTGGAGTCGTCCTCCCCACCTCGGGTCCTCTCCACCTCGGGTCGCCCTGACGACCGACGGCGAGTCAGCGCAACACCTTGAACGCGCATCGTGGACCGGGAGCCATGGCAAGGCGCTCGTCAGCGGTCCACAGCGCACAGCCGAGGAGCTCGGCGAGCGCCACGTAGGTCGCGTCGTAGGCGGTCACGTCCGCCCGCAACTCGTAGGCGCGACCCATGAAGCGAAGGGTCGGGACACGCTCCACGTCGATCTGGCGGAGATCCGCTCCGCCGCGGCGAACCGCTCGTCGGTCATCGTGGTCGCCAGCCACCGCTTGCGGAGCACCGCCACCGTCTCGACGTCGACGAGGTCCGGCGCCGCGATGCCGCTGGTGTCCCGAAGCGCACGGCGCGCCCTGTAGCCGTCGTCGCCGTCGTCGCCGTCGTCGCCGACGACGTTGGCGAGCACGGAGGCGTCGATGACGATCAACGGCGAGCCCGCTCCTCGTGGATAAGCCGAGCACCCCGGCCGAGCTATCGCGCCAGCACCGAGACGCCACCGCCTCCCCGACTGCTGGGTGGCCGAGCGAGCTACTCGCCACCTTTCTGGACGTAGTTGCGGACGAACTCCTCTGCGTTCTCCTCGAGCACCTCGTCGATCTCGTCGAGCAGGTCGTCGATCTCGGCCTTCAGCTTCTCGCCGCGCTCGGTCGACGCCGGTGCCTCCTCGACGACCTCCGGCTCCTCCTTCTGAGGGGCCGTCCGCTTCTTGAGCTCACGCTCTGCCATCGCTACCTGCCATCGCTACAAGCCTCCTAGGCGCCGAGACGCCGAAGCAGCTCGGCGGCACTCCCACATCCTTCGAAGAGCGTATCGACGTGCGACGCGCTCCCCCGCAGCGGCTCCATCATCGGCACCCTTCTGAGCGCGTCCTCCCCGACGTCGAACACGATCGAATCCCAGTTCGCAGCGACGATCGACGGAGCGAAGCGCTTTAGGCACTCGCCGCGGAAATAGGCCCGGGTCCCCCGCGGAGCGGACGTGGTGGCCGCCTCGACCACCTCGGTCGGGACGATCTGCTCCATGTCGAGGCGGGCGAACAGCGACCGCGCGGGGCGCATGTCGTGGTACTGCAGGTCGAGCACTGCGACGCGGTGGTCGTCGAGGCCGCAATCGTGGCGCGCGCAGTAGGCGTCGATGAGCTCGCGCTTCGCGACCCAGTCGAGCTGGTGCTTGAGAGACGCGGGATTGGTCTCGAGCCCGGAGAGCACAGCCTCCCATCGCTCGAGGAGCCGCTCGCCGACGCTCTCGGGTCCGAGCTCCGCGAGCCCACGCTCCTCCGCGTGCTTGCGAGCGGCGTCATAGAGCTCCCACTGCAGGCCGATCGCGGTGATCGTCTCGCCGGTGACGAGCTCGAGCGGCTCTGCGAGCGTGAGATCGTGCGAGACGGCCCGCATCGCCTGCACCGGGCGCGCGAGGACGAGCTCGCGTCCCGCGAGCACCTCGTCCTCGACGAGCAGCAGGACGAGCGCCGTCACCCCGACCTTCAAGAAGGTCGCCACCTCGGCGAGATTCGCGTCGCCGGTGATCACGTGCAGCCGGCGGTACTTCGCCGGGTCGCAGTGCGGCTCGTCCCGGGTGTTGACGATGGGGCGCTTGAGCGTCGTCTCGAGCCCGATCTCCTCCTCGAAGAAGTCCGCCCGCTGGGTGATCTCGAACGCGGCATGCGGCCCGCGATCGGCCTCGCAGCCGACCTTTCCCGCACCGGTGTAGACCTGGCGCGTGACGAGGTGCGCCGTCACCTCCCGGGCGAGGCGGGCAAACGGCACGGCCCTGTCGACCAGGTAGTTCTCGTGGGCGCCGTAGGAGTTGCCCTTGCCGTCGGAGTTGTTCTTGTAGACGACGATCTCCTCGTCGACACCCATCGCGCGGCGCGCGGCGGCCATCGCGCGCACTAGGACGAGCTCGCCGGCGCGGTCGTGCGCGACGGCCTCGAGCGGCGTGGCGCACTCGGGTGTCGAGTACTCCGGATGCGCGTGGTCCACGTAGAACCGGGCGCCGTTCGTGAGCACGGTGTTCGCGAGGTGGGTCTCGACCTCCGGCGGCATCGCTCCCTCGACGGTGAAGCCCCGGGCGTCGCGCCCCGGCGACTCGTCCTCGAAGTCCCACACCACGCGCCGGGCCACCTCGGCCGCGTAGGCGTTCACGAGGACCGAGGAGGCCAAGGTCGGGTTCGCCTCCGGATTGCCGGCTACCTGGATGCCGTACTCGGTCTCGGTGCCGAGGACCTTGGCGATGGCCATACGGCCGACGCTAGTGGATCGGTGCCCGACTGCC
>DAHXNN010000167.1 GCA_027365385.1 Acidimicrobiaceae bacterium | reverse complement strand
CGGCGATCACCGTCGCACGCGATGCGGCCCCTGCGGGCGGCGACTTCTTCCTCGCACCGAAGGGCACGACGGGGGAGGCCGGACCGATGATCGTCCGCCCCGACGGTCAGCTCGTCTGGTTCCACCCGCTCGCGTCGGGCGAGGCGTTCGACCTGAACGTCCAGCGCTACGGCGGCGAGCCCGTGCTCACGTGGTTCCAGGGCGAGGTCGTCGACGGCCACGGCCAGGGCGAGGACGTCGTCGAGAGCACGAGCTACCACACGATCGCGGTCGTCCACGCCGGCAACGGCCTGTACGCGGACCTCCACGAGCTCCAGCTCACGCCGCAGGGCACCCTCTTGCTCACCGCGTACGAGGGCACGCGTTGGAACCTCACGGCGGTGGGAGGATCCGCCGAGGGGGACGCGCTCGACGGCATTGTCCAGGAGGTCGACGTGAGGACCGGGCTCGTCATGTACCAGTGGGACAGCCTCGACCACGTGCCGGTCACCCAGTCGGACTTCCGTGCCCCCTCGTCGCCCGACACTCCCTACGACTACTTCCACGTCAACTCGATCGACCAGCTGCACGGAGGCGACCTGCTCGTCTCCGCGCGCAACACGAGCGCTGCCTACCTCGTCGACCCGTCGCAGGCAGGCAAGGTCGTCTGGATCCTCGGTGGCTCGGCGAGCAGCTTCACGATGGGACCGGGCGCGCGCTTCTGGTTCCAGCACGACGTCCGGGAGATCTCGCCGGATCTGCTCACCATCTTCGACGACGGTGCGGCACCCGCCCGGGAGCGCGAGTCCCGCGCCCTCGTCGAGCGGATCGACACTGCGACCCACACGGCAACGCTCGTGCGTGCCTACCTCCCCCCGGGCGGCCTGCTCGCCGGCGCGCTCGGCAACGTCCAGACGCTCCCGAGTGGCAATACCGTCGTCGGCTGGGGGACGACCCCCGTCTACACCGAGTACGACCCGACCGGCTCGCTCCTCTACGACGCCGCACTGCCGGCGGGGGACGACTCCTATCGCGAGTACCGCTACCCGTGGTCTGCCGCACCGACCACGAGGCCGTCCGTCGCGCTCACCGGTGCGGGGAGCACGACGATCGTCCACGTCAGCTGGAACGGTGCCACTGCGGTCCGCAGGTGGCGGGTGCTCGGCGGCGGGAGCGTCGGGTTGCTCGCCGCACGGGCTTCCGTGAGAGACACGGGATTCTCGGCCAGGATCCCCGATCCTTCGCCAGGCGCAGTGGTCGCCGTCGAGGCGATCGGCCGATCCGGTGCAGTCCTCGCCCGGTCAGGGCCGGTCCGAACCGGCTGATTCCGATCCGGCACGTCGCGGCCTCGACGCGTTGCACCTCGGGTCGATCACCTCGGACGGGTAGCACCTCGTGCCGGCGAGGGTCGTGGTCAGCATCGGCAAGCCATTCGCTGTGCGTCACGCTCGAGTGCCTGGATGACGGCGACAAGCGCATGCTCACGTGCTCGACGCACTACGGACCGGTGACCGGATGCCCACGCGCCACGGTGCCAGCTGCGCAGGACGCGCAGCTGGCACCAGTCCAAAGGCTGTCAACCGTCGTGTGTCACGACCCCGTGTAGCCGCCCGAGGCGAGCCCGACGATCGATGCGTCGTAGGAGGCACGGGCGAGGTCGATCTGCGCGTCGAGCAGGCGGTGGCTCGCGTTCACGAAGACGTGGGTATCACGGGGGAAGCTCGCCGGCATCTGAGCGATCACCATCGCGTCCACGCCTTGCGCGAGCACCGAGGCGTGGGTGACGTTGGCGACGAAGGCCTCGTAGTGGACTTCGGCGTCCTTGTAGCCGGGCTGTCCGGCGAGGGAGGTGACGCTCGCCGCGAGCGCTGCCTCGTTCGCCTGCATGGTCGTCACCTGGGCAGCCGTCGCGTCCGCCTCGATCACCTCGAGGACCTGGGGCACCATCACCGCGTAGACGCGGTTGTCGACGTACATGGAGTTGCTCGCCGTCTTGAGCTCCGCACGGGTCGTCGCAGCTGCGACCTGGCTTTGGAGCGTCGCGATGTTCGACGTCTCTGTCGCGAGGCGGGCCGTGAGCGTCGTCGAGTCAGCAGCGGAGAGCGTCGTGGCGCCCTTGACGTCTGCGGTGAGGCGTGCGAGCTCGCCTGCACGGTCGGTGAGCTTGAGCTCGAGGGCCTTTTGTGCACGGAGGAAGCCGGTCTTCGCCGCCGTCGAGACAGCGGGTGCAGCCGGTGTGCCCGGTGCGCTCGGCCCCGGGGACGCCGCGGCGGCGATCCCGCCAGACAGACCAGCCACGAGTGCGCCGCTCATCACAGCGCCTGCGAGACCCTTACGAACCTGGTGTGCGTTCATCGCTGCGCTCCTTCGCTCGGGCCCGGCACTCCGGGCACGAAGCGATCGTTACAGGCACCTGTGTTCACATGAGGAGCAATCTGTAATGGAAGTGTCATGATCGCGAGGTGGCGGGACGGGCGCGCGGTCCGGCGACGCTCACGCGGGCCTGACGCTCGGGACGCTGCCGCGTACGAGATCCCGTTCGAGGCATGTGTCGTCGGGATCGCCGAAGCGATAGAGATGTGCCCATGCGGATCCTGTTCTATGGCGTGGTGCTCGATCCGTCTCCCGGCGACGCGTCCCGCGGCCGTCCCGTGAGCGCCCCGGTCCACTATCGCCTCGAGTTGCCGTGCGACGCTCTCCGGCTGCGTGGAGGCCACGACGCGACGCTCGCTCACCGTCTGAGGAGCGATCCGGGAAGCGGCCGTCTCGTGGGCGAGACGTCCGACGGCCGGGTCGTCGACGACGCGGAGCTCGTCGTGCTCCAGGCATATGTACCGGCGGAGCAGGTCACGATGGCCCGGCGCGCCGGCCAGGTGGTCGTCTGCGATGTCACCGATACGCCCGAGGTCCCCGAGGGCTCCATGTACTTCGCCCTTGCCGAGTCGATGCGTGCTGCGGCCGTCGCCATGTACCACGCAGCCGACGCTCTCACCGTCAGCTCCGCCTACCTCGAGCGCTATCTCGGCGCGTCGCCGTCGTGCCCTCCGATCCACCTCCTCCGCAACCCCGTTGCGCTCGCCGAATGGGGGGCAGTCGAGCCGGTCCGGGAGCCCCGCAGGCTCGGCTGGTGCGGGACGCTCCTCGAACGGGCCGACGACTGCTCCGTGCTCCGGCCCTGGCTCGGATCCTTCCTCGAGCGACATGATCTCCGCTTTGTCCACGTCGGGGACGGCGCGCTGGGCGTGCCGGGCTGGATTCGCACCCCGCCGAGCTTCGCCGAGGCCGCAGGGATCGACCCCGAGCGTGTCGAGCGCCGTCCGGTGCGCGCCTTTGGCGACTATCTCACCACCCGCCCGTGGGCCGGGATCGACATCCAGCTCGTGCCACTCATGGACCACCACTACTCACGTGGGAAGTCCTGCCTGAAGGGCCTCGAAGCCGCTGCGCAGGGGATCGCGTTCGTCGCGAGCCCGCACGAGGAGTATCGGTGGCTCGGCTGCGGGCAGCTCGCGGGGACGGACCTCGCGAGGCAAGCTCCGCGCGAGTGGATCGCCGCGCTCGAGACGACGCTCGACCCGCGGGAGCGCAGGCACGTCGTCGAGAGCGCTCGTGCAAGGGTCGCCCGCGAGGACATCGGCGTCCGCTGGTCCGAGTGGGAGCGGACCTACGCTAAGGCTCTCCGACGACGACGCTCGTGACGGCCGTCAGCCGTCGCCTGCCTCGTGCAGCGCGAGCAAGGCCCAGGCCGCGATCGTGGTGGCGTCGAGAGCGAAGTCGGGCTTGTCGACCACACTGTAGGGTCCGCCGCTTCCCGAAGAGCCTTACGCCTGGCGTTGGCCCAATCGTGAGATGCCTGGGTCGTGCCGACCAGCCCACCTCGAGCGGTCTGGCGGGTGACCTCAGGCAACTGCCACGTCGGCCGGCGCCAGGTCCTCGCCGCGCACCGACAGCAGGCCCATGCCGACCGCTCGCGCGGTCTCGCGCGCCTCGGCGTAGATCCGTATCCCGAAAGCGTAGGGGATGTAGGGGCCCGCGATGCCTGCACGCTCGAGCGACGCTTGGAACTCGGGGTCGGCGACCTGCGCGGCCCACGTGCGGACCTCGCGCGCGCGGAGGCGGACCTTCGCCTCGACGAGCAGCGACACCTGCTTGCCCTCGCAATCACGCGCACGTACCCACAGATCCAGCTCTCCGTCGCCGTCGAGGTCGACAGCGGTAGGCTCGCCGTCGAGCTCGTAGCCGCGCTGGCGGGCCATGTAGCACAAGACGTCGATCGCGTCCTCCTCGGCCGTGCCACCGATCGTGTTGGACAGACCGCCGACCTCTTTGCGTAGAGCAGCCAAACCGTCCTCGAGGCGGCCAACTCGTACCTCGAGCCGCTGCTGGCCGTCATCGAGGCGTTCGACTGCCGCCTCGAGCTTGGCCACGCCCTCGAACAGCTTGGCCTGGCCCTCGAAGAGCGTGGCCTGGCCCTCGACGAGGCGGGCGACGGTCTCCTCGAGCTTGGCCACGCCCTCGAACAGCTTGGCCTGGCCCTCGGCGAGGAGCGCGACGGTCTCGGGCAGCCGGAGCAGCTCGTCGGTCAGCAACACGGCGCGCGCTGTCTCTCGGAAGCCTGCGTCAGAGCGGAGCTGGGCGAGAAAATCGGCGGCGTCCACGAAGGAAATGCTACCGGGCGGCTGTGTCGGTGGTGCCGAGTCCGCGGCGCGTCACGCTCATGGCCTCACGAGAGCACCTTGCGCCGGAAGTTGCGGAGGCCGAGCCCGAGGAACAGCGCCCAGAAGCCCATGAGCACCGGGTAGACGACATAGAGGTGCATGTGGCTCGCGTGGGTGAACGCTGCACGCAGCCCCTCGTTCACGTAGATGAGCGGGTTGACGAGCACGAGCGTCTGCAGCCAGTGGAAGCCACCGATCTTCACTGGTGCGAGCCGGGTCCACTGGTAGTAGGTGCCGCCGAGGAACGTGATCGGCAGGATCACGAAGCCGAACATGAGCCCGATGTTCCGCGGCTCGAACGAGGTCCCGAGCCGCAGCCCGAGCGAGGCCATCGTCGCGCAGGTGAGCGGGATCAGCGTGAGCGCGAGGAGCCAGTCGACGTCGAGGTGCGCCTCGACGCCGTTCGCGTGGACGACCGCGGCGATCGGGAAGACGATCGCCGCGGCGATCACCCCCTGGACCGCGCCGGACAGCACCTTCGCGAGCGCTACAAGGGAGACCGGGCAGGGCGCCTGGACGCGGTCCTCGATCTCACGGGTGAAGCCGAACTCCGTAGCGAGCTGGAGCGCGACCGCCTGGATGCCTTGGAACATCATCGATATCCCTACGACGCCCGGGACGAGGACGGTCGCGAACCCGGACTCCGCCGCACGGCCGCCGCCCCCGCCGACTCCCTGGCCGATCGAGGGGAACACGTACAAGAAGACGAAGACGAGCAGGAACGGCTGGACGAGCGTGCGTGCGACGAACTCGAGGAGGTTCTTGCGCAGCACGAGCAGGTCACGCCGGACGAGCGCGGCGAGCGCGGCCCGGCTCGCGGCGGCAACCGAGCGCGTCGGGTGGACGTCGATGTGCGGCCCGGTGGCCGGGAAGGTGGAGGTGACTGTCGCAGCCATCAGTCCCGCAGCTCCCGCCCCGTGAGGCTGATGAAGACGGTCTCGAGGCTCGGCTCGGCGACGGAGAGGTCGACGACGTCGGCACCGGCCCTCTCCGCGGCTGCGAGCACCTGGGGGAGGAGCCGCTCGGTGCCTTTCACCTTCAGCTCGAGACCACCGTCGACGCGGCGGGTGCCGGTGAGGCCTGCCAGCTCGGTGCCGAGAGCCGCGTCGAGCCGGTCGAGGTCGCCGCGCGCCTGGACGGTGACGAGCGTGTCGGCGTCGAGGCCCTGCTTCAGCGCGGCTGGAGTGTCGAGAGCGAGGATCTTGCCGTGGTCCATGATGGCGACCCGCCCGCAGAGCTGGTCCGCCTCTTCCATGTAGTGCGTCGTGAGAAGGATCGTCTGACCCTCGGTGTTGAGCTCGCGCAGGATCGTCCAGAGCACGAGCCGGCTCTGGGGGTCGAGGCCAGCGGTCGGCTCGTCGAGGAAGAGCACCGCGGGACGGTGGAAGATCGCGCGCGCGACCATGAGACGCTGCGCCATGCCGCCGGAGAGAGCGTACACCGACCGGTCTGCCCAGCTCGCCAGTTGGAACTGCTCGAGGAGACGATCGGCCGTCGCGCGCGACTCACGTGCCGACACGCCATACAGCAGCCCGTGGAAGTACAGGTTCTCCCGCACCGTGAGCGCGCGGTCGAGGGTGTTCTGCTGGGAGACGATGCCCATCAGCTGCTTCGCGAGGCTCGGCTGCGCGACGACGTCGATGCCACCGACGAATGCGCTTCCCGAGCTCGGCACGACACGGGTCGTTAGCATCCCAGCGGTCGTCGTCTTGCCCGCGCCGTTCGGACCGAGGAGGCCGAAGATCTCCCCGCTCGCGACGTGGAGGTCGAGGTGGTCGACAGCGGGGGAGTCGTTGCCCGGGTAGGTCTTCGTCAGGCCGACTGTGCTGATGACGCCGCCGGCGACTGGATCGCTCCCGGCCAGCTCGCTCCCGCCAGGGCCGCTCCCGATCCGAGCGGGAGGAGATGCGCCCGGCGCCGCGAGGTCGGGAGGGTGCATCGGCAAAGCGTACCGGAGGAGCCACGGGGCAGACGGACCTCGGCTAGCTTCGGACGTCATGTCGATGTCGATCCAGAGCTTGCCTGCTCTCGTCTGGGAGGGTGGCATGTCGGTCGCCGTTCGCCCGGTGCCCACACCAGAGCCGGCGGAGGGATTCGCGCTTCTCGACGTCGCGTTCTCCGGGCTCTGCGGTACGGATCTGCACATCTGCGCCGGCGAGCACTCCCGGGCGCAGCCGGGCATCGTCATCGGCCACGAGCTGGTCGGTACCCTCGCCGAGCCTGCCGGAGGGCTCGCAGCCGGCCAGGCGGTGTTCGCGAACCCGATGATGCACTGTGGCACGTGCGACGCGTGCACCCGCGGCCTCGTGCACGTCTGCGAGCGCCTCCGCTCGGTCGGCATCGACCGCCCGGGAGCGGCGTGCCCGCGGGCTCTCGTGCCGGCCGGCGGCCTCTACGCGCTGCCCGACGGAGTCGCGCTCGCAGACGCCGCACTCGTCGAGCCACTGGCCGTCTGCGTCCGTGCGGTCCGTCGCTCGGCTCTCGAGGTCGGTGAGCGGGCGCACGTCATCGGCGGAGGACCGATCGGCTGCCTCCTCGCGCTCCTCGCAACCGACGCCGGTGCGTCGGAGGTGTCGCTCTCCGAGCCGTCCGCCACACGGCGCGCGCTGGCCGGAGGCCTCGGCATAGCGACGGTCGACCCCGAGCGCCCCGAGCCCGTCGCGGACGTCGTATTCGACGCGACCGGTGTGCCCACGGTGGCCGCCAGCCTCGGGCGGTGGGCACGAGTGGGGGGTCGCGTCGTCGTCGTCGGCGCCTATCCACCCGCCCCTGTGCCCGTCGATCTCTTGCGCGTCATGTTCGCCGAGCTGAGCCTCGTCGGCACCCGTATCTACACGAAGGACGACATCATCGCTGCGATCGCGATCGTCGCGTCGGGCAGGCTCGGGCTCTCACGGCTCGTGAGCGAGATCGTTCCGCTTGGGGAGGGCGTGCGGGCGATCGAGACGCTGCGCGCGGGCACGGCACTGAAGCTGCTGTTGAAACCGTGAGATTCCTGCTGCGGTCCGACGGTGACGGGCGTCACCGTCACCGTCGACCCGACGACACAGACGCTCCGTTCGCCTGAGCTCGACACGCCCGACGCCACGGATCGCCGGGCCTGCAGTCTGGACTACTTCACGCACGTAGGCTGGTAGTACGGTTGCACGAATGGAGGCCGAGGCGTTCGCGGTGACCGGGGTCCGTTCCTTTCAGGCGGTCCATGCAGGCGCGCTCGACGGTCTATCTGTCGTCCCGACACCGGACGGCGACGCCGCCGTGGAGTCGACTGGTCCTGGCACGACGTCGGCCACAGGCACGACGTCGGCAACGGGGGCGGGCGAGCACGGACCGTCCAGGACCCCGGGCTTCGGGCCTGCATCCCTCGACCGCTCGAGCCCGGTCCCGCTCTACTTCCAGATCGCGCAGGCCATCGAGGCCTCGATCGGCAGCGGCGCGTTCCGGGCGGGCCAGCTCCTCGACACCGAGCTGCAGCTCGCCGAGCGCTTCGGGGTCAGCCGGCCCACGATCCGCCAGGCGATCCAGCAGCTCGTCCAGCAGGGCCTCGTCGTGCGGCGCCGGGGGGTCGGCTCGCTCGTCGTCACCCAGCGCATCGAGCGCCCGGTGGCGCTCACGAGTCTCTACGACGACCTCGCGGCGAGTGGTCTCGCACCGACGACGAAGTTGCTCGCGATGCACGAGATCGGGGCGGACGCCGAGGTTGCCGGTGCCTTGTCGCTCGCTCTCGGCGACCCGGTGCTCTCCATCGAGCGCCTCCGCTACGCGAACGGCGAGCCGCTCGCCGTCATGCGCAACTACCTCCCCGTCGATCTTGTCCCGGCACCGACCGTCAGGCGTGCCCTCGCGGACCACGGCCTCTACGAGCTGCTGCGTGAGCACGGCATCGTCCTCCACGCCGCGGACCAGGTCATCAGCGCCCGCAAGCCCACGGCGAGCGAGGCCCGCCTTCTCGCCACCTCGCGAGCTGCGACGCTGCTCACGATGACCCGTACGGCGTCGGACCGGACGGGACGGGCGGTCGAGCACGGCCGTCACGCCTACCTCGCGGAGCAGTACGCCTTCAAGATGCGTCTCGTGGTCTCCTGAGCCGGCCGGCTCGCCGGCTCAGCCCGCGCGCATCCTCATCGCGGTGACGGGGTCGTTCGAGATGACGACGTCGACAGCGAGGTCGTAGAGCCGGCGGATGTCGTCTTCGTCGTCGGCCGTCCACACGACGAGACCAAGTCCCGCGCTCCGGCAGCGCGCGGCGCCTGCTGCGTCGAGCGAGCGGTGGTGGACGTTGACCGCGCCGTGGCCGGCGTCTACGAGCCCCTCGAGGTCGTCCGGTCCGGGCATCTCGTCCACGAGGTAGCTCGTCTGCAACGCACCGCCTCTGCTGCCCTTGCCCCCCGCGGCGTCACGTACCGCGTCGAGGGCGCTCCGGGAGAACGACGAGACGACGATGCGACCAGATGCGACGCGCTCGCCGGTCTCGGCGAGGAGGTAGAGCGCGAGCGTGGTGCCGAGGGACGCCGCGAGATCGCGAGCCGCGTCAGGCGCGACCTTCAGCTCGACGTTCACCGTCGGGACGTCGCAGGCTGCGATCGCGTCGAGCAGGTCCGCAACGGTCGGGGGGATCTCCGCCCGTGTCAGCTCGTCGAGCCCGCCCTCCGCCACGTGCCGGTCGTGGTGGACGACGAAGGCGCCGTCGCTCGTCAGCCACGTGTCGAGCTCGATGCCGTCGACGCCGGCCCTCGACGCGTCACGGAACGCAGCGAGGGTGTTCTCCGGACCACCGGGTGCCGCGGACAGCCGGCCACGGTGCGACCAGATCGCGGTCCGCTTTGCCTTCCTCATATTGCCTTCCTCATATTGCCTTCCTCATCTGGCACTCCTCATCTGGCGGGCCTCAGCGAAGCGTGGTGAGCAGCTCGTCGAGCACACCCGGGGCGCAGACGACGAACGCTGCTCGAGACAGCGTGCCGTCCGTGCCGAGGACGGGGTCGACCCGGCTCGCGGAGCGGACGGACGCCCCGGCCTCCCGAGCGACGAGGACGCCGGCGGCGACGTCGATGGGGTGCACAGCACCAAACACCGCGGCCGCGGCACGACCCGCACCCACGCTCGCGAGGGTGAGCGCGGACGAGCCCATCACGCGCGTCACGCATCCCTTGGCAGAGAGGGCGACCTCCATCTCGGCCATGCCGTCCCAGATGCGGGTGCCCTCGAGCTCGGAGAGGACGATCGCTCCGACGAGGCTCTCCGGCGTGGCGCAGGTGACGGGTATGGCGTTCACCCGCGCACCACCGCCCCGGACCGCGCTGAACACCTCGCGCCGGTGCGGGTCGGCGACGACGCCGACGCAGAGGCCCGTGTCGTCGGCGACGGCGAGGCTGAACGACGACCACGGCAGGCCATGGACGAAGTTCGTGGTGCCGTCGACGGGGTCGCAATACCAGACCGGTCCGCCGGCGTCGTGCGCCTCCGAGACGCCGTACTCCTCGCCGACGATCCCGTGCTCGGGGAACCATGCCGCGAGACGGTCCCGGACGTGCGCCTCGATCGCCAGGTCCACCGCGGTCACCCAGTCGGCCGCGTGGCTCTTCGTCCAGACGTCGACGCCTCCGGGGCGCTCGCCGCTCATCCGGCCGGTCGCGAACTCGGCGAGCTCGAGCGCCGCCTCGAGGCAGCGGGCCACCTCCGCGTCGGAGAGGCTCATTGCACTGCCTCAGGGGCTCGTCCGAGCACTGCGAGCAGATCGGCCAGGCGGTTCGTCACGATCGCGTCGATGCCCCATCCGACACACGAGGCCATGTCCGCCTCCTTGTCGACGGTCCAGGCCGAGACGAGCCGTCCCGCGTCGTGGTGGCTCCGCACCACACCTGGTCCCGAGAGCGCCCAGTACGGGTTGAAGTACTCCACCTGGAGCTCGGCGAGGAGGGCGTCCGAGGGCGGCTCCTGCTCCGGCCACGTGAGCCCGATACGCGCGTCCGGCTCGAGGCGTCGGACCAACTGGAGCGACTCGACCGCGCCGACGAACAGGCAGCGAGGTCCCGCCGAGGCGGCTCGCACCTGCGCGAGCACGGCGGGGACGGCAGCGGGCTCCGGGAGGTCCACCATCATGGGAAGCGCGACCTCCGCAAGCACGGTGGCAAGATCGGGGATCCGCGGCGTGCCGTCGCCGGGGTCACCTTCGCCCACAGCTGCGATCTCTTCCCAGGTGAGCTCGGCGACCGGGCGAGGCACGCCCCACAGGCGCTCGAGAGTCGGGTCGTGCACGACGACGGCATGGCCGTCGGCGGAGAGCCGGCAGTCGATCTCGACCATGTCGGCACCGAGGGCGGCGGCCGCGAGGAACGACTCGACCGTGTTCTCCCGGTGGCCGACCGGCTCGCCCCGATGGCCGACCGCGAGGATCACTGCACCACGCCGGCCCGCGCCACCCCGACCGCTGGCTCGACGGGTGCGGATGCGGCGACCTCGTGGACGAGATGGCCGTCGCGGTAGAGCAGGGCCCGGGCGAAGCTCACCGAGACACGTCCGGTGGACGCCATCTCCGAGCCCACGTAGGCCCGCAGCGTCGTCGAGTCGGCGCCGTCGAGCCGGAGCACGATCTCCTTGAAGTGCCCATGCGGGATCTCCTTCACGACGCTCGCCGTGGGCTCGCCTCCTGCCTGCACACGCACGTCCTCTGGACGCACGCCGACGGACCACTCGACGCCCGCCTCGATCCCCGGCGACGACGCGAGCGGCGGGCACGCGACGACGGTCGTGCTCGCGCCGAGGAGGAAGCCGCCGTCCGCGACGCGGCCCGGCATCGTGCTCATGACGCCGATGAAGCTCGCGACGAAGGACGTCCTCGGCAGCCGGTAGAGGCCGTCCGCGTCGTCGTACTGCTCGATGCGGCCTCCGGACATCACGGCTATCCGGTCCGAGATCGTGAGGGCCTCGTCCTGGTCGTGGGTGACGAAGACCGTCGCGATGCCGAGCCGCTGCTGGATCTCGCGGATCTCCTCGCGCACCCCGACACGCAGCTTCGCGTCGAGGTTCGACAACGGCTCGTCGAGCAGCAGTAGGTCC
>DAHXNN010000148.1 GCA_027365385.1 Acidimicrobiaceae bacterium | reverse complement strand
GAGGAGCGCGAGCGCGACGCCGGCGGAGCGGAGGGGCGCGGGGGTCCCCGCCCCTCGTGCGCCGACGGCCGGGGAGCCCCGTCGAGGCGACCAGGCGAGGTTCTCGAACACCGCGACGCCGCCTTCCGTCGGGAGCTCGTGCAGGTCGCGTTGCGCGGTCAGCGCGTCGAGGAGCGCCGCGGGCGCGGGGGCCGGCTCCGCCTCCTGCGCCCCGGGCAGCACAGGCGCGAGCGCCGACGGTACGACGAGGTAGTGGATCCCGGCCGGGGCAAGCAGCGTGCCCAGGTCGACGGTGAGGCCGGACTGCGCGGCGACGATGTCACCGATGACCGCGCTCGCGGCTCCGGGGTCCGGGCTCGGCCAGATGCGGGTCGCGTTCGGAAGGCCGCCCGAAGAGATCGCCACGGCCAGGCCTGGCTGCACCTGCCATCCCGGCGACGGCAGCGCTGGAGGATCGCCGAGCCACAGGACCCGACCGGGCGACGGTCCGCGGCCAGCGGTACCGAGCCACGACAGCACCGTGTCGTAGCCCGTGCCCGGCACACCCCAGCGGCCCCCGAGGCTCGCCCCGAGCACGGGGAGCGCACCTGCCACGGCGACGGCGACGAAGGCGACAGCTCCGACGTGCCTCCAACCGAAGCCTGAGCTGCGAAGGTCCGCGGCCACGCTCGAGACGCCTAGCCCGACCAGCGTCGCGACGCACACGGCCGTGGGTGCGACGAGCACGCGCAGCGCGCCCCCACCCGCGCCGAGCCACTCCTCGCTCGCAGCCCACGCGAGCGCCGCGAGTCCGAGCGCGACGACCCAGAGGCGAGCACCCCAGGCGAAGCGCTCGGCTCTACCCACGAGCAGGACGAAAAGGCCGGCCGCGAGGAAGGCCCAGGCGAGCGGGCCCTTGCCGATCGGGCCGAGGGCGAAGCGGAGCAGCCCCGCGATCCCCGGTGTGCCGACCGGCGTCGCGCCGGTGAGAACGCTCCAGCGTGCCCCTGGCTGGAGGAACGTGAGGGACCACGGGAACGTGAGGACGAACGCGACGAGCACCCCGCCGAACGCGACGCCGAGAGCCCGAGCACCGGCACGAGGACGGTCGAAGATCGCGGTCGCGACGACGAGTGCCGACCCGCATGCGAGCGTGAGCAGCGCCGTGACCGGGGCGAAGGCAGCAACGACGGCGAGGACCGCGCCGAGGCCGAGCGATTCGCGAGCGACGCGCCGGATAGCGCCAGGCGCGCCGGTGCCGAGGTCGGCTCCGAAGGGGTCGAGGCGCGTCGCTCGGAGAAGGCGACCGAGGATCCAGGGCAGCCCTGCGTACGCTGCGAGAGCCTGGAGGTCTCCCCTGGCGACGTCGTTCCAGGCGAGAGGGAGGAACAGGTATGCCGCCGCGCCTGCGACGCGCGCCGACACCGGCCCGAGCGGGCGCAGCAGCCGCGCGACGCCGAGCGCCCCGGCGATAACCGCGACGACGAGCTCGAGCTTCAAGACGGCGCCCATCGCGCCACCGAGGACGATGCCAGCGAGCCCGAGGATCGCGAACGCGGGGGTCGCAGGTCCCGGGTGCTGCAGCCCGGCGTCGCTCCAGCCACCGAGGTAGTGACCGATCAGCGAGGTCGGACCGGGGAGCGGAAGGTACTGCCCGACCACGGGCAGCTGTGCGGTGAGGACGGATCTCGAGCCAAACAGTACGACGAGCGCGACGACGGCGACAGCGACGGCCTCGCGGCGCGTAACGAGCCCGTGACGCGCGCGTGCCCGGGCTGCACGCCCGGGCGACGGCGGTGCGGCGGCGCCGGGAGGCGTCGCCCAACGCTCCGCGAGCTCTTCGAGCAGCGGACGAGCGAACCTCGTGACCCGGAGCGAGCGCCTCGTGAACAGCTTCGCCACGACGCGATCGGGGATGCGACGCGACGCCGCGACCCTGGTACGGGCCCCTCGGAGGTCCTGCGCCGCGGCGAAGTTCCAGCGCCACGCGTCGACCACCTGGCGGACGCGCCAGTGCTTGCCGAGCACCCCGAAATAGCAGATCTCGAGCAGGCTCAGCACCGCGAGCTGGGTGCCGACGACCGCCCGGCGCGCGGGGGCGTAGTTCTTCAGGACGGCACGCAGCTCGTGCCGCCACTGCAGTGCGCGTGCCTCGGGTAGGGGGCGCTGCCGGCTCGCCGTCGCCTCGTGGTGGCGGACGCGGGCGGACGGGGCGACGACGACGCGCGCGCCTGCGATCCGGGAGCGCCAGGAGAGGTCGACGTCCTCGCCGAACATCGAGATGCGGGGGTCGTAGCCGTCGAGGGCAGCGAACAGGTCGGCCCGCACGAGGGTGCACCCGCCGGGAGCGCCGAAGACCTCGCGCGCCTCGTCGTGCTGGGACTGGTCGAACTCGCGGCGCCCGACGCGGCGCACCGGCGCACCGAGGCGATCGACGCCAAGGCCGAGCTGGAGGAGCCTGTCAGGCTCGTCGTACGCGACGAGCTTCGGAGCGACGACGCCGGCGTTCGAGCGGAAGGACTCCTCGACCATCCTGCGCAACGCGTCGTCGTCGGGGACGACGTCGTCGTGACAGAGCAGATAGTAAGAAGCGCCCTCGACCGTGTCGAGCACCGCGTTCGCGCTCGGGCCGAAGCCACCGTTGACCGCGAGGCGGTGGACGTACGCGTCCGGGGCGACAGCGGCAATGCGGGCGGCGAGCGGATGCTCGCTCCCGGCGTCGACCACGAGGACGGAGAGCCCGTCGTAGTCCTGTCGCTCGAGTGCGACGAGACACTCCTCGAGCCACGGTCCGGGGTCGCTCGCGACGACGACCGCGACTACGGGTGGCGCCTGATCCTCGCCCATCAGGTGGCACACGCTACTCCTGCACCCTCGCCCGATGTCGCCCGGCGACCGGGCAGCAGCTGCCGAGGGACGCCTCCCGGTGGGCGGCGGGCCCCCTCCTTGGTAGGATGAGATACGTGGACGACGTGCGGAGGGAGATCGGGCGCGCCGCCGAGGAGCTCGCTTACGCCCTGGTCGGCTTCGCCGTCCTCGGTGTCCAGCGCGCCCAGGTGGTACGGCACCAGATCGAGCGCTGCGACGCCGTCGAGCGCGCATCGGGATGCCTGCAGAGCCTCGTCGACCACATTTCCGCCGCCGCGGGTGGGACGTCCAGCTCTCGAGACTAGGTCTCTCGACGCTACCGGAACATTTCGGGCTGGGCGGGCGCCTCGGCGAGCTGCTCCCGCCAGCGCTCGAGCACGTCGGCGAGGGTCGTCTCGAGGGCGATCCACGGCTCCCATCCGGTGACGGCCCGTAGCTTGGACGAGTCGCCGACGAGCACCGGGAGGTCGACCGGTCGGAACAGCTCCCGATCCTCGACGCTGCGGACCGGGGTCCGAGCGAGCGCCACGAGGCGCTCGAAGAGCTCGGCGACGGTGACAGCCCTGCCCGAGCAGACGTTGTAGACCTCACCCGGCTCGCCCGCCCGCGCGAGCAGCCGGTACGCGCGCACGACATCACGGACGTCGGTGAAGTCACGCGCCGCGGAGAGGTTGCCGACCCGAACGTCGGACCCACCTCGCTCCGCCTCGACGATCCGGCGTGCGAGCCCGGACACGACGAAGGAGTCCGCCTGACCGGGTCCGACGTGGTTGAACGGTCGGCATCGGACGACCTCGAGGCCACGCCCGAGGTGGGCCTGGACCCCGAGGAACTCCGCTGCGACCTTGCTCGCCGCGTACGGCGTCACCGGCCGCAGCTCGGCCGTCTCGCAGACCGGTCCGCCGCCCGCTGCGCCGTAGACCTCCGCCGAGCTCACGAGCAGCACACGCGGCGCGCGGGGCGCCGTCCTCGCCGCCTCGAGCACGTGCAGGGTCCCGACCACGTTGACCTGCAGGGTCTCTTCCGGTGCCTCCCAGGACCGGCCCACGTGGCTCAGCGCGGCAAGGTGGTAGACGACGTCGGGACCGAAGTCGTGGACCGCGGTGCACAGCCCGTCCGCATCGGACAGGTCGACGCCGTCGGCGAGGACCCCGACCGTGTCGCCCGACGCCTCGAGGTGGTCGCGCAGCCAGTGACCGACGAAGCCGGACGCTCCCGTGATGAAGGCGCGCACCTCGCCAGGCTAGCGACCCGCCGCTTCGTGGTACGCCGCGACGTGCCCCGCAGCGCAAGCCTCCCAGGTGAAGCCCGACGCGAGCTCGAGCCCCGCGAGCCGGCGACGCGCGACGGCGGGACCCCCGGAGAGAAGGGACTCGAGCGCCTCGGCGAGCTGGTCGGGAGCGGACCTGCGGACCGTGATGACCGTCGTCCCGGCGATCTCCGACATCGCGGAGTCCTCGGTCGTCACGACGGG
Source organism: Acidimicrobiaceae bacterium (assembly GCA_027365385.1). Classification (GTDB taxonomy): domain Bacteria; phylum Actinomycetota; class Acidimicrobiia; order Acidimicrobiales; family Bog-793; genus JAJZCK01. Next base: position 3,731 of record DAHXNN010000148.1, on the reverse strand, counting down.
CGTGCCGCACGCGAGAGCCTCGAGCACCGGCAGTCCGAAGCCCTCGTCGAGCGATGCGTAGGCAACGACGGACGCACCTCGTACGAGGGTCGGCACGACCTCGTCGGTGACGTGGCCGAGCCGGACGACGCGCGAGCGGTGCGGCGAGACTGCGATCGCCTCGTCGAGGATCTCGGTGCCCCATCCCTTCCCGCCGGCGAGCACGAGGGTCAGATCACGCTGCGTCCGAGCGAGCCGGTCGAAAGCCGCGACGAGGCTGACGAGGTCCTTGCGCGGCTGGAGCGTCCCGGTATGGAGCACATACGGCGGCCGCACGCCGAGGCCACGTAGGACGGTCGCGTCCACACCCGGACCGGGCTCGGTCGGCGTGAAGCGGACGTGGTCGACCCCGTGCGGGACGACCCGCACCGGGACGTCCGGGCGGTAGATCTCGCAAAAGCGCCGGGCGGTCCGCTCGCTCACGCACACCACGACAGCGGCACGGCGTGCCGCGAGGCGCAGCGCCCGCCGGAAGTAGAGGACCTTCGGCCGCTCGTGCCACTCCGGATTGTCGACGAAGGTCAGGTCGTGGACGGTGACGACGCACGGAGCGCCCGGCGAGAGCGGGAGGGAGTAGTGCGGCCCGTGGAGCACGCCGAACACCTCGCGATGGCGCCGGACGGACCATGCGAGGCCGACCTCCTCCCAAGCGAGGCGCAACGACCGGTCCGACGGTGCATCGGCAAGCACCCCGGCTCCTGGTGCGATACCTGCCCAGCGCGCCCCGTCGTCACGTCGCGTCACGAGCGTCAGCGCGACGTCTGTGCTCACGGAGAGGGCACGCACGAGCTCGAGCGCGTACTGACCCGCACCGAGCGCATCGACGGGTATCGCGGCGACATCGACGCCGACACGGAGCGGCCTCGCGAGAGCACCCACGGATCCTCCGGGAGACGTGGTCAACGCTCCCCCGCTGCACGGCGCCAGAGGTCGACGTGCGCGAGCGCAGTCGACCTCCACGTGAGCCCCACGACGCGCGCGCTGCCGGCGGCGACGAGACCGCGACGCACCGTCTCGTCCGTGCTCACGGTGAGAAGGCCGTCGGCGATCGACTCGACGTCGCGCGGATCCACCGTGAACGCGGCGCCGGAGGCGCTCGGCACGGGGCTCGCGACGACCGGCGCGCCCGCGCGCATCGCCTCGACGACCGGGAGCCCATACCCCTCGAGCAGCGGCACGTACGCGAGGCACCGGCAACGCTCGTAGAGGGCGGCGAGCACGCTGTCCGGCAACCGGCCAGCCAGCACGACGCCGTCGGGTGGCGGGCCGGCGCGCTCGCCCCAGCCCTTCGGACCGACGACGAGAAGCGGCCACGGCTCCGCGAGCCGGGTGCGCACCACCCCGTACGCAGCGAAGAGCCTGCCGAGGTTCTTGCGGGGCTCGAGCGTCCCCACCGCGAGGAGGAACTCCGAGGCGACCCCGAGCCGGCGAAGCAGCGTTGCTGCAGCTGGGTGGTCGGGCGGAGGAAGGTGGTCTGCTCCCTCTTCGATGACGACGACGCGCTCCGCCTTCGACACCGGCAGGACGTCCCGCAGCTCCTGCGCGACCTCGGCGCTAGGCACGACGAACCAGCTCGCGCGGCGAGCCACACGCGCGAGCGCCGCGGCGTGCCATCGGCGGCCGCGACCGGGGAAGGCATCTGGCAGGCGCAGCGTCGCGAGGTCGTGGACGGTGACGACGAGCGGCACCGCCGAGGGGGGGGCAGCGATCGACACCGAGTGCACAGCCGCGCATCCGCGCCCGACCGCCACTGCCCCGAGGTCCCACGCCTTGACGAGCATGCGGGACGGCAATGCGAGCGTCTCGAGGGGCAAGCCGAGCGACACGAGCGGGTCCGTGCCCCGCACCCGGCTCGCGCACAGTCGCACGGGCGGTCGGGCTGGTGGTGCGAGACCGGCGAGACCGCGAACGAGCCCGGTCGCGTACGTGCCGATCCCCCCGGGCACGCTGCGCCGCAGCTGCTCGACGACGAGCAGCACGCCGTCGTGCGCGCCGCCGGGCCCCCCGCCGCTCAGCGGAACAGGTCCTCGTCGTACGGACGGACGACCTCGTCGCGGACCGAGGACTCCCGCAGCCACGCCGGGTCGACGCCACGCACGACGGCGACAGGCACGCCGGCCGACTTTCCCATGACGAGCTCGGCCGCCCCAGCGATCTCGTCCGCGACGCACACCTCGGTCACCTCGAGCGCCCTGCCCGTCGCGTCGGCCTGGCCCCGTAGGTCGACCACCGCGGCGACACCGGCGCAGCCGATCGCGACGTCCGTCAGGCCCTTGCGCCAGGCACGGCCGAAGGTGTCCGAGACGACCACGCCCACCTCGACGCCCGCCACCGCCCGGATCTGGTCGCGGATGCGGCGGGCGGAGCGGTCGGCGTCCACCGGGAGCAAGACCGCGAAGCCGCTCGCGACGTTCGAGAGGTCGACGCCCGAGCTCGCGCAGACGAAGCCGTGCCGCGTCTCGGTGACGACGAGCTCGCCGCGCCTGCGCAGGACCCGGACCGCCTCGGACTCCGCGAGCCTGCGCTTCGCGCCGGTGTCCTCCGGATCCACGGGGACGACTCGCCCCTCCGCCTTCGAGACGATCTTCTGTGTGACCACGACGACGTCCCCGGCGAGCAATGCCACCGCGTTCGCGACCAGAACACCGATCGAGTCGCCGGCGACGATCTCCGGCAGGCCAGGCACCCCGGAGACGGCGAGCGAGCCAGGCCCCGGATCCGGCGGGCTCAACGTCGCCCACCCGGCGACGCGAGGACGACGCTCGCGAGCTCGGCGGCGAGCTCGCTCGTGCTCATCACCGCCGGCGCGACGACACAGCGTAAGCCGGCGCTCTCGACGTCGCTCGCGAGCCCGGCGTCTGCCTCGTCCACGACGAGCGTCCCGGCGACGTGGGCAAGCAGCCGGGCGACGCCGACGACGGAGGACTCGCCGCCGAGCTCGACGAGGAGGCGCCCGGCCGGACCCTTCAGCGCCTCGCCCGCGATGATCGGCGAGACGGCGACGACCGCGTCGCGTCGTCGCGCGAGGACCGCCTCGACACCGGGCACCGCGAGGATCGGGCCGATCGACACGACCGGATTGGACGGGGCGACGACGACGAGCTCCGCCGAACAGAGCGTGTCGAGGACGCCGGGTGCGGGCCGTGACGCCTCGATCCCGGCGAACCGCACCGCCCTCACGGCAACCGCGTGGCGACGGTGGACGAAGTACTCCTGGAAATCGACCTCCCCACCGTCGACGAGCTCGATCATGGTGTGGACGGGGTCGTCGGTCATCGGCACCAGCCGGCTGCGTACGCCCCATGCCGCAGCGATCTCGCCAGCCACCTCGCTCAGCGTGGCGCCCTCGCCGAGACGGCCCGTGCGGTAGAGGTGCGTCGCGAGGTCACGGTCGCCGAGGCGAAACCACGTCGGCGCGCCGAAGCGGTCGAGCTCCTCCATTGCCGTGAAGGTCTCCCCGGACCGGCCCCAGCCCGTCTCGGGATCGACCGCGCCCGCGAGCGTGTAGGTGACCGTGTCGAGGTCCGGACAGACCGCGAGGCCGTGGAGCATGTTGAGTAGTTCCCGAGCGGGGTCCAGTTGTAGGGCGTCGATCCGGTGGCAAGATTCATGTTTCCTTCGAGAGCGATCGTGTCTGTCAGGGGATCGGTCGTCGTTGTCCCAATGGTCAGACTTGTCTGGGAGCCATCGAC
>DAHXNN010000070.1 GCA_027365385.1 Acidimicrobiaceae bacterium | reverse complement strand
CCGTCGAGCACGGCACCACCGGCGACCGCGACGACCGACGAACGAGTCGCGTCGAGCACGCGGCACAGCACGGCTTGCTCCTCGGCACGAAACGCCGGCTCCCCGCGCTCGGCGAAGATGTCCGGGACGCTCCGGCCCGTGGAGCGCTCGACCTCCTCGTCGGTGTCCACGAAGGGACGCCCGAGCCGGGAGGCGACAGCTCGCCCGACCGTCGACTTGCCCGCGCCCATCATGCCGACGAGAAGGACGTGGTCCGTCGGCGTCCTCACGGGGCCGACACGGCCCCGCCGCCGGACGGCAGGGTGGAGGACGAGAGGCTCCCGAGGGCCGACGACGGCGTCTGGCCGAGGGCGGCGAGGTAGGCGTCGCAGTTGCGGACCGTCTCGGCGAGGGAGTCCCCGCCGAACTTGCGCAATGCCTCGCCCGCGAGGACGAGCGCGACCATCGTCTCGGCGACGACCCCCATCGCGGGTACCGCCGTCACGTCGGTTCGCTCCTTGAACGAGACGGTCTCCTGCTTCGTCTCGACGTCGACGGTCTTCAGCACTGGGCGGTTGAGCGTGGCGAGCGGCTTCATCGCGGCGCGCGCGACGAGGACCGCACCGCTCGAGATCCCCCCCTCGACGCCACCTGCACGCGACGTCTCGCGGACATAGGCTCCCGTCACCTCGTCGTAGGAGACGGCGTCGTGCGCCTGCGAGCCGAGCCGGGCCGCCACGGCGAACGCGTCGCCGATCTCGACGCCCTTGACCGCCTGGATGCTCATGAGCGCCTGCGCGAGCAAGCCGTCCAGCTTGCGGTCCCAGTGGACGTGGCTGCCCAGCCCCACCGGCACGCCGTACGCCACCACCTCGGCGACGCCGCCGAGCGAGTCGCCGACCTTGGCCGCGGCCTTGATCTCGGAGACCATCGCCTCCGCTGCCGCAGGGTCGAAGCAGCGCACCGGCGACTCGTCGACCGTCGCGAGGTCACCCGGCGACGGGCGCGGGCCTTCGGGCGCGACCGCCTTCCCGAGGGCGACGACGTGGCTCACGATCGCGACGCCGAGCCGGGCGAGGAGCGCCTTGGCTAGGGTGCCGGCCGCCACGCGCGCCGCCGTCTCGCGGGCCGAGGCGCGCTCGAGCACGTCTCGAGCGTCGTCGAAGCCGTACTTCTGCATACCCGCGAGGTCCGCGTGGCCCGGACGCGGCGCCGTGAGGAGCTTCGAAGGTACGCCTGGGGCGGGAGACATCTCCTCCTCCCATTTCGGCCACTCGGAGTTCGCGATCTCGATCGCGACCGGTGATCCGAGGGTCCGCCCGTGGCGGACCCCGCCGAGCAACGTGATCTCGTCCTGCTCGAAGCGCATCCTCGGCCCGCGTCCGAAGCCGAGGCGTCGACGGCCGAGCTCGCCCGCGATCTCTTCGGCGGTGACGGGCAACCCGGCTGGCAGGCCTTCGACGACCACGACGAGGGCACGTCCGTGGGACTCCCCCGCGGTCAGGTAACGCAGCATTCCCGGCAATCTACTGCGGGCGGGCGCCGCCTACTTCTTCGCAGCCTCGTAGTACGGGTTCGTCCCGTCCGCGTGGGCGGTCACGTCGACCACCTCGAGGATCTCCGGCACTGCGTCCTTGATCGCGACCGTGATGCCCTGGCTGAGGGTCACCTGGGCGAGCCCGCACCCCTGACAGCCTCCACCCATGCGGAGGTATGCCGTACCCGCCTCGACCGCGACGAGCTCGGCGAAGCCGCCGTGCGCCGCGATCTGGGGGTTGACCGTGTCCTCGAGCACCGCCACGACGCGCTGCGCGAGCGGGCTCGAGAGGTCCCCGGTCGGTGGTGCCGAGGAGATCCTCTCGGCCGGTGGCGCATTGGGATTGACGATGACGAGACCCTGCTCGCCGCCGCTGTCCCCGACGTCGAGCGTCGCGCCGGTCACCTTCTCGACGCTCGACGACGGCACGACCACGACGAGGTCGTCGACTCGGTGCACCGCGTCGCCGGGCCCCGCGTCGGACGCCGACTCGAACCACATGTCGTAGGTGTATGCGCCGCCCGACGCACCGCTCACCTCGAGGAACAGCGCAAGCCGATCGGCGTCCGCCTCGGCCGCGCGAGCGGAGAGGACGAGTGCCCGCGCCGGCGGCGTCACGTTGATCACCGGCACGGACGCGCCCATCGAGCCCGTGTCGTGCAAGCCCGCCGTCCCGCCGCCCGTCGTCCCGCCGTCGCTCGCCACAGCGCCATCGTAGTGGCGCCCGGCGAGCTGACCGGGCGCCCGGGGCGCAATGATGGAGTCGTGCCGCGTGTCCTGCTCCTCCTACCGACGTCGACCTACCGGGCATCCGAGTTCCTCGCGGCCGCCGAGCGGCTCGGCGTCGAGGTCGTCACGGGCTCCGACGCGCCACAGGCGCTGGCGTTCGTGATGGGCGACCACTTCGTCGAGCTCGACCTCGACGACCCCGAGCAAGCGGCCGGGGTGGTCGAGCAGCTCGGCGCGCGCGTCCGGCTCGACGCGGTCGTAGCGGTCGACGACCGCGGGGCGCTCACGGCGGCGCTCGCCTCGGAGCGCCTCGGCCTCGCCCACAACAGCCCTGCGGCCGTCTCGGCGACGCGGGACAAGGCGACGATGCGCCGCCTGCTCGCGGCAGCCGGCGTCACGCAGCCAGCGTGGCGGGAGATCGCCGGGGTGCCAGACGACCCCGGGGCCGAGGCCGCCGCGATCGCCTCGGCAGCGTCGACGGTCGGCTTCCCCGCCGTCGTCAAGCCGTGCTCGCTCTCCGGCAGCCGTGGCGTCGTCCGGGTGGACGACGACACGGCGGCCCGAGTCGCCGCTGCCCGCGTCCGCTCGATCGCGCGCGACGCCGGGATTCCCGGCTCGGCACCGCTGCTCGTCGAACGGTTCGTCCCCGGACCGGAGATCGCCGTCGAGGGGATCGTGAGGGCCGGGGTGCTCGACGTGCTCGCCGTGTTCGACAAGCCCGACCCCCTCGACGGCCCGTACTTCGAAGAGACCATCTACGTCACACCGTCCCGGCTCTCTGCGGCAGACCTCGACGCCGTCGGCCGGCTCGTCGCCGACGCGACCGCCGCGCTCGGGATCGTCGACGGGCCCGTGCACGGCGAGGTCCGTCTGCCGCACCTGGCGAGAGGCGGCACAGGCGATGATCGTGGCGGCGCAGGTGCCCACCACGGCCCGGTCCTCGTCGAGGTGGCAGCACGGACCATCGGCGGCAGGTGTGCGCGCACGCTCAGCTTCTCGGCCGGGCAATCGCTCGAGGAGCTCGTCCTGCGGCACGCGCTCGGCCTCGAGACCGGGCCGCGGCCGGTACGGGACGACGAGGCGTCGGGAGTGATGATGCTCCCGGTCGAGCGCTCGGGCACGCTCGAGAGCGTCGACGGGCTCGAGCGGGCTCGAGCCGTGCGTCACGTCACCGGCGTCGAGGTCACAGTGTCACCCGGTCGCCCACTACGCGCCCTACCTGAAGGCGACCGCTACCTCGGCTTCGTCTTCGCACGAGCGGAGTCCCCCGGCGAGGTGGAGGACGCGCTGCGGGCCGCGCACGCGGCGCTCGAGGTCCGCATCGCCTGAACCGGTGTCCCCGTCCGGCTCACTACGCTCCCCTGGGTGCACGTGCTCCTGCTCTCGACCTACGAGCTCGGACACCAGCCCCTCGGGATCGCAGGCCCGGCCGCCGTGCTCGGCCGGGCGGGCCACGAGGTACGCGGACGCGACCTGTCCGTCGAGACGGTGCGGCACGACGACGTCGAATGGGCGGACGCCGTCTTGTGCTCGGTGCCGATGCACACTGCACTGCGGCTCGCACTCGCTGTTGTCGAATCGGTGCGGGACGCACGCCCTGGCCTGCCTGTCGCGCTGCACGGGCTGTACGCGACGGTCGGTGCGCCCGCCCTCGAGCCTGGCGACCTGGCGGTCGCCGGCGAGAGCGACGACGCGCTGCGCGAGTGGGTCGCCGGTCTGGGCGTCGCGGCACCGAGCGTCCAAGGCGCGGCTGGCGACGCAGGACCTACGGTACGGGTCGAGCTCGGTAGCAGGCACTGCGCTCGACCGGGTCCCGACGGCCCTGGCGGCAGCGGCAGCCCCGGGCGGGGTCGACCCCACGCGCCCGACCGCACCCTGCTACCGCCGCTCGAACGCTACGCGCGCCTCGTCGGCGACGGTCCAGACCGGCTTGTCGGCGCTGTCGAGGCTACCCGGGGATGCTCGCACCGGTGCCGCCACTGCCCGGTGCCGACCGTCTACGACGGCAGGACGCGCGCCGTGTCTCTCGACGAGGTGGTGGCGGACGTCGCCCAGGTCGTCGCGTCGGGTGCCGGCCATGTCCACTTCGCCGACCCCGACTTCTTGAACCGCCCGTCCCACGCGTCCCGGGTCGTCGCGGCGATCCGGGCGCGCTTTCCCGACGTGAGCTTCGACGCGACCGTGAAGGTGAGCCACGTGCTCGCTCACCAGGATCTCGTCGCCGAGATGGGCGCGTCCGGGTGCACCTTCGTCGTCTCTGCCTTCGAGTCGACCAGCGAGACGGTGCTCGAGCGTCTCGACAAGGGCCACACGGTGGAGCAGGCGGGAGAGGCGGTCCGGGTGCTGCGTGACGCGGGGATCGAGCCGAGACCGTCGTTCCTGCCCTTCACCCCCTGGACGACTCGCGACGACCTCGTCGAGCTCCTCGACTTCGTCGCTGCGTTCGACCTCGTCGAGAGCGTCGACGCGGTGCAGTACGGGATCCGCCTGCTCCTCCCGCCCGGCTCCCTGCTGCTGCGCTCGCCCGACCCCGTCCTCGCCGGCGCGCTCGGTGCCTTCGACCCCGACGCCTTGGGCTTCTCGTGGCGCTCCCCAGACCCCCTCCTCGACGAGCTCCAACAAGCGATCTCGACGGAGACCGAGCGCGCCGCGTGCGACGGCCTCGCTGCGGAGCCCGCCTACCTCGCCGTGCGGTCGCTCGTGTTCGAGACCCTCGGGCGGGACGACCCGGGTCCGCCAGAGCCGGTGACGGCGAGACACGCCGGCGGGCACCCTCACCTGTCGGAGGCGTGGTTCTGCTGCGCGGAGCCGACGTCGCTCCAGCTCGGCTCCGTGCGGGACGGGATGCTCGCGGCCCGGCCATGACGGGGCGGCGTGGTTGGCTACGGTCCCGGCTGTGACGGCGGGTGCCCGGCAGCACGAGTGGTGGAGCGTCGACGATCCCGACGAGGACCGCACCTGGATGTTCGACGTCACCTTCCTCGCAAGCCCCTGGGCGTGCGTCTACGGCCGTGGATGCCACGGGGTGCTCACCGCGCCGGCCCGCGAGCTCGGGCAGGGCTGCTGCTCCTACGGTGCCCACCTGAGCGGGACGGAGGACGTCGATCGCGTCCTCGCCGCGGCCGACACGCTCACCGACGACCAGTGGCAGCACCGCAAGCGCGCCCGCCCGGGCGGTCCGCTCAAAGGACGTGGGGCGACCGCGATGACTCGGCTCGTCGACGGAGCTTGCATCTTCTTGAACCGTCCGGGGTTCACCGGGGGGCCGGGGTGCGCGCTCCACCGGGCGGCGCTCGAGCGCGGCATCTCTCCCCTTCTCGTGAAGCCCGACGTCTGCTGGCAGCTGCCGCTGCGCCGGGAGGACGCGACGGACGCGCTCACCGGGCGCGTCACCTCGACCGTGAGCCAGTGGGATCGTCGCCACTGGGGACCGGCCGGGGAGGAGTTCGCCTGGTGGTGCACGGAGGATCCCGGGGCGTTCCGCGGATCGGCACCGGTGTACCTCTCGCTCGCCGAAGAGCTCGTGGCCCTCGTCGGGCCCGAGCCCTACCGGCTGCTCTCCGGCTACCTCGACGACCGCCGCCGATCCCGGCTGCTGCCGCACCCCGCTCTCAGGAGAGCCTCGCGCTAGGCCAATGCGCTCATGCCGGCCGGGGCCGGCCGTCGCTCACGACAGGCGCCGGAGCATCGTGGACCGTGGCGACAGCCACCGGGAGCCGATCGGAGGACCTAGAACGGCTCCTCTCCTGCGGTCCCGCCTTCCTCGTCCTCGTCTAGCTCCTCCGCCTCGTACATGCACCAGCTCGCGTGGTCGTCCTCCGGGTCCGCCCCGCACTCCGGGCATGGCTCGACGACGACCTCGACGGCGCGCTTCAAGCTGCGTGCTTCCTCGAAGCGCCGATGACGACCCTTTTTCACGAGCAACTCCTCGCTTGCGTGCGAGCGCGGCAACCCCCGGCGGACCCCGCTGGCCGTCTCGCATCGCGACCCGCTGGCCTCCCACGTCGGGACCTCGGCGTCGGCGTCGAAGCATACCGCCGACGGCGCGTCAGGGCGCCAGCGCCGACGGCCCCCGGGACGACTCGTGACCAGGCCACGACCTTCGGACCGGCTCGACGGCGGGCGAGGGCGGACACTCGGCGCGTTAGCGTGGTGCCATGGACGACCTCCTCGACACCGCGGCGATGCTCGAGCGGTTCCGCGAACGGGCGGCCGCCGTGCGCCGCCGAGGACTGCCCCCCGTCGAAGGGGAGGAGCGCAAGAGGATCTTCGAGCAGATGCAGCTCGACTACATGGACTTCGCGATGCTCGGCGACGCCCGAGCCGCCCTCGACGACGGGATCCTCACGCTCACCGTCGACCTGCGCCCGCCGTCAGAGCGCTCCGGTCACGATCACGATCCGGTGGGCACGCCCCCCCCGGGGCCCGGACCGACGGCGTAGGGCCGGCCCGAACGCTCCTCGAGCACCAGCGTCCCTCCGTCGTCGAGAGCGAGCGCGACGTCCCCTGCCGCGAGCCGACGCAGCGGCTCGCCTACGAGCTCGCTGCGCCACGAGGTGACGAGGCGGCCCTCGGCAGGGTCCTGGAAGAACGCGCCGAGGTCGGCGCGAGTCGCAAGCACCGCGGGATCGATCTCGAGCTGGCGCGAGCGCTCGGCGAGCCAGGCGGTCGCAAGGGCGACCGCAGGTCGCACCGACCCCTCGCCGCGCTGGACGGTAGGCATCCTCACGGCGGATTGAGGCAGCGCGATCCCCTCGGCGACGACCTCGAGCAGCTCGGCTGCGCCACCGGCGCCGAGTTGGCGTGCGTCGAGATTGCGGACACGATCGAGCTCGGCGAGGTCGGCTGGTGGTCGCTGGGCGATCGAGACGAGAGCGAGGTCGGACAGCACGAAGCGGGTAGGTTGGTCGAGCCGCTGGGCCCGGCGCTCACGCCACGCGGCGACGTGTTGGGCGACCGCACGGCTCCGGCCGTGGAGCTGCCGGGCATGCTTCAACCTCCACCACGCCTCCTCGGGCACCACAGGCGAGCGCTGCCGCCCTAGGACGATCGCGCACTCCTCCTCCGCCCACGAGAGCCGCCCGAGGTGCTCGAGGCGCTCTGCGATCACGTCGTGGAGCTCCAGGAGGTGGAGCACGTCGCCGGCCGCGTACCGCTTCTGCGCGTCGGTCAGCGGTCGCCGGGTCCAGTCGGTGAGCTGGTCGCCCTTTTCGAGCCGGAGGCCGAGCATGCGCTCGGCGAGCGTCGAGAGCGACGGCGTGCTGAGCCCGAGGAAGCCCGCGGCGAGCTGGGTGTCGAAAAGCCGCGTCGGCACCCTTGCGCACGCCCGCTCGAGCACCTCGAGATCCTGGTCACAAGCGTGCAGGACGGCGAGGGCGCCACTTTCGAGAACCCGGGAGAACGGGGCGACGTCGACCACGAGCGGGTCGACGAGCGCTATCCCACCCGCCCAGGCCACCTGGAGCAGCGCGAGCTTCGGGTAGTAGGTGCGTTCGCGGTGGAACTCGGTGTCGAGCGCGTAGGCGTCCACACCGGAGAGCTCGTCGACCAGCTGTCCGAACGCCGCGGCGTCCTCGACGAGGCGATAGCCCGTGGCCGTAGGTGCGGCGCTCATGGCCTCGCTCGACCGCTCGTGGTGCCCGGACGTGGCTCGACTGGCGGTGGCCGGCTCGGGCACGTGCGGTGCAGCGGTCACCTCTCAGCCGCCGTAGCTCATGCGGGTGTCCTCTGTGCGCAGCATTGCCACGTCCTCGCCCCCGTCTCCGAAGCCGGCGTGGACGACCTCCCCGACGCACAAGGTGTGAGTGCCGAGGTCGACCTCCCGCTCGAGGCGGCAGTCGACGTAGGCGGCAGCGAGGAGCGGCAACGGACAGCCGGTGACGGGCGCGGGACGGTAGGCGAGCCCGTTCAAGGTGCCGGCGACCGGGTCGTCGACCGCCGGCTTCGCGAACGAGCGCACGACCGGGCGATCGACCCGGCTGACCAGCGCGAGCAGGAATGCGCGTCCCTCGCGCACGAGCTCGAGCGTACGCGCGCCGCTCTCGATCGAGACACCGACGAGCTTCGGCTCGGTCGCAAGCTGGGTGACGAGGCTGCAGGTCATGAGGTTGCGCCGCTCGCCGGCCCGGCTCCCGACGAGATAGAGGCCCGTCGCGAGCTTCCAGAGCACCCGCCTGCGTACGCGGTCGTACTCGTCCGGATCGACGCCGACCGGGAACGGTCCGACAGGGTGCGCGCGCGGGGACATTGGCGCCGAACCTACCTCGTCGGCGACCGACGTCGCCCCCCGACGCTCGTGACGTACCGACCGGCGCTCCGAGATCCTCGCTCGCTCCTCCGGCGTCGGTCAGCGGGCAGCGAGGTCCCGCAGCCGACGCCTCGCGGCGTCGAGGGCGCGTGTCCCGTTCGCGACGGCGCCGCGATAGCGGCGGAAGCCCGGCGACGAGAACGACCCGGCGGACGAGCAGTCCTCGGCGGCGCGGGTGTAGGCAACGTAGGCGGTGTCGAGATCCGCGGTGAGCGAGGCATCTGGCGTCGGCAGCTCGCCATACGCGGTGGCGGCGTCGGTCGCGAGCCCGTCGCACGCCGTGTGCGTCGCCGCGAGATTGCCCGCCGAGATGCCGTCCTCTATGTCCCGGAGGTCGGCGACGACGTAGCCGTCGTTCGTCGACAGCTGCGACCCTGACACCCACTGTGCAACTTGTTGGGAGTGACTCCCTGAATAGTTGGAGCAGCCTGCGAGCACGACAGCACCTGCGACGAGCGCGGCGGGGACGCGGAGCCGTCGCACGCTACGCGCCCGCAGGCGCTTCACGTGAACCGGAGCAGCCGCAGATCGCGTCGCCCGCGCCGGACGAGGACGTAGCTGCCGGCGACGAGGTCGTCAGGGGTGAGGACAGCCCCGCCGACGGGGACTCTCCTGTTGTTCACGTACGCTCCGCCCTGGGCGATTGCTTGGCGCGCCGCTCCGCGCGAGGGAGAGAGACCCGACGTGGCGAGGACCGCCGCCACGTCGAGCTCGCCGGCGTCGAGCTCGGCACGAGAGAGCGCCGTCACCGGCGCGTCGTCGACGACCATCAACAGCGTCGCCTCGTCGAGGGTGACCACGTCCTCGCCGTACAGAGTGGCTGCCGCCTGCTCGACCCGCTCCGTCTCCCCGGCACCGTGGACGAGCGTCGTCACCGCCCGAGCGAGTGCCCGCTGCGCCTCGCGCTCGTGCGGTCGCTCCGCTGTCGCAGCCTCGAGAGCGAGGATCTCCTCGTGGCCGAGGAAGCTGAACATGCGCAGGTAGGTCCCCACGACCGCGTCCTCGGTGCGCAGGAAGAACTGGTAGAACGCGTACGGGCTCGTCTTCGCCGCGTCGAGCCACACTGCCCCGGACTCGGACTTGCCGAACTTCGAGCCGTCCGCCTTCGTGACGAGAGGCGTCGTGCACGCGTACGCGGCCTCACCGCGTGCCTTGCGGATGAGCTCCACACCGGTGACGATGTTGCCCCACTGGTCGCTGCCGCCGAGCTGCACGGTGCAGCCGTAACGGTCGAACAGGGTCAAGAAGTCGTACGCCTGGACGAGCATGTAGGCGAACTCCGTGAACGAGATGCCTTGGTCGGCACGTTCGAAGCGGTTGCGCACCGACTCCTTCGCGACCATCTGGTTCACCGTGAAGTGCTTGCCGACGTCGCGTAGGAAGTCGACGAGCGCGAGCTCGTCGAGCCAGCCGGCGTTGTCAAGCATGAGCGCCCGCCGGGGACCCGCCGCTTCGGAGAAGTCGAGGAAGCGCTCGAGCTGGGGACCGATGCCCGCGAGGTTCGCGCGGACCTGCTCGCTCGTGAGCATCGGCCGCTCCGCGTCCTTGCCTCCCGGATCACCGATCCGCCCCGTGCCTCCCCCCGCGACGACGATCGGCCGGTGGCCCCCGAGCTGGAGGCGCCGGAGAAGGCACAGCTGCAGGAGATTTCCGGCGTGCAGGCTGTCGGCAGTCGGGTCGAACCCGACGTAGAGCGTGAGCCCTCCATGGTCGAGCATCTGGACGAGGGCTGGGTCGCTCGTCTGGTAGACGAGCCCACGAAAGGCGAGATCCTCGGCGCAGCTGACCATGGCGCTAGCCTGCCACAGCACCCGGGCGCCGCCCGGTGGCACCGGAGGCTGGAGGCTTGCGTGGACGCGACGACCGGACGCACGAACGAGGCTGACTGGGCGAGCCTCGCAGACCGCCTCACGAGCACGCTCCACCTGGCGACGGCGCCGGTCGCGATCACGTTCTCCGGCACTCGGCCCGGCGGCGTCGCCCCGTTCGACGCGCCGATGAGCCAGCCGGCGCCCGACGGCAGGCGGGGGCGGGTCCCGGCGGGTTGCGTCTACTGGGTGCACGGGGCGAGCTCGACCTTCTCGACGGTGGCGGAGGACCACGGCAACTGCAGCGTCGGAAGCGTCACGCACGGGTTCGCCGGGATCGCCGACGTCGCGGGGAACGACGACGTCGGTGCCCTTCTCGACAGCGGCTGGGTCACGGAGAGCGCGTTCGGCACGATCCCGGTCGTGCGCGAGCGTCCTGGTGCGGTCACCTACGGGCCGCTCCGCGACACGCCGGAGGGCGTCGTGCCAGACGTCGTGCTTCTCCGGGTCAACGGCCGCCAGATGATGGTGCTCTCCGACGCGATCCCGGGCATGCGCATCGAAGGCAAGCCGCAGTGCCACGTCGTCGCGCTCGCGAAGGAGCAGAAGGTGGCCGCAGCGAGCGTCGGGTGCGCGCTCAGCCGCGCGCGCACGGGGATGACCCCCGACGAGATGACGTGCGCGCTCCCCGCCGACGAGCTCCCCTCGATCGTCGAGGCCGTGGCCCGGGCGTCCGACATCGACTCGGCAGTCGCGAGGTACGCGGCAAGCGACGCTCGCCGCTTCGCCTGACGGTCTGGGAGCCGCCTCCTGGGACGTCGCAGCAGCGCCGGACGGCGCCGCGAGCTCGGGCGCGGCAGCGGTCCCGGTGAGCGGCTCGATTCAGGCGCCGACGACCTCGGCGACGAAGACGGGTATCTCCCGGTCCGTCTTCTCCTGGTAGCTCGCGTAGTCCGGGTACGCAGCCACCGCACGCTCCCACCATGTCGCCTTCTCGGCGCCCTGTACCTCGCGCACCACCATGTCCCACGCCGAAGCTCCGTCCCTGAGCTCGATGTGGGGGTCGGCGAGGAGGTTGTGATACCAGACGGGATGCTCGGGCGCCCCGCCCTTCGAGGCGACGAGCGCATAGCTCCCTTCGTGCTCGACTCGCATGAGCGGCGTCTTGCGGATCTTGCCCGAGCGGGCGCCACGGCTCGTGACGACGACAACCGGCATGCCGCGAAGCGTCGTCCCGTCCCGGCCGCCCGAGCTCTCGTAGAGCTCCACCTGGTCCCTCACCCACTGCTGGGTGCTCGGCTCGTAGTCTCCCGTGAGTGGCACGACACGAGCCTACTGCCGGGTGGTCAGCTCAGCTCCCCTGCCGGCGGAGCAGGACCGTGACGACCTCGAACGGACGCAGCTCCAGCTCGACGGCGCCCGCACCGGACCCGGCGAGCTCTCCGTCCGGGTACCGGCGCTCGAGAAGGTCGGCGCGCTCGGCCCCCGCGACGGCGAAGCCGGGGCGTAGCACAGCGCGGGCCCTGCCTCCGAGCGCCTCGTAGAGCCGGACCACGACATCGCCCGAGCGGTCGTCGGCAGCCTTGACCGCCTCGACGACGACCGCGCCGCGACCCCCGTCGTCGACGGAGA
This sequence comes from Acidimicrobiaceae bacterium, assembly GCA_027365385.1. Lineage (GTDB taxonomy): Bacteria > Actinomycetota > Acidimicrobiia > Acidimicrobiales > Bog-793 > JAJZCK01. The sequence goes on along the minus strand of DAHXNN010000070.1, from coordinate 4,410 downwards.
CGAGCGGCTCGACAGCGGAGCTGCCTGCGACGACCCGCAAGGGGAGGTTCGTGCGGTAGCCCTCGGCGACCGCACCGGCGATCGTGGCGCCGGGAGCGAGCGCGCAGGCGAAGCGGTGATGCCCGTGGTCGGCACGCGGATCGGGAAAGCGCGGGCCGCGCACGAGCGAGAGCCGGACCGTCGTCGTCGTTCCCCCGTCCGGGCGGGTGGTGCGACCGGTGTCGTAGCCGTAGGTGGCGTCGTTGGCGAGGGCGACGCCGTAGCCGGCCTCCTCGACATGGACGTATCGGTGCGCGAAGACCTCGAAGCGGGCCGCGTCCCAAGAAGTGTTGACGTGCATCGGCCTGCGGACGTGACCGTACTGGATCTCCGCGCTGGACCACTCGGCCCGCAGGTCGAAAGGGAACGCGACCTTCAAGAGCTTCTCGGTCTCCGCCCAGTCGACCTCGGTGTCGAGCTCGACACGCCGCTCGCCTGCCCGCAGCCGGATGCGCTGGAGCGCGTGGGATCCGCCGGATGCCCCGAAGCTCCGGCGCACCGCGACGACAGCCTCGCCGGGGTCCGACACGACTACCTCGACCCCGTCGCACGCGACGAGGTCGACCACCGAATGGCGGTAGGAGGCGTCGATGTCCCAGGCGTCCCAGCGGTTCGGCAGGTCCCTGTGGAGCTGGAGCAGGTTGGCACGCTCGCCCGGTGCGACGACCTCCCGGTTCGCGACGAGGTCCCGTATCGAAGCGAGAAGGCCGTCCGCATCGACGACGACGCGCACGAGCCCGTTGTCGAGGACATGCGATCTGGGCACCTCCCCGGGGAGGACGGTCACCACACCGCCCTTCACGCCCGACTCCCGCTGGCCCGGCTCCCGCTGGCCCGCGACGAGCGCCGCGCCGAGACCGGCGACACCGCCGACGGCAAAAGGCCCGGCGTTGAAGCCGATCCGGACGTCGCCCGCATCCGCTCCGGAGCCAGGACCGGGGCCGGGGCCGGGGCCGGCGAGAAGCGACACGGCCCGCGCGACGAGGACCTCCAGACGGGCCTCGAGGTCCTCGTACGCAGCGCGAGCATCGTCGTTCACCCAGGCGATCGAGCTCCCCGGCAAGATGTCGTGGAACTGCTGGAGCAGCAACGTCTTCCAGGCACGCTCGAGCTGTTCGTAGGGGTAGTCCGCCAGGCCGCGGACGAGCGCTGCCGTCCACCAGAGCTCGGCCTCGCGCAACAGGTGCTCGCAGCGCCTGTTCGCCCTCTTGAGTCGCGCCTGGGAGGTGAAGGTGCCACGGTGCAGCTCGAGATAGAGCTCGCCGGACCAGACGGGGAGATCCCGCTGCTCCTCCTCGACACTGCGGAAGAACGTCTCCGGGGCAGCGACCTCGACCCGGGGCGAGCCCTCGAGGTCTCGTTGGCGCCGCGCGCGTTCGAGCATGTCGCGCGTCGGACCACCGCCGCCGTCGCCATAGCCGAACGGGACGAGCGAGCGTGTGCCCCTCCCGTGCTCGGCGTAGTCGCGCGAGGCGCGCGCCAGCTCGTGCGGCGTCAGCTCGGCGTTGTAGGTCGCCACAGGTGGGAAGTGCGTGAGGATTCGCGTCCCGTCGATACCCTCCCAGAGGAAGGTCGAGTGGGGGAAGGTGTTCGTCTGGTTCCAGGAGAGCTTCTGGGTGAGGAAGTGGCTCGCTCCGGCCAGGCGTGCGAGCTGGGGCCACGCGGCGCTGTAGCCGAACGAGTCCGGCAGCCACACCTCGGAGCACTCGACGCCGAGCTCGTCGGCGAAGAAGCGGCGACCGAGGACGAGCTGGCGCGCGAGCGCTTCGCTCCCGCAGAGGTTGCCGTCGGGCTCGACCCAGGTCCCACCGACCGGCACCCACTGCCCACGCCGGACGCGCTCTCGCACCCGTTCGAAGAGAGCGGGGTAGCCGTCGCGCACCCACTCGTACTGCTGGGCCTGCGAGCACGCGAAGACCATCTCGGGGTAGCGCTCCGCGAGTGCGAGGACGTTCGCGAAGGTCCTCGCACACTTGCGCACCGTCTCGCGCACCGGCCAGAGCCAGGCCGAGTCGATGTGGGCGTGCCCGACTGCCGTCACCCGGTGGGCGCTCCGGTTCGCGGGGCTCGCGAGCGCTCCCGCGAGCGCGTCACGGGCGGCACGAGCGCTGCCGGGGACGTCGTCGAGGTCGACAAGGTCGGCCATGTCGTCGAGTGCGCGCCACAGCTCGAACCTCCGGGGGTCGTGCGCCCCGAGCTCCCGGGCGAGCCCGGCGAGCACCTCGACGTCGAGACAGAGCCCCCAGAGCTCCTCGTCCACGACGCGGAGCTCCACCCGGCCGAGCCGGTAGAGCGGGGACGAGCCGGCCGTCGCGCGATCTCCGAGCAGCGTCGGAGCGAAGCCGTCACCAAGGCCCATGATGGCAGGGTTGGACGCCGCTTCGACGTAGACGAGGACGTCGTCGCCAGGCCCGGCGCCGAGGAGCTCGAGGGGCACCTCGTCGCTGCGGGGCGCGATCCCCTTCACGGGAACGCCCCTGCGGTCGAAGACGAGCCCCTCCGCCTGGAAGCCAGGGCTGTGCCCCCCGAATCCGAGGTCCACCACGAGCTCGACGTGCCGCGCGGACCAGCCGTCCGGGACGCGTCCCGTGACGCGCAGCCACGTGGTGCCCCACGGCGGACCCCAGGGCGCGCCCGGCGCGACCGGGGCGTAGCTCGCCTCGAGCGCGACGTGCGGCGCCACCGGCTCGCCGTCGACCTCGAACACCGCCACCTCGCAAGCGACCGACTCGCGGCGCACGGCGGGGCGCAGGCGCTCCTCGAGCAGCCTACGGACGCGTCCTTCCACCAGTGCGACGTCGTCGTGCACCAAGCCTCCCGTCTCGCGAGCGCCGGCGCGCCCTTCGAGAGAGGCTAGGCGGGCCTAGCTAGCGCGCGTGGATGTACTCGACGAGCTCGTCCCTGTCCTTCTGGAGCTCGTCCATCCGGCTCTTCACGACGTCGCCGATGCTCACGATGCCGACGAGCACGCCGCCGTCCACGACAGGGACGTGCCGGATGCGGTGCTCGGTCATCGTCGCAGTCAGCGACTCGACCTCGTCCTCGGGCGAGCAGGTCTGGACATCGGACGACATGATCAGCATCACCGACTCCGCGAGCAGGCCGCCCTGGAGGTCGTGGAGACGCCGGACGACGTCCCTCTCCGAGACGATCCCGTCGATGTGCAGACCGTCGTCCGACACGACGAGCGCTCCGACCCGGTGCTCGCTGAGCGCCGCGACGGCATCCGCAACCGTGGCAGCTCGTCCGATGGTCACGACGAAGGCACCCTTGGCGCCGAGCAGCGTGGAGATCCTCACCTGACGATCCTCCTCGTGGTCCGGCCCGTGTGCACGGGCAGGCTCCCCGGGGCTCGGCGGCATGTTGCGTCACCGGCGACCCCGCTGAGCATCGATTCTAGGGAGCCCCGGCGTTCGGCGCTGCAAAAATGTCGCGAGCGTCTTGCGACGAGTCTCTGGGCCGAGGGCGCCCCAGATCTGGCGCCCCAGATCTGGTGTCCCAGATGGGTGTCCCAGGGCTGGACGGGGCGTCGGGGCAGCCGCTGGTAGCTTGCCAGAGGTGCTCTGGTCACACGGGCTCCGGGCACACGGGCGAGAGACGAGGGCGGTGGGGACGACGATGTGGCTCGTATGCGACTACGGGGACGTGATCAGCTTGAGCCCGACACCGGACGACGTCGCTCGCGTGGCAGAGCTCTGCGGGCTCGGCCTCGAGGAGCTGTCCTCGGCCTACTGGGCGAGGCGGATCGACTACGACCGCGGCGACATCGACGCCCGTGCGTTCTGGTCAGGGGTCGCCCGAGGCGAGCTGAGCGACGAGAGGCTCGCCGCGTGCGTCGAGGTCGACCTCATCGGCTGGACGCGGCTCAACGCGCTCTCGACCGCCGCGATCGAGCGTGCCGCCGATCGGGGGCTGCGGCTCGCGCTCTTGTCGAACGCCCCCGTGGACATCGCCCGCGCGCTCGACACGACTCCTTGGCTAGCCCGCTTCGAGCACCGGGTGTTCAGCTGTGACCTGCGCCTCACCAAGCCCGACCCGGCGATCTACCACGCCTTGCTCGGTCGGCTCGGGGCAGAGCCGACCGAGGTCGTGTTCGTCGACGACCGGCCAGAGAACGTCGCAGCTGCCGTCGCTCTCGGTATGGGAGCGGTTCGCTTCACCGGACCCGAGGTGTTCGACTCGATCTGACGGCTCGGGTCCGGGGCCGGAGTGCGCCGTCGACGGCAGCGACGACCGCCGCGTGGATCTCGTCGTGGAGGGCCACGTTGCCCTCGCTTCCCGTGCTCACGAGGACGACCGATGTGCCGGGCTCCGCGATCGAGTCGGCGAGCGCTCCAGCGAGCTGCGCTTTGTCCGCGATCTCGCGCACGT
>DAHXNN010000126.1 GCA_027365385.1 Acidimicrobiaceae bacterium | reverse complement strand
CCGGGCCCGCCGAGCCCGCCGTCGAATGCCCCGTGCCCACTCACGGCTACTCGGCCCAGCGAACCGCACTCGTCAAACGCATGCGGCGCATCGAGGGCCAGGCGCGCGGGATCGAGAAGATGATCACCGAGGATCGCTACTGCATCGACATCCTGACCCAGATCGCGGCGATCGACACCGCTCTACAAGCCGTCGCGTTCAAGATCCTCGACGACCACGTGAACCACTGCGTGAAGGAAGCCTTCGCCTCTGGCGACGAGTCGGTCGCCACCCAGAAGAGTCGTGAGCTACTCGACGCTGTCCACCGATTTGCTCGCACTCGATGACCAGTGGCAATTCGCGCCCAAGAAGCCAGGCCGCTCGTCGTGGTCGATCAGAGCTGACCACGAAGGCTAGGCTCGACGCAGCCGAACCCGTAGACGGGCTTTCCCTGGGAGACACAGGTGATCGCGACGTCGCCCTCCTTGCCGACGTCGCCCTCGCTCGTCGCGAGATCGAGCTCCTGGTCGACCGGATCGGGCGTGACGTCGAGGTGCCCACCCGGCACGGCGCGCTCCTGCCCCAAGCTGCAGATGGCGACCGATGCGGTGCTCTTCCGCCTGCGCAGGACCCGCCCGCCGATCGCCTTGCCCGGAGCGCACCCCCTAAGCTGCGCCCCCACCCACGAGATGACCGTTGAAGTACCGCCATTCGACAGCATCGTGGTGCGGAGCCTCGTCGGCTGGGAGATGCACCACGGCGACACGGGGTGCCCCGGTCCTCGGGCTCCGTCAAGCGCTGTCGCCGAGACCACGCTTCCGGCGCCGGCAATCATCGAGAACGCCAGCGCGGGTACCACCGACGCCGCGAGCCACGAGCTATACACACCGCGGCGACAAGGGCAGAAGCGAGGCAAGCGCTTCTCGCTCGCGCCTGGACATGCTGCATGCCGCGTGATTATCGCCGCTAGAAAAGAGGCAGATCTTCGGGCTCGCTGTATCGGAACTCGCCCTGGCTAGGATCAGGCCATGAGCACAACTCCTGACTCCCACCCGACCGCACGCAGCCTCGGTGCGAGTGGCATCGCCGTCAGCCCGATCGGCTTCGGCGCGTGGGCCATCGGCGGCCCCGCGTACCGTGACGGAAAGCCGATCGGCTGGGGCGAGGTCGACGACGACGAGTCGATCGCAGCTCTGCATGCCGCCTTCGACGCGGGGATCACCTTCGTCGACACCGCGAACGTCTACGGAGCGGGCCACAGCGAACGGGTCGTCGGCCGGGCCATCGCGGGGCGACGCGACGAGCTCGTGATCGCGACAAAGTTCGGCAACGTCTTCGACGAGGCGACTCGCCAGGCGACCGGCACAGACGCCTCTCCGGCCGGCATCCGCGCACAGTGCGACGCGAGCCTCGCCCGGCTCGGCATCGAGACGATCGACCTCTACCAGTTCCACCTCGGGAGCTTCGACCCCGTACAAGCTGTCGAGGTCGTCGCGACGCTCGAGGAGCTCGTCGAGGCCGGCAAGATCCGCTGCTTCGGCTGGAGCACCGACGACCCCGAGCGCATCGCCGTCTTCGCAGGGAGCCCACACTGTGCCTCGGCCCAGGTGCACTACAACGTCGTCGACGACGACCCGGCGATCGTCGAGGCGATCGAGAGCCACGGGATCGCAGGAGTCAACCGCGGCCCACTCGCGATGGGGACGCTCACGGGCAAGTTCGACCGCTCGACGACCTTCTCCGCCGACGACGTGCGCAGCCGCTTCGATTTCGAGGCCGGCAAGGAGGCCAAGACCCTGGACGCGCTCGCGGAGATCCGGGGGGTCCTCTGCTCCGACGGGCGCAGCCTCGCGCAAGGATCGCTCTGCTGGCTGCTCGCCCGCAGTGCGTCCTTCGTCCCGATCCCGGGCATCCGCACCGTCGCCCAAGCCAAGGAGAACGCCGGAGCTATCGGCTACGGTCCACTTCGAAGCGAGGCGATGGCAACGATCGAGCACGAGCTCGGTGCTCTCGGAATGCGCTGACCGAGCCTCGCAGGACACGCGGGCTCGCGGAACAAGACAAGGACACAGATGAGAGCACACAGATGACTGCGGACCTGGCGACCCTCGTGTCGGCGATGACCCTCGACGAGAAGGCAGCCCTCACGGCGGGGGCCGACAACTGGAGCACGTTCGGCGTGCCGCGCCTCGGCGTGCCGGGCGTCGTGCTCAGCGACGGACCCGTGGGTGCTCGCGGCGCGACCGTCGACCGCGAGAGCGCGACGACGTCGGTCGCCATCCCCTCAGGCACTGCCCTCGGCGCGAGCTTCGACCCCGCGCTCGTCGCGCGCCTGAGCGCGATCGTCGCGCGCCAGGCCCTCGACAAGGGGGCCCGGGTGCTCCTCGCACCGACGGTCAACCTGCACCGCCACCCACTCTGGGGTCGTAACTTCGAGGGCTTCTCCGAGGACCCCCTTCTCAGCGCGAAGCTCGCCGTCGCGTACATACAGGGCGTCCAAGGCGAAGGCGTCGCCGCAACGGTCAAGCACTTCGTCGGCAACGAGGCCGAGCACGAGCGCTTCACCTGCTCGACCGACGTCGACGAGCGGGCCCTTCGCGAGTGCTACCTCGTCCCGTTCGAGCACGCGGTCCGCCACGGCCACGTCATGTGCGTGATGACTGCGTACAACCGGGTCAACGGCGAGCACGTGCCCGACCAGGACCGCCTGCTCCGCCAGATCCTGCGCGACGAGTGGGGCTTCGACGGGCTCGTGATGTCCGACTGGTGGGCGATGCTGCGCACCGACGATGCAGCAAGGGCCGGGCTCGACCTTGAGATGCCAGGGCCCGCGCGCTCCTTCGGGCCAGCGCTCGCCGCCGCGGTGCGCGCCGGACGTGTGGCCGAGGCCGATCTCGACGCGAAGATCCGCCGCCTGCTCGCGCTCCTCGACGGGCTCGGCCTGCTCGACGGCGCGCGCGCCGTCCCCACCGACGACGGCTCGAAGGGAGGCACCGAGGGGCTCGGTGTCGTGCCGAGGCCGGAGGAGCATCCGCAGGACCGGGCGGAGGACCGGGCCGCGCTGCGGCGGGCCGCCGCTGACTGCATAGTCCTGCTTCGCAACGACGGGCTGCTCCCCCTCGATCCGGGCGCGCTCCGGCGGGTCGCGCTCTTCGGAGCGAGATCCGAGCACCCGTCGATCATGGGCGGCGGCTCGGCGAAGGTCCGTCCCCACTACCAGCTTTCACTTCTCGAGCTGCTACGTGAGCGTCTCGGCCCCGGTGTGGAGGTCCTCCACGAGGCGGCCACCGACGAGACGGGCGTCGTCGCCGCGGCCAGCGCTGCGAGCGAGGCGGACCTTGCGATCGTCGTCGTCGGGACCGCCGAGGCGATCGAGAGCGAGGGATACGACCGCACCACGATGGACCTGCCCGGCACCCAGGACGCCCTCGTCCGCGCGGTCACCGCCGCGAACCCGCGCACGGTGGTCGTCGTCACCTCCGGTGCCCCTGTCACGATGTCCTGGGCGAGCGAGACCGCAGCGCTCATCCAGTGCTTCTTCTCCGGCCAGGAGACGGCGAGCGCGCTTCTCGACGTCCTTGTCGGCGACGCGGAGCCGGGCGGGCGGCTCCCGACCACACTGCCCCTGCGCCTCGAGCACACACCGGCCTTCGGGAACTTCCCCGGAGAGGCGAGCCACGTCCGCTACGGCGAGGGCCTGCTCGTCGGCTACCGCTGGTACGAGGCACGGCACCTGCCAGTCGCGTTCCCGTTCGGCCACGGGCTCTCCTACACGAGCTTCGAGATCGGCGCTCCGACGCTGTCCTCGGTCCACCTCGGCTCGGGCGGCCGAGTCCTGGTCGACGTGCCCGTCACGAACTCTGGCGCACGGCGCGGTGCCGAGGTCGTGCAGTGCTACGTCGCCCCTCCCGGAGGTGGCACGGCAGCTCCCGGCGCGCGCTTTCGGCCCGTGAAGGAGCTGCGAGGGTTCGCGAAGGTCTGGCTCGACCCGGGCGAGTCGACGGTCGTCTCGTTCGACCTCGGCGAGCGGTCGTTCGCGCACTACGACGCAGCAGACGAGGACTGGGCCGAGCTCGTCCCCCGGCGTCCCCACGAGGTCTACCCCCCACCCCCGCCCTCCGCGCACCGCACGGCGTCGGGCTGGTACGTGGCCCCGGGCACCTACGAGCTCGCGATCGGTCGCTCGAGTGCCGACATCGCGCACAGCGTCCTTCTCGCCGTCGACGGCGGGGATGCGCCTCTCGACCCGGCGATGCTCCCCGACTGAGCGGAGGCCATCTGCACAGGGCATCGCCGCGAGACGCCGACGGAGAGCCGACACAAGAGCCCCGGCAAGGGAGGTCAGATGAAGATCACCGACGTGGTGGTGCGCTCGTTCGATCTGGGCGAGCTCGAACGCCCCTATCACAACGCGATCCTCACGACGACGGCGAAGGAGGTGACCTTCGTCGAGGTCCGCACCGACGACGCGGTGACCGGGATGTCCTTCGCGCACCCGCGTGAGCGCGAGACGATCGAGGGTCCGCTGCGGGACCGGATCGTCGGAGCGAGCCCATTGCACGCGGCCCGGCTCTGGCGCCAGATGTTCACAGGCTGGCGAAAGCCGGTCGCAAAAGGCGACGCCATCTCGGCGATCGGCGCGGTGGACAACGCGCTCTGGGACCTGCGGGGCAAGATCTACGGCCAGCCTGTCTCGGTGCTCCTCGGCGGCTTTCGCGAGCGCGTCCCCTGCTACGCGGCAGGTGGCTACTACGAGACGGACAAGGGGACCGCAGGCCTCGCAGAGGAGATGGCGCGCTTCGTCGCGTCCGGCTACCGGGCGGTGAAGATGAAGGTCGGTGGCGCGCCCCTCGGTGAGGACGTCGCCCGGGTGCGGGCCGCGCGCGACGCGATCGGCCCGGGCATCTCGCTCATGGTCGACGCGAACAACGCGTGGGGTGCGGTCGAGGCGATCGCTTTCGGGCGTGCGGTCGAGCCCTACGACATCGCGTGGTTCGAGGAGCCGTGCTGGCCCGACGACCTGCGCGGTGCGGCGGAGGTCTGCAGGTCCCTCGACATGGCGGTCGCGAGCGGGGAGATCGAGTACACACGCTGGGGTGTACGGGACCTGCTCTCGGAGAAGGCAGCCGACATCGTCCAGGCAGACCCCCATACTGCTGGCGGGCTCACCGAGTGGGTACGGATAGCCGCGCTCTGCTCGGCCCACCACGTGCCTATCGCCCCGCACGGCAACCACTACGTCGGCGCGCATGCGGTCGCCGCGGTCGACAACGGGATGATCGTCGAGAGCTACGCGGGGCTGCACGCCTGGCAGGACGAGTTCTTCGCCCCGATGACGATCGTCAACGGTGAGCTCGTCGTACCGACGCGCCCCGGGCTCGGGATCGAGGTCGACTTCGCCGCGCTCGAAAGGGCCGCGACGTCGACGAGATGACTCGGCGAGCAGCCGACGAGGTCAACAGGCATCGCAGGTATCGAGGAGATGGTCCCCTGGCAGCTCGGCGCAGTCATGTGACACGGTCGGGACCGGACGTGCCCGCCGCCGGACGTCTCGCCGCCAGCTCGTCCTCGTAGCTCGAGATGGCCTCGACCTTCGCCGCCGACGCAGAGCCCGGGTCGAAGCGGTAGCCGAGCCATTCCCCGACGAGACGTCGCGCGAGCTCGAGGCCGACGACACGCTGGCCCATGCACAGCACCTGCGCGTCGTTGCTCAGCACGGAGCGCTCGACAGAGTAGCTGTCGTGCGCGGTGACCGCTCGGATGCCCGGGACCTTGTTCGCGCTGATCGCGACGCCGAGCCCCGTCCCGCAGACGAGCAGGGCTCGGTCCGCTCGTCCCTCGACGACAAGTCGCGCTGCAGCGATAGCGACGTGGGGATAGCTGCGCGACTCACCTCGAGCGACCCCGACGTCGACGACCTCGGCGACCCTCCCGTCGCCTTCGAGGTCAGCCTTCAGCGCGTCCTTGTACTCGACGCCGGCGTCGTCGGACCCGACGACGATCCTCCAGGGCTCCGCCATGGCTCCTCCTCGTTCACCTGGCTCGCGGGTCATCGGCCCGCCGCTCAACTGGTCCGTGGGTCGTCGGCCCCGTGGTTAGCCCGTGGGTACAGCTGGTCGGTGAGGGGGCGTTGCGCTCCACGTGGGCTCATGACGAGCCTGACCCGCTGCTGGGCCTCAGCACGTTGGCGACGGCGGCGAGGCAGAGCGCGAGCGAGACCGCGCCGGGATCGGGTGTGCCGAGGCTGCGATCGGCAAGGGGGCGGGCCCGACCGACCCGCGGCCGCAGCGCGGCGGTCGCCTCCGCTGCCGTCGTCGCGACAGCTGCGGCAGCGCACCACGCTTCGATCCATTCCACGCCCCTCGCGACCTCGGATTCGAGGGCGTCGACGAAAGGGACCAGGGCATCGAGCATCGTCTTGTCCCCGACCTCGGCATGGCCGAGCCTGGTGATCGCCGAGATCACCGCGCGAAGGGCGCTGATGACATCCCGTGCTGTGATCCCGGCTCTGTCGGCTGTCATGTCCTGTGCGGCGTCTTCGGCCGCCACGCGCATCGCGTGCATCTCCCGACCGTCGTCGAGGTGCTCACCGGCTGAGCGAAGCGCTGCTCCCCAGAGCACACCGGAGGTCCCGCCGGCCGTCGAGGCCCACGCGTCGCCCGCTGCCTCGAGCACGGAGCGAAGCCCGCCTCCTCGATCGACGACGAGCGCGGCCGCCGTGCACGCGCTATGGACACCACGTGTCATGCCACGCCCGTGGTCACCGTCGCCCGCGACCGCGTCGAGGCGGCCAAGCTCCTCCTCTGCACGCTCAAGTGCGGCAGCCATCGCCTCGAGCGCAGCGAGAGCGGTACGCGCGGCCCGCTGTGCTTCCCGGCTCGCCAACGGTGTCGGCTCGGCGGTGCTCGAGCCGGACACCTCCGCCACCCGCCGGTCCTGACCTCGGCGCGACGTGCCAGCAGCCACCGTGGCCACAGAACCCTTCTTGTAGCCGGGGGCATCTGCAGGAGCACGCCAGAGCGCCTCGAGCTCAGAGTCGAGGGCGACGAGGGTGAGCGAGCAGCCGGCCATGTCGAGGCTCGTGACGAGCTCGCCGACCTCGGGCTCGACGACCTCGAGGCCAGCTCTCGTGAGCAACGAGGAGACGGTACGCCACAGCACGAACAGCTCCTCGTACTTGGTCGAGCCGAGCCCGTTCACCACAGCTGCGACGCGGTCTGCGTCCGTCGGGAGCTCGCGCAGCACCGCGTCGACGAGGAGTCGCGCGAGATCGGCCGCTCTCGGCACGTCGTCCTCGGACACGCCCGGCTCGCCGTGGATGCCGAGCCCGACGCCCATCTTCTGGCGTGCGACGCTGAACAGCGGATGATCTTGTCCAGGAAGCGTGCAGCCCGCGAACGCGACCCCGAGCGTGCGGGTCCGGTCGTTCGCGAGGTGCGCGGCCCGCTCCACCTCGTCAAGGACGTACCCCGCCTCGGCTGCTGCCCCGGCGATCTTGAACACAACGAAGTCGCCGGCGATCCCGCGTCGCCTCCCGGTCTCGTGCACCGGCGCGCTCGCGACGTCGTCTGTCACGAACACGAGTCGGGTGTCGATGCCGTCGTCGCGGAGCCTCTCCGCCGCCAGGGTGAAGTTCATCACGTCACCCGTATAGTTGCCGCTGCTGAACAGGACTCCCCCGCCGAAAGAGGCTGCCATCGCGACGCTGTAGGCCGCGTCGCTCGACGGCGAGGTGAAGACGTTGCCGACGACGGCGCCGTCTGCGAGTCCCGTACCGACGAGGCCGGCGAAGGAGGGGTAGTGCCCGGAGCCACCTCCGACCACGACGGCGACCTTGCCGGCACGCGGGAAGCGCGCGCGGACGACTCCCCCCGGCACACCCCAGACGTAGGAAGCGTTCGCGTCGAGAAAGCCTGCGAGCGCGTCCTCTGCAAAGCTGCTCGGGTCGTCGTAGAGCCGGGTCAACGCGGGATCAGGCTCACCTTCACCGAGCGCGTGCCGTCCGCCACGAGGTCGATCCCCTCTTGGAACGATGCGAGTGGGAGCTCGGTGCTGCAGATCTTGTCCATCGGCAGGCGCCCCGACTCGATCATCGCGATCGCGGCCGGCCAGGTGTGAGGTCCGAGGTGGGCACCGCGCACGTCGAGCTCCTTGTCGTCGCTCAGGATGCTCCAGTCGACCGACACCGGGTCCTTGAAGACGCTGTACTCGACGAAGGTGCCGAGCTTGCGGAGCATGGTGAGGCCTTGCAGCACAGCTGCCGGGTTGCCCGTCCCGTCGATATAGACGTCGGCTCCGTCACCTGCGGTGAGCCCGAGCACGATCTCGAGAGCGTTCTCGTGCACGAGGTTGATCGTGACGTCCGCACCGCAAAGCTTTGCGATCTCGAGCTTCGCGTCGATCGTGTCGATCGCGACGACAAGCGCCGGAGACTTCGCCTTGGCGCCGGCGACCATGCCGAGACCGATCGGTCCCGCACCTGCGACGACGACGACGTCCTCGAAGCGCAGGCCCGCTCGCTCGACCGCGTGCAGCGAGCAGGACAGCGGCTCGGCGAACGCTGCCCAGGAAGGACGCAAGTCTCCCGAGATCTTGTGGACGAGCGCCTCGACGGGAAAGACCATGTACTGCGCCATGCCCCCGGGGGTGACGCGCTTGAAACCGAACATGTTGTGGGTCTTGCACATGTGGTAGTCGCCGCGCATGCAGTACCGACAGGTCCAGTCCGGCACGATCTGCTCGGGCACGACACGGTCACCGACCTCGATGCCGAAGTGTCGGCGAGCCGAGTCGTCGAGCTCCGCGACCACGCCCACGATCTCGTGGCCGGGGATGACGTCGGTCTCTGTCCAGGCCGGCCGGTGCTCGTCACCCCAGAACTTCGCTGCTCCGTGGTAGGCCTTCACGTCGCTCGCGCAGATGCCGACCGCCTCGACCTCGATAAGGACCTCGCCCGCCCTGGGCTCAGGTCTTGGCACCTCCTCGAGGCGGTAGTCCATAGGTCCGTGGACGACCACTGCCTGCATCAGGGTTGGCACCGGCTCATCCTTTCACCTCTTCCGGAGGTGCCTGCAACCTCTTCACATGCCCACACCGAGGCGACGAGCGCACCAGGGCATGTGATCGGTGTTCAGCTCGCGAGCGCGTCGATGCGTCCCATCTCGGCGGGACTCAGTGCGAAGTCGAACAGGTCGAAGTTCTCCTCGATCCGCTCCCGGCGCGCCGAGCGCGGGATGACGACGACGCCGTGCTCGAGGTGCCAACGCAAGACGACCTGTGCGGGGGTCTTCCCGTGCTCGTGCGCGATCTCGACGAGCACAGGCTCGTCGAGGCGGCTCCGCTTGAGCGGGCTGTAGCCCTCGAGCACGACGTGGCGCTCCTCGTGCGACGAGGCCAGCCGCTCGTCGAACGCGAACGGGCTCCAGGGGATCTGGTTCACCGCGGGGCTCACACCGGTGGCCTCGACGAGCTCGTCGATCTGGGCAAGGCTGTAGTTGCTCACCCCGATGGCACGGGCCTTTTCCTGCTCGGCCGCGGCGACGAACGCGGCCCAGGTCTCCGGGCGCGCCTCGCCGTTCGGTGGCCAGTGCACGAGCCACAGGTCGACGACGTCGAGACGAAGCGCCGCGAGGCTCTCCTCGAGCGTCTCGAGCTCGTGGCCAGCCCGCTCCGGCGGGCACTTCGTCGTGACGAAGACCTCGCTGCGGTCGAGTCCGCTGTCACGAAGCGCAGCACCGACCCGGTCCTCGTTCGCGTAGCCGGTCGCAGTGTCGACGTGGCGATAGCCGACGTCGAGCGCTGCACGGACGCCGTTGTAGGCGTCGTCCCCGGCGAGCTGCCACGTGCCGAAGCCGAGGAGGGGGATCGCTCCGCCGCGCGCGAGTGCCACGGTCATGGTGTCGTCGTCTCGTCTCATCGGACCGACGCTAGTCCGCTCGTCCTGCCCGCCTGTGCACTCGTGAGAAGGTCCACGATCCGTAGTCCCGCGAGGATCCCATGCAGATCCACGCGGTAAGGCGTGCTGCGATCTCGTCGCTGCCCAGCTCTGCTGCGGCCAGGAGCACGATCTTGGCCCGGATGACATCCGGATACGGTGACGTACATCGGCAGCCCCGAGATGTGATCTCGCGGTGCTGCTGCGCCGTCAGTTCCAAAACGTGCGGGCTTTTCCTGGTCGCCGACTCCCGCACTCCGGGGAGCCGAAGGCACCAAAGCGTACGACCGCGACGACGAGCGGAAGCGCATAGCTCGGGTTGACCGCCGCGATCATCTACCCCGCCCGCCGCTTCGAATCGAGCTTGCCAGCCACCTTCTCCGGGTCGGCGGCCCCGGCGATCCACGAGTCGATGTGCGCGCCCTCGAACGCGACACGCACGTTTCGTGGCGTTCAGCGAGTTGTTAGTGGAGGCGGCCAACGCCCGCGACGCGCCAGGTGTCGCCCCCCTCTACGAAGAGCACGTGGTGATGGAGTACCCGCCGGACGGCCAGACGGTGGGCCGGGAGGCCATCAGGGCGCCGTGGGAGAAGGTGCTGGCGAGCGGTCCCCGCTTCGAACCAGAGGAGCCTTTACCGGCCCTTGTCAGCGGGGACATCGCACTCACGGCCACGGTGGACAAGGACGGGGCCGGAGCGCGAGCCCAGGTCGTGCGCCGCCAGGCCGACGGCACCTGGCTGCGTTTGCTCGACTTGCCCGAGTTCGTTTCCCCCACCGCGGGGTGGTTACGAAACTCCGACGTCCCTGCACCGGGGAGGTGGCGGCGGATCCGCACAGCCCAGGCGGAGGCCGTCCGCGAGGCCAACACCGAGCTGCTCCGACTGTACTGGACGATCGGTCGGGCTCTCGCCGATCGCCGCGACAAGGAGGGCTGGAGAGCAAAGCTGGTTGGCCGGCTCGCGGCGGACGTGCAGCGCGAGTTCCCCGGCATGAGCGGGTTCAGCCCTCGCAGCCTCGCGTACGTGCGAGCCTTCGCCCTGGCCTGGCCCAACCACGAGGTCGTCGCCGAGGCCCATGAGCGCTGTGACCAGGAGAACCTGCACGCCCAGAGGTCCACTTCGGACGCGATCACGTTCGAAATCTCGTTGATCAGTGCAGTACGCAAGCATGCCCTATGCATGCATACGCAAGACCGCCTCGGAGGACGGCGTCGAAATGCCGGCCGGCTCACAACCGCAGCTCACCGGCCACATCTCACCGCGCACACCCTACATACGCATCCGTACGCAGGCTTGAAAGGGCCCCGAGAAAAACACCCGAGAAACGTGTGGATAAGTCCGAGGTGCCGACACAAACATGCTGGTCAGGGCCGTCCCCCTATGCAGCCGCCTGGGCGCTTGCTACTGAGTGCATGACCGTGACAGTTGATCTCCCGAGAAATCCCATCCTATGTGAGGTGTTCGCAGCCCCGTCAACCGACGCGCGGGAGCACGTCAAAGTAATCGCCATCAAGGGAGCGGAGGACGTCGAAGTGCCGGTGGTCCAGGCTGGCGATCGTACGCGTCCGGTACCTCTCGGCAAGCACCACGATCGATGCATCCGCCACGCCAATCTCCTGGTCCTTGTAGCTGGCGATGACCCCGCTGGCTCGCCGGAGCTCCTCTTCGTCGAACGCCGCCAAGTGCCACGCTCCGCCGGCGAGCTCGTCGAGCACGGCCAGCTCGTCAGCCACGCCGTGACTGGAAGCGACGAGGTAGTCCAATTCAGCTACCACGTACGGTGAAATGACCAAGGCATCGGCTGCGGCGAACACCTCTGACACCGCCTCGTGGTCGGGCTCGGAGGCATCGAAGAACGCCAGTAGGGCGCTCGTGTCCACGATGACGGTAGGCACCCGGTCAGCGTTCCCCGAAACCGGCAAGCATCTCCTCGGCGTCGCGGGCGATCGGCCGCCCGCTCGAGTACAGAGCACCACGAGCACGAGGCCAGACGCCGCCGACCGACACACGGATCGACTCGCGGATGATCTCTGCCTCTGATATCCCGCGCTCCGCAGCGGCCCTGTGGGTGCCGAGAATGCCGCCCAGGGGCCTGTGACCCACACCGTTGGTGTGCACCGCGTGATACGACGACTATCCCGTGGTGTGACCCTCTCGTTCCTCTACCGGGCGTTCTGCCGCGTCGCTCGGCTGGTCTGGTTCTCCTGTCGCAAAGATGCGGACGTCGCGATCGAGGCGGTCATGCTTCGCCACGAGGTGGCGGTGCTGCGACGCCAGATCGACCGACCGGCGCTCCAACCGGCCGACCGGGCACTCCTCGCCGGGCTAGCCCAACTGCTCCCCCGCCAGCGACCGGGAGGGTTCTTCATCCAACCCGACACCCTGCTCCGCTGGCACCGAGACCTTGTACGCCGGCGCTGGACGTATCCGCACCGACGCCCAGGACGGCCATCGGCTCCCTCAGGCACCATCTCCATCGTCTTGCGATTGGCGAGGGAGAACCCGACCTGGGGTTACCGTCGGATCCACGGGGCAAGCCGACGTTCTGGGTCGCCGGCCGGCTGTTCTTGACCCTGGCGCCGGATGGGTCCTCGGCGACGATGAAGGCTTCCCTCGACGACCAGGCGGCGTTGGTCGGCACCGACCCTGGCACGTTCACCGCCGCCGCCTATCTGGGCCGGTACGGCTGGGTCACCGTGCGCGTCGACCGGGGCGGCCCCGACGAACTGGAATATCTGGTAGTCGACGCGTGGCGTCAGTGTGCCCCTCAGCGGCTCGGCGAGCGAGGACTGGCAGGCCAGCCCTCTCTCTCTCGGGGGGCCATCGAGGCGTCTCGCCCCTGTGGGCCGAACCCACCGCGGGCACCATCCGGACCGCATACGCCCTGGTGCCAGCCGGTCCCGTATGGCCCGCCGGCACTACTGCCAGGTCATGAGGCGCTATCCACGACAGCTCCAGCAACGGCCTGGTCGGCTGCAGTGACTCTGATCGGCCCACCATCGGACCACTTTCGCAGGAGACTCGTTGAGTAGGGCAGTGCTGAGTAGGGCAGTGCATACGCATGCCCTGTGCATGCACACGCAACAGTGCCTCGGTCGGCGGCGTCCACGTACCAGCTGACGCCTTCGCGACGTCGATCGCGGCGACACGTTCCACGATCTCGTGCTCCTCATCGACTTCGATCTCTT
>DAHXNN010000108.1 GCA_027365385.1 Acidimicrobiaceae bacterium | reverse complement strand
CCGTGGCTCGCGACCGCCGACGAGATCGCGGACGTCCAGTCGGTCGGTCTCAGGCTGTCGGTCAACGGCGTGGTGCGCCAGGACGGCACGACGGCGAACATGATCTTCGGCGTGCACCACGTCGTGTGGTACCTGAGCCAGTTCATGGTCCTCGAGCCTGGTGACATCGTCAACACCGGCACTCCTGCCGGCGTCTCGCTCGGCCACGACGACGTCCCTTACCTCGCCGCGGGCGACCTCGTCGAGCTCGAGGCCGACAGCCTCGGCCGCCAGGCGAGCCTGGTCGGTCAGGCGTAGCCGGGTGACGACGAGAGAGGCGACGAGACGGTAGCCATGACGAGCATCACGGGCTTTCACACCTACGACGTCCGTTTCCCGACGTCCGCGACCCTCGACGGCTCAGACGCGATGAACCCGAGCCCGGACTACGCGGCCGCGTACGTGACGCTGCGCACGAGCGACGAGGCACGCTCGGGTCACGGTTTCGTGTTCACGATCGGGCGTGGCAACGACGTGGAGCTCGCGGCAATCCGTGCGCTGGAGCCGCTCGTCACGGGTCTCGACCTCGACGCGACGCTCGACGACCTCGGTGGGATCTCGCGCCGCCTCGTCGGCGACAGCCAGCTGCGCTGGCTCGGGCCGGAGAAGGGCGTCATGCACATGGCGATCGGTGCCGTGCTGAACGCGCTGTTCGACCTCGCGGCGAAGCGTGCGGGCCTGCCGCTATGGAAGTGGCTCGCGAGCCTCTCGGCACGAGAGCTGCTGGACCTCGTCGACCTGCGCTACCTCTCCGACGTGCTCAGTCGGGACGAGGCACTCGAGATCCTCGAGGAAGGGCAGCAGGGCAAGGCGGCGCGCATCGCCGCGCTCGAGACCGACGGCGTGGAGGCCTACACGACATCGCCCGGCTGGCTCGGCTACACCGACGAGCGCCTCAAGGGACTGCTGGTCGAGGCGCAGGAGGACGGCTTCGCGCAGGTGAAGCTGAAGATCGGCAAGAGCCTCGACGACGACGTCCGCCGGCTCGGCCTTGCCCGCGACCTCCTCGGGCCGACGACGCGCATCGCCGTCGACGCGAACCAGGTCTTCGAGACCGAGCAGGCGATCACCTGGGCACGCGAGCTCGAGCGCTTCGACATCGCATGGCTCGAGGAGCCGACGAGCCCCGACGACATCCTCGCAACGGCCGCGATCCGCCGGGCAATCGCACCGATGCCCGTCGCAGCCGGCGAGCACGTCGCGAACCGTGTGGTGTTCAAGCAGCTCCTCCAGGCCGGTGCGATCGACGTCATGCAGATCGACGCCTGCCGGGTCGCCGGTGTGAACGAGAACATCGCCAACCTGCTCCTCGCGGCGAAGTTCGGTGTGCCGGTCTGCCCGCACGCGGGAGGGGTCGGGCTCTGCGAAGCGGTCCAGCACCTCGCCTTCTTCGACTACGCCGCGGTGTCCACACGCTCCGAGGGACGGCGCGTCGAGTGGATCGACCACCTCCACGAGCACTTCGTCGCTCCCGCGGTCGTTCGGCGCGGCCGCTATGTCGCACCGAGCGCACCTGGAGCATCGACCGAGATGCACCTCGCTTCGCTCGAGCAGTTCAGCTACCCGTCGGGGCCGGTCTGGGTGGGGACGAACGGGACCGGTGCTGACGGGCACTGACGTGACCGGCACCCACAAGACTGAGACCCACAAGACTGAGACCCACAAGACTGAGACCCACAAGTACACGACAGAGAGCGAAGGGGCACGATGACGGCAGATGACTCGACGGGGAAGGGAGCAGGCGGGCTCGGAGGCCTTCGTGCCCTTGTCACCGGCGGCGCGTCGGGTATCGGGCTCGCCACCGCGCAGGTGCTGCGCTCGAGCGGTGCGCGTGTCGCGGTCGCCGACCTCGCCGCCCCGGGCGCAGCCGAGGGCTTCGAGGCCGTGACGTGCGACGTCGCCGACGACGTGAGCGTCGTCGCGGCGGTCTCCCGGGCCGTCGACATTCTCGGCGGTCTCGACGTCCTCGTGAACAACGCAGGCATCGGGGCGCAGGGTACCGTCGAGGAGAATCCCGACGAGGAGTGGCGGCGCGTCTTCGAGGTCAACGTCTTCGGCATCGTGCGGGTGACGAGAGCGGCGCTTCCGGCACTTCGCGCGTCCGCGCACGCGGCCATCGTCAACACGTGCTCGGTGGCGGCAAACGTCGGGCTTCCCCGGCGCGCGCTCTACAGCGCTACCAAGGGTGCGGTTCTCAGCCTCACACGTGCCATGGCTGCCGACCATCTCGGCGAGGGGATCCGGGTGAACTGCGTCAACCCTGGAACAGCGGAGACGCCATGGGTGACCCGCCTGCTCGACCGGGCGGCGGACCCGGCACGAGAGCGCGCTGCCCTCGTCGCGCGCCAGCCGCACGGTCGCCTCGTCTCAGCCGACGAGGTCGCCGGCGCGATCTGCTACCTCGCGAGCCCTGCCGCCGGATCGACGACGGGGACCGAGATCACCGTCGACGGTGGGCTCACGGGCTTGCGTCTCCCGCCGCGGGTCACGTGACGATCGAGCGGCGCCGTGTCGGCCAGACGGGGGTGAAGCTCACCCGTCTCGTGCTCGGCTGCGCACCGCTCGCGGGGCTCTTCATGCCCGTGAGCGGCGATGAGGCTGCCGCTGCGCTCGACGCGGCGTGGGACGTCGGTGTGCGGGCCTTCGATACGGCCCCGCACTACGGCGTGGGGCTTTCCGAGGAGCGCCTCGGTGCCGCTCTTCGCGCATGGCCGCGCGACGAGGTCGTCGTGTCGAGCAAGGTCGGGCGACTGCTCGTGTCTACCGACGAGGACGTCGACGGGATCGAGGGCTTCTTTGCCACGCCACGGCGGGGCCGCGTCCTCGACTACAGCCGGGACGGTGTCCGGCGCTCCGTGGAGGAGAGCTGTGCGCGGCTCGGTACCGACCACCTCGACATCGCGCTCGTCCACGATCCGGACGACGTCTTCGACATCGCCCTTCGCGAGGCGATCCCCGCGCTCCTCGAGCTGCGTGACCAAGGTGTCGTCCGAGCGGTGGGCGTCGGGATGAACCAGGTCGCCATGGTCGAGCGCTTCGTCGCGGAGGCAGACCTCGACTGCGTGCTCATAGCGGGCAGGTACTCCCTTCTCGACGCGAGCGCGGCGGAGAGCCTGCTGCCCGCGTGTGCAGCGAGAGGTGTCGCTGTGCTGGCTGCGGGGGTGTTCAAGAGCGGGATCCTCGCGGACCCGCGCCCCGGGGCAACCTACGACTACCTGCCCGCACCTGAGGCGCTCCTCGCTCGCGCGGAGGCGATCCACGTGGTCTGCGCGCGCCACGGCGTCCCGATCGCCGCAGCTGCGTTGCACTACGTGCTCGCACACCCCGCGGTGACGGCGGCGGTCGTCGGATCGCGCTCCGCCGCTGAGGTGAGGGAGAATGCCCGCCATCTCGCGACAGCGGTCCCGGACGAGCTGTTCGACGAGCTCGCCACGCACGGGCTGCTCGCCGCACCGGTCGTTCGATGACGAGACCACGTTGCGATGCTCACGTCCACGTCTGGGACCCGGCGGCGCGCGACCACTCGTGGCTCGAGGCCGAAGATCCCCTGCTGCGCCGTCGGTTCGACCTCGACGACTACGCTCGTGACGCAACGCCCGGCCCCGACGACCAGGTGGTGCTCGTCCAAGTGCTCGCCGATCTCGACGAGACCGTCGAGACGCTTGGCGACGCGGCAGGAGCAGATCTCGTCGCCGGCGTCGTCGGCTGGGTCGACCTCGAGGCGCCCGATGTCGTCGACCGTCTCGCTCGGCTCGCCGATGGGCCTGGCGGGGAGAAGCTCGTCGGCGTCCGCCATCTCGTCCAGTCAGAGCCCGACCCGCACTGGCTCGCGCGGCCCGCCGTGCGCCGGGGCCTCGGTGCGGTCGCCCGAGCGGGGCTCACCTACGACCTTCTCGTGCGCCCACGGCAGCTCCGGGCCGCTACCGACGTCGCGCGGGCACTTCCCGATGCGAGGTTCGTGCTCGACCACGGGGCGAAGCCCGAGATCGGCGCCAGCACGACCGAGCCGTGGTGGAGCCTCGTCGGTGAGCTCGCGCGATGCGAGAACGTTAGCTGCAAGGTGTCCGGTCTCGTCACCGAGGCCGGCCGCGGGTGGACGACCGAGCAGGTACGACCGTACGTCGAGCGGCTTCTCGAGTCGTTCGGGCCAGCGAGGCTTATGTTCGGCTCGGACTGGCCTGTGTGCACGGCGGAGGCGACCTTTGCCGAGGTCGTCGCGCTCGCACAGGACACGCTCGCATCGTTGTCCGAAGCGGACGCCGACGCCTTTCTCTCCGGTACCGCGCACAAGGCCTATGCCCTGCCGCGCGCGAGCGCAGGGGCGTGACCTATGGCGGTGACCGACGAGGCGATCGAGAAGATCAAGGAGATGATCGTCTCCGGCGTGCTCGAACCCGGCGACCGGCTCCCGAAGGAGGACGAGCTCGCAGCTTCTCTCGGGCTCTCGCGCAGCTCTCTTCGCGAGGCAGTCCGTGCGCTCGTCCTCGTCCGCATCCTCGACGTGCGCCAGGGCGACGGGACCTACGTGACGAGCCTCGACCCTGCGCTGCTGCTCGACGCGGTGAGCTTCGTCGTCGACTTCCACAGAGACGACTCCGTGCTGCACTTCCTCGAGGTGCGCCGCCTCCTCGAGCCCGCGGCGACAGCGATCGTCGCGAGGAGCGCGTCTTCGGACCACGTCGCACGGCTCCACGAGATCCTCGACGAAGTCCGACCATCGTCGCCGGCTGAGGTCTTCGTCGAGAACGACCTCGCGTTCCACCGGGCGATCGTCTCGTGGTGCGCGAACCCCGTGCTCGTCTCCCTCCTCGACTCGCTCTCCGGTCCGATGCACCGGGCGCGCGTTTGGCGGGGCATCACCGACGAGGACGCGCACGCACGAACCTTGCGCGAGCACCTCGCCATCGTCGACGCGATCGGTCGGCACCAGCCGGAGGTCGCAGCAGCGAGAGCGACTGCGCACATCGCCGGGCTCGAGGACTGGCTGCGCAATGCGCGCTGAGCCACGTGATGTGGTCGACACGGGACGCTACGACGCGGTCCGCTCCTCGGCGGTGCCCGCCGCCAGTAGCGTCCGCACTATGGCAGCTCCCCGACAGGTGCCGGACCGCAACCTCGCGATGGAGCTCGTCCGCGTCACGGAGGCCGCCGCGATCGCGGCGAGCCAATGATGGGACGGGGCGACAAGGACGGAGCAGACGGCGCCGCTGTCGACGCGATGCGCCACGTGCTCCAGACCGTCGCGATGGACGGCGTCGTCGTCATCGGCGAGGGCGAGAAGGACGCCGCGCCGATGCTCTACAACGGCGA
>DAHXNN010000097.1 GCA_027365385.1 Acidimicrobiaceae bacterium | reverse complement strand
GACCCGCTCCTCACTGGCCCGCCACGCGAGAGCGTCGGAGCGCTCCTTCATGGCATCACGTACCGGTGCGGTGGCGCAGATCACGGCTCTTTCAAATTGACCTGCCCTCATCCCGATTCGAGAAGGATCCGGGCACTTCGGTAGTCGATAACGACCGCACCCTCGCGGGACAAGACGTCTGAGCCGAGCAGACCGTCTGTCTGCAGCCCAAAGGCCGGGAGCCGAGCGATCAGCTGAGGTCCGAGCGAGGCCGGGCCGAGCGCCCAACGACCACTTTGGACCTCAACCAGACTCACCGGGCACCCGAAGGCTGCCGAGAGGGTGACACTTCGATGAGCGGGCACAAGATGAAGTGAGCGCGCGAGCAGAGGCGAGACCATCGAGATCTCGGCGCCGGTGTCAACGATGAAGAGCCGTGCCCCGGATCCGTCGAACCGGATCGGCGCATACACGCCCACCGCTCCCTTCTGGGTCACGACCGTGAGCGCAGCATCGACGCGCACGCCCTTCAGGAACTGCGCAGGTGTAGGCGCCGAGGTGGGTCCCTCGAGTACATCGCTGCCCGTCGGAGACGCTTGCTCGGGACCGCCCAGGCTCATCGTCTGTGTTCGATAGTCGATGCGGACGGAGCCGAACCGGCTGAGCACGTCCGACCCGATCACGCCGGCCAAGGGCTGGCTCGCGTCGAGTTCCGGAAGCGAAGCGCTCACGAGCGCCTGCGGCTTCAGGATGAGCCCGTCCACAGCCCAGCTCGATACATGCCGGGGTACGACCGTCGCGCTGCAGCCGATGCCACCAGCCTGCTCAGGCGCTCCGACCCGGCGCAGGTGAAAACGTTGTGAGAGCTGCGTGTCAATGACCGAGCGGGCAGAGCCGGAGTCGACCAGGAACGGGAACGGCCCAGCTCCCTCGATGCACACACTGGCGAGTACGACCGCGCCCTTGCCGAGACGCACGATCCTGACCTTCAGGACTGACGGACTACCAGGAGCAGGTCGGGAACGGGGGCACCCTGCAGGCTCGATCTGTCGAGACGCCCGGACCAGCCTCGCCACCCTGGTCGTTTGACCCCGGGCTGTGATTGAGGGCACCGCTCCCCCCGTCGCGGGCGCAAACGCGAGGACTGCCAACGCGAGCAGGAGCGAGCGCAACATGGCACGAGTCTGCCCCGGCGAAGGACGCGCGTGGAGGTCGGTTGGTCACTTCGCCGACAGCGTACGGACCCATCGCTGCACTCGCCCATCACGCCGGTTCAGCTCGCTTGGGGATACTGGCGCAGCGTCTCTCGGCCCACCTCGGAGGCGTTCGTGGGTCCTGTGGCGGCGCGCTCGTCACGAGCCCGACGAAGTTCGGGGTCGGGCCGTAGGGAAGAGTGCCCGCCGGGCCCGACCCGATGGCAGGCCGGGCGGGGCGACACCACAACGTGGTGACGTCGAGCCCGGCTTCGGCCTCCCAGGCGATCTGCTCGAGCACCTCGTTGGTGAGCTTGGCGTCGGTGATTCGCTGGCCGAAGAAGTGATTGCCAGGTATCGGGCTCTCCTGGGTCGCTCAGGAGCGATTCGTAGCTACGGCGCACCCACATGGCGCGGGTGACGATCTCGGTCCCATCGTCCCAGAGTGCGGTCACAACCTCGAGAACGTTCCCGGCGCGGTCAGGTCCGAAATAGAGGACCTTTCCGTCGTCTTGCTCCCCGGCGGCAACGGCGTGACCGACGACGTGGAGGATTTCGACGCCGCCGATGCCGTGCTCCCGAGCCGAGCTGTAGATCTCCACGTGCCCGACATCGAATCGCGAAACTCAATTGTGATGCTCCGGGAAGACGGTCGTGAGGTGCAGCCGACACGTCGACTCCGGCGAGGTGCCCCGATCGCGCGCTCGAGAACACGCCCGCGCGACAAGCCACGCCGCTCCAGAACGGCGTTCCCTCTGGGCGTTTTGACGCCGTCTCCTCTCCGATGGCTACGAGCGCGCGGTCAACTGTTCGGCCCTAAGGACGTGGGGTGCGACCTGCAGCGAAGCGGTGCGGTCAGATCGTGACGACGGTGACGGCAATGTCACCTGCCACCAGGCGCATGTCTTCGGGGTCACTCGTCAGGACGGTGATCCGATCGGCCGGCCGCGATCGGATGACGGCGCCCAGGTGTGCGTCGGCGACCGAGACAGCGGCGTCTTCTCGGATCACCGCCGCGACATCGGCGCCTGCGGTATCGAGGGGAACGTCAGCGATGCGGAGGCCGTTTGCGAAGGCCCACGACGGCGCGGTGCGGTCCCACCCCGCCTCGACCCGCAGACGTTCCGCACGTCACGCGATCGGTCCGGACGAACGATCCGGGCTCGACCCACCTGGTGCCTGTCGCTACGACGACCACCTCACGGATAGCTCACCGTGGTGTCGCGCAGCCTGACCTCCGGCCAGGAGCCGTTGAGCGGGTCCTCGGGGATCGGAAAGCGAGCAGCAGCCACCTCGCCTAGATCGATGCCGAGCCCTGGGCGCTCGCTCGGCCAGAGCGCCGCGTGCGCGACGGGCGACGCGTCGCCCGGGCCGTGCCAGGCGGTCCGCACGCCGAAGTACTCGCAGAGCGCCGCACGTCAGAGATCCTCAATGTCGTCGACATCACGGTGGAGTGCGAACGGCTTCAGGTACTGCTCGACGGCGGTCACGACCGCGAGCGGGCGCTGTGTGAAGGTGGCGCAGCCGAGGCCGTAGAGGCCAGGAGAGCTCGTGTCCACACGGACGACGACGAGCCGGATCCCGTCCTGCGCCGTGCAGATGGTGCGCACGTCGGTGATGGTCACCGGCTCGCTCGCCAGCGGCTCGCTCGCCGCCGTTCTCGGCTCTGTCACGTCGCGCTCGATATCTTCTGCGTGATCTTCTGCGCGCCCATGCGCATCTCCCGCTGCCCCATCACGGCCCCGTGGCCTTCGAAACGAACGGGCGCTCCTCGATGTCGAGCACGTGGGCTGCGCACCAGCCGAGCATGGCCGCGGCGCGGCTCGAGTCGATCGGCGTCGTCCTACCCGGAAGAGGTGCTCACCGGGGCACGTCGGGGTGGTAGCCGTCGAGAAGGGCCTCGGTCGGGTAAGGCGCGAGTGTCTCCGGCGCGGAAAGGCCGACCACGTGACATCCCTCCGGCACCCTCTCGAGCGCGAGCAGGCAAGCCGTCGCTGCGTCCCTCGTGTCGAGATAGCTCCACATCTCGCTCGCGGCGACACCCGGGTCTGCCGCGACGCGTGCCGCACGCTCGGCGAGCCCGCTCTCCGCGCGACCGAGGAAGGGGAAGCGCAGCGCGACGACCGTGAGCCCGTGGCGCCACCACATCATCTCCGCGACGAGCTCGTCGACCCGCTTCGAGAGCCGAAGGGGTTGGTCGGCTCGCGCCGATCACCGGTCTCCGACAATCTGGGGATCGACGGTCGTGCGAGTCCCCGTCGCGGAACCGGCTCACCTGGACGGCAGGTGGCGTGCCGACATGGTCACGAAGTCCCGCGCCCACCACGACTCGAAGAAGGTCCATGGCCCCTGCACGGTTCCCGGCAGCAGCTTGCTGCCGTCGGACGGCGCTGCGAGCCCGCGCGGGGTCGGGGGCGAGTACGTGGCGAGCACCGTCCAGTCCGGGTTGATGTCGAGCTGCATGGCACGCACCGCACCGGCGCGCACGAGGACCTGCGCGAGCTGGAGCGGGTCGAGGCTCGGTCCGGTGACGTAGACCAGTGCACCGTCGGCGGTGATCCCGACGCCCGACCGCCACTGGTGCTCGACACCTGGGACGGACGCGGCGCACGAGGTCGCGCCACACGTCGCGCCCCACGCCTGCCAGTCCGGGCTCGCCGCCGCGCTCGTCGGCCGGCCGGCGACGACGAGCGGCGACAGGTTCTGGCGGACGCTCACGACCTGCGGGGTCATCCTGAGGTCCTTTCCCCACACGCCGACGTCAACCCTCCCGCCCGAATAGATCACGAGAGACGCTGCGCCGGGCCGGAGCGGATCGACGACGCGGCCCTCTGTGTAGTAGCCACCTCCTGCGACCTTCATCACGAAGCCGCCGTTGAACGCGGCTACCACCGAGGCCGCCTGCGCCGGCTCGATCGGAGCGGTGTAGCGGTAGGGCCCGCCTCCAGGGCTCATCGAGCCCGAGTACAGCCGGGCCGACAGCAGGCGGGTGTCCATCCAGGCGACCCCTGCCGGCTGCGTACCTCCCGGAGGGACGAGCGTCGTCTCGTAGACCGCCCGTAGGCCACCGACCAGTCGCCCGGCAGGGCTCCAGAGCCCGGCGCCTGGGACCGAGTGGCCCGGGAACGGTGCGAGCGCGGCAGGGGTCCGCAAGGGCACGACGGGAGGGCCCGCGACCCACGGCACGAAGGCGACGGGCGCGCCCGCGCAGAGCGCGACGCTCGCCAGGGCTCCGACGGCGGCTCGGCCGACGGCTCTCGCCGCCGTCACGCGCGGCGTCTACGAGGCAGCGTGCCGCCCGGCACGACGGAACGCAGGCAATCTCGTCGCATGCGACGTGAATATCCCGCGCCGCGACGCCACCTACCAGGCATAGGCTTCCGGAGCCGCTCCTCCAGGGCCGGGCCAGATCTCGTCAAGCCGGGCGAGGCCAGGCTCGTCGAGCGTGATGCCGAGCGCACGTTCGGCGGCGTCGAGCTGCTCGAGCGTCCTCGGACCGATGATCGGCGCGGTCACGACCGGCTGGTGCAAGAGCCATGCAAGGGCCACGTCGCCGGGCTGCTCGCCCCGCTCGGCGCAATACGCCTCGTACGCCTCCACCTGGCTCTTCTGCCTCGCGAGGCG
>DAHXNN010000094.1 GCA_027365385.1 Acidimicrobiaceae bacterium | reverse complement strand
CGAGCACGACGACGTCACCCGTCCGCACGAGCGCGAGCGGACCACCGGCCGCGGCCTCCGGTGCGACGTGGAGGACCACCGTGCCATATCCCGTGCCCGACATCCGGGCGTCGGAGATCCGCACCATGTCGGTGACCCCCTCGCGCAGGATCTTCGCCGGAAGCGGAAGGTTGCCCACCTCGGGCATCCCGGGATAGCCGCGCGGGCCGGCGTAGCGGAGCACGAGGACGTCGTCGGCCGAGACGTCGAGCTCGTCGCTCTCGCTCTTGTCGAGGTAGTCCTCGAGCGAGTCGAACACGACGGCCCTCCCCCGGTGGCGCAGGAGGTGCGGGGATGCTGCAGAGACCTTGAGGACCGCTCCGTCCGGGCAGAGGTTGCCACGCAACACCGCCGTGCCAGAGCCCGGCGGCTGGACCGGGTCGGCCATCGGGTGGACCACGTCGGGGCGCCAGGTCGTCGAGCCGGCGACCTGCTCGCCCATCGAGATACCGCTCACCGTGCCCGCGCCCTCGTGGAGCATCCCCGCACGAGCGAGCTCGGCGAGCACGACAGGGAGGCCGCCTGCGTCGTAGAAGTCCTCCATTAGCCAGCTTCCCGAGGGCATGAGGTCGACGAGAAGCGGCACGTCCGCCGCGAGCTGGTCGAAGTCCTCGAGGTCGAGGCGTACCCCGACCCGCCCGGCGATGGCGACGAGGTGGATCACCGCGTTGGTCGAGCCGCCGATCGCGGCGTTCGCCCGGATCGCGTTCTCGAAGGCGTCCCGTGTCATCACCTCGCTCGGCCTCGGCCCCCCCGAGCGCACCATGTCGACGATCCTCTGCCCGGCGAGCTGGCCGATCCGGAGCCGGCCGGCGTCGGCTGCGGGAACGGCCGCCGAGCCCTTGAGCGACATACCGAGCGCCTCCGCCATGCACGCCATCGTCGACGCGGTGCCCATCGTCATGCAGTGGCCGTTTGAGCGGTTCATGCACGTCTCGGCCTCGAGGACGTCCTCCGCGGAGAGCCGTCCCGCCCGCTGCTCCTCCGTGAGGCGCCAGACGTCGGTGCCCGAGCCGATGTCTCGACCGTGCCAGCGCCCGCGCAGCATCGGGCCACCGGTGACGAGGATCGCTGGCATGTCGACGCTGGCGGCGCCCATGAGCATCGCCGGGGTCGTCTTGTCGCACCCCGAAAGCAGGACAACTCCGTCGAGCGGGTTCGCACGGAGGCTCTCCTCCACCTCCATCGCCATGAGGTTCCGGTAGAGCATTGCGGTCGGGCGGAGCAGCGTCTCGCCGAGGCTCATCGTCGGGAACTCGAGAGGAAAGCCCCCTGCCTGCCACACCCCACGCTTCACGGCTTCGGCGACGCGACCGAGGTGGGAGTTGCACGGCGTCAGCTCCGACGCGGAGCTTGCGATCCCGATCACCGGTCGTCCGTCGAAGACCTCGGGCGTGAAGCCTTCCGCCCGCACCCACGACCTGTAGATGAACCCGGTCCGTCCCGACGAGCCAAACCACGCCGCGCTCCGCCGCCCTGTGTCGCTCCCCACGCGTGTCACGTGACCCTCCCCCTCGTCGTCTTCTGGTGCCGAGATCAGTCGCCCGGGCCCCGTCCTGTGACGGTGGCCGCCGCGGTGGTCGTCGCCTCAGGGTAGTAGCGCTCGAGGATCGAGAGCCCGAGCTCCGCGCGCCGGACGCGCTCGCGCGCCGTCCCTTCGGCGACACCGGCGAGGTGGCCACCTGAGGGATAGATCCCCGGCGCGTTGCGCACAGTGAACTTGAGGTGCACGGGCGCCGCCACCCGGGTGAGCTCGGCGACCTCGTAGTGGCGCACCACGCCGCCGAAGTCGTCCGCTGCCTCGACGTAGACGTCGAGGGGCAGGGCGACCGCGGCGCGGATCCCGGCGATCTGCGCGAGGGTCAGGTCGACCGGAAGGTTGATCGTGGTCGCGCCGAGATCCTCGACGACACGAGCCGTCGCAGGATTGCAGACCGGCAAGGATATAGAGACCTTGAGCACGAGGTCCCCCGGGAGGTCACCTCGCTCCTTCATCACGCCGAGGACGTGAAGCAGGCCGACGTCGGCCACGAGCACGCTCCGCACCCCGAGCTCGCAACCGCGGCGGACGTCCTCCACCGCGTAGACGAGCTGGTCAGCGCCGCGCAGCGAACCGGACACGACCCGACCCGACGGCGACGTCGCCTGGACCCCGATGTCCCACGAGGCGCGAGGCCCCACGAAGAGCGAGACCTCGACACCCCACGCCCGTCCGAGAGCGACCATCTCCTCGGTCTCGGAGCGGGTCAGCATCATGAGGCCGCTCCCCTGGCTCACCCGGTGAACGGGTACGCGACGGCTCGTCGCCTCGTCGAGGACGGCGCGAAGCGGCGCGGGCCCCTCGACGGACGGGATCTCGACCCGCCACTGCGAGCCGTCCGGGAAACGCGACGGCGAGCTCGGCAGCTCGCCCGGGTCCCTCCCAGGAAGCCCGAGCGACTCGAGGACCCTTCGCGTGGCAGCGATGCCCTCCTGGCCCGACATAGCGCTCTCCTGGATTGCTGCCGTCATCGAGTTCCTCCGCTCGCCGACCGTCCGTCACCGTAATCCACGGCGGCATCGCACACCCCGTCTGCACAGCACACCCCGTCCGCACACCTTGACGCCTCCGCGCCACCTCACTAGCATCCCGAAAGCTGTTGAAATCCTTTTCATCCTGCCGTACAGGCGCCCGCTCGCGACGGAACGCGTCGGAGCGACGCTCGTCGGCCCCACGATGGCCGGCCGCGACCGAGCCGCACGAAGGGACTGTGCCGTGAGCCAAGGACCGGTCGAACCCGTCACACGGGAGCGTCTCGCGCTGCTCCCATTGAGCCACGGCCACGTGTCCCTCACCGACGGGTTCTGGTCGTCGCGCCAGCGGAGGAACCGCGAGGTCACCATTCCCTACGGGATCGCCATGCTCGAGCAGAGCGGGACGATGGAGAACCTGCGCGTCGCAGCTGGGTCCTCGACGGCCGAGTACAAGATGCCGCTCTTCCGGGACTCGGACCTGTACAAGGTCCTCGAGGCCGTCGCGTGGGAACGGTCCCATGGTCCCGACGACGCGCACGAGCGCTTCCTCGCGTCGAGTGCGTCGCTCCTCTCGGCGGCGCAGGAGCAGGACGGCTACCTGAACTCCTACGTCCAGGTCGTCGAGCCGGGCCGACGCTTCGCCAATCCGGCCATGGGGCACGAGCTCTACTGCGCGGGCCACCTGCTCCAAGCCGCGGTCGCCGACGCCCGCACGTCCGGGCATCCCTCGGACAGCCCGAGCTCGCTCGGTCTCGTGGCAAGCCGCTTCGCCTCCTATCTCACCGACGTCCTTCCCCGCGAGCAAGCTGGCTTCGTCCCTGGTCACCCTGAGATCGAGACCGCGCTCGTCGAGCTCTACCGGACGAGCCGCGACCGCCGCCTGCTCGACCTCGCGGCCGACCTGCTCGTCCGACGCGGCCGCGGTGCGCTGCGTTGGCACAACTTCGGACCTTCGTACTTCCAGGACGACGTGCCGTTCGAGCAGGCGACCACGATCCGGGGTCATGCCGTGCGCGCGCTGTACCTCCTGGCTGGCGCCATTGACGTCTACACCGAGACGGGTGCCACGACCCTGCTCCCCCCGATCCTCGCCCAGTGGTCGGACATGACCTCGTCGAAGACCTACATCACCGGCGGCGTGGGCTCCCGGCACCAGGACGAGGCGTTCGGCGACCCTTTCGAGCTCCCACCGGACCGTGCCTACTGCGAGACCTGTGCCGCGATCGCCTCGGTCATGTGGAACTGGCGGCTGCTGCTGCTCACTGGCGAAGGCAAGTACGCCGAGCTCATGGAGCGCACGCTGTACAACGGTTTCCTTGCCGGCGTCGGGCTCGACGGCACGAGCTTCTTCTACGTCAACCCGCTCCAGGCGCGCACGCCGTCGTCACGCTCCCCCTGGTACGACTGCGCGTGCTGCCCACCAAACGTCATGCGGCTGCTGGCGAGCCTCGAGCACTACATCGCGACGACGTCGGCAGCTGGCGTGCAGATCCACCAGTACTTCTCCGGCACCGTCCACCTCCCTGCCGGTGCGCCGGTCGGTGCGGGCCCGCTCGAGCTCCTGGCACGGACCGACTATCCGCACGGTGGGACCTTCACGCTTCGCGTCGTCGACGCGCCCGGCACGCCTCTCGAGATCTCCCTACGGATCCCGACGTTCGCGGACGGCGTCTCCTTGGCACTCGGTGGCAAGGACCTCCGGCCCGAGCCCGACGCCCACGGCTACGTCCGCATCCACCGCACCTGGACTGCCGGCGACGAGCTCCAGCTCGAGATCCCCATGCGTCCGCGTGCACTGCACGCGACCGGCGACGTCGACGGAGCCCGGGGCTGTGTCGCCTTCGAGCGCGGTCCGCTCGTCTACTGCATCGAGGGCGTCGACGTCCCCCGCGATGCCGGCGCGGCCGGCGGAGAGGGCGGGGCCGGCCTGCACGGCATCTCGGTGGACCCGGACGGAGCCATCGGCGTCACGCGCGCGGTCGACGTCGCCGGAGAGCCCGTCGTCGCGCTGCGACTGAAGGGTCGTCGGCGACAGAGCGCCGTGCCTGACTGGCCGTACGCGGAGCACCGTGCCGGACTCGACGGCGGACAAGATGGCGGAGCCGGCGACGTCGCAGCGCTCGAGATCCAGGCTGTGCCCTACTACGCCTGGGCCAACCGGGGAGCGTCGGACATGCGTGTCTGGATTCCGGCCGCCGATGCGCGCCATGACAATATGTAGCCATCATGGCGAGACGACAAGACCGTGCAGCTGGCGGGACGAACGGCACGCCTGACGGTGGTAAAGCGCTGAAGCGCAAGACGACTCCGACGATCTCCGACGTCGCCGCGCTGGCCGGAGTCTCGACAGCGACCGTCTCGAAGTCGCTCAACGGTCGAGACGGCATCAGTCCCACCACGCGGGCCAAGGTCGTGGCCGCAGCGGAGCAGCTCGGCTTCCGCTCGAACGCGCTCGCGCAGAGCCTGCTCAGCGGGCGCAGCTACACGGTCGGCTTGATCACGAACGACAGCTTCGGGCGGTTCAGCATCCCCGTCATGCTCGGAGCAGAGGATGCCCTACAAGCGGGGCAGATCGCCGTGCTCCTCTGCGACGGACGGGACGACCCGATCCGGGAGCGGCACTACATCCGCACGCTCGCGGCCCGCCGGGTCGACGGGATCATGGTGACTGGTCGAAGAGCCGATCCTCGGCCACCCATCACCCTCGACTTCCCGATACCCGTCGTCTACGCGATGTGCGAGTCCACTGATCCGCGTGACGCCTCGATCGTCCCCGACGACGAGCACGGGGGCACGCTCGCCGTCGAGCACCTTCTCGCCACCGGACGCACCTCCATCGGCCACGTGACCGGGCCATCGGACTTCCGGGCGGTGCGGCTGCGTGCCGCGGGCGCAGAGCACGCCCTACGGCGCGCCGGTCTCTCGTTGGCCGGCGGAGGGCCCTTGCACGGATCATGGAGCGAAGAGTGGGGTCGCCAAGCTGCGACGATCCTGCTCCGAGCTCGAGGCGACCTCGACGCCGTCTTTTGCGGGAGCGATCAGATCGCGCGGGGCGTGGCGGACGGCTTGCGCGCCGCTGGCTGCGCGGTGCCGGATGACGTCGCTCTCGTAGGATTCGACAACTGGACCGTCATGACCGAGGCCAGCCGGCCTCCGCTCACGACCATCGACATGAACCTGCCACTCGTCGGCAGGCGTGCCGCCGAGACCCTCCTCGCGTCCATCGAGGGGACAGCCACCTCCGGGACCGAGCTCGTCCCGTGCCAGTTGGTGGTGCGGGAGTCCACCAGGGTCTGAGCCGGTCGACCCCCGACGTCACGCCCGGGCTGAACGCCGGTCGGGCCGGCTGCCTACACCGCCCGAAGCCTCGCGCTAGCCCTTGATCGCACCGGATATCAGGCCGCGCACGTAGAACCGCTGGAGTGCCGCGTAGACGATGACGCACGGAACCATCGCGATCACCGCGCCCGACGTCAGGTAGCCGAAGTTCACGCCGCCGTAGGTCGTCCCCGTCTCCACGTTCGAGAGCGCAACGGGCAGCGTATAGACGCTCGAGCTCGTCAAGAACGTCAGCGCTCCGAGGAACTCGGTCCACGCGAAGAGGAACGCGAAGAGGAACGACGTCGCGATCCCAGGCATCACGATCGCCCTCAGCACCCGCGTGAGGGTGCTCATCACGGATGCCCCGTCCACCCTCGCCGCGTCCACGAGCTCGTTCGGAACCTGGATGAACGTGTTCCGCATGACGTAGACACCGAAAGGCAAGTTGAACGCCGTGTAGAACAGGCAGAGACCTACAAGGCTGTTCAGAAGGTGAAGATCGTGGAGCTCGAGGAACAGGGGCGTCAGCACCGCCTGGAAGGGAACCATGAACCCGACCAGCACCACCGCGAACACCACCCCCGACCCCCTGAACCGGAAGCGGCCGAATCCGTAGCCCGCGAGAGTCGCGATGAGCGTCGTGAGGAGCGCCGTCGCAAGTGCGACACCGAGGCTGTTCAACACGTTGCGGACGACGTCGTCCGAGCCGACGAGAAGCGATCGGTAGTTCGCGATGCCGAGGTGCGAGAAGCTGGCGAGCGACGGCGCCGACGTGATCGCCTGCGTCGGCTCGAACGACCGCAGCACCTCCCAGAGCAACGGTACGACGAATATCGCGCTGATCAAGCAGCCGGCTGTCACGTAGAAGACCGTGCCGGACTGCCGGCGTCGACGCCCCTGCCCACCGTGCACCGGCCGACGGGTCTCAGGCATCGTCGCTCCTGAGGACGCGGAACTGCACGAACGTGATCAGACCGACGACGACGATGAGGACGACTGCCATTGCGCTGGCTGCTCCCACATGCATTGCCGTGTTGAAGGTCTCGTAGATCTCCATCACGAGGCTCACAGTGCTCGTCCCTGGTCCTCCGTCGGTGATTATGTAGAACTGGTTGAAGGCGAGGATGGATCCGACGACAGAGATGATCAGGCTGAGCGCTATGGACCGGCGCAACAACGGAATCGTGACCAACCGCTCCTTCTCCCACCACGACGCGCCGTCGACGTCCGCCGACTCGTAGAGCTGCTCGGGAACGCCCTGCATCCCAGCCAGGAGCAGCATCATGGTGAAGCCGGAGGCGAGCCACACCACGAGCACGCAGATCGCGGCGAGTGCAAGGTTGGCGTTCTGGACCCAGATCGTATTTATGCTTGCTAAATGCAATTTCGAGAGTATGACGTTGGCTGTCCCGTAGCCGGGCTGCAGCTCCACCTCGGCCAGGAAGCTGAGAGTCGTCAGCCCGACGATGTAGGGCAGGAACATGCAGGTCCGGAAGATGGAGGCGCCGGGTCGGTTCGAGCGGACGAACACCGCCATGAGATAGCCGAAGACGAGGATCGGTATCGTGACGATCGCTGTGTACTCGAGTGTGAACAGGATCGACTGGACGAACACGGAGTCGTGAGGAAGGGCCGTGTAGTTGGCCAATCCGACGAAGTGGTACGGACCGATGAGCGGCCAGTTCGTCAGGGATATGTAGACACAGAATCCCAGAGGGAACAAGATGAACACCGCGACCATGGCGATCGCCGGCGACACGAGAGCCAACCCGGCACGAGCCTCGAGGCGCTCACGTCGACTTCTCGAGCCGCGGCGCCTGCTCGCCGCGGCTCCGGGCACCGGCACGTCGCGCCCGTCTCCGAGCGCAGCACCTTCCATTCCGGGACCTCTCCCTCCGTTGCCGCACTAGTCGATCCGCTGCGCTAGTCGAACCGTCGGGCTCCCTTAGCCCAGGCTTCCCGTCATCGAGGTGACGGCGCACAAGCAGGGAGCAGCTGCCGCGCAACCCCCTCCGGTCCGGCGTCGCCACCGTCGCAGCGACGCCGGACCGGAGAGACGGATCGGTCCGAAGTCTACGAGTCCACCGAGGCGAGGGTCGACTGGAAGGATGCCTGGCCGGACGACAGCGCTCCGCTCACGTTCCCGTTGTACACGGCCTCGTTGAACATCTTGTCCCAAGGAGAGCCGGGGGCGTTGAACAGCTCGTTGTAGGCGAGCGTGTACTCGACCGACCCGTACTTCAAGGTGTGCAGGGCGACGGCGTCGTACGGGTACTTTGCGAGGAAGGACGACGTCAGGATGTCGCTCCGGATCGGCGTGTCACCGAGTGCGGGGTACTGCTCCTGCTGGCTTCGTGCAAGGAACCACTTCACGACCTCCCACGCACCGGACGGGTTCGAAGCGCCCGCAGGTATCACGAAGTCGTCACCACCGTCGAAGGTGCTCCCGGGCCCGCCGTTCGCACCCGGCAGCGGAGCATCCGCGAACTCCGACTTCGGCATCGACTTCAGATAGTTCGTCACGAAGCCGTAGTCGCCGGGAAGCATCCCGACGTTGCCCTTCGCGAAGTCGTCGCCCCACGTGGAGCCGTTCTGGGCCTGGTCGGCGTGCGGGGCCATCTTGCCTGCCCATATCTCGTGGTAGTCGGTCAACAGCGACTTGAGCGGGGCGTTGTGGTCGATGTTCGCGTTCTGCTTGCCGAGCGGCCCGGTCACGAGGTGCTGTCCGCTCGCCCAGATGGACGGCAACATGGTGAAGCCCAGGCATCCCTGGCAGTCTCCCGCGAAGGACAGTCCGTAGTCGCCGTGACCGAGGGACGTGATCTTCTTCGCGTCCTGCAGCATCGCGGCGAACGTCTTCGGTGCCCCGCTGATGCCGGCCTGCTTGAACAGCTTCGGGTTGTACCAGAGAACCGACAGGTCGGCGAGATACGGTACGCCATAGTACTGGCTCCCGATGGTGGCCAGCTTCAGGTGGCCCGGGCTGAGCGAGGACTTGTAGGGCAATGCGTTGACGTACTTCGTGACGTTCAGCAACGCCCCCTCCTTCGAAAAGGCGGGGACGTTGATGTCGTTCAGCCCGACGAGGTCAGGAGCCGTGCCTGCCCTGATCGCGGTCGCCAGCTCGCTCGACGCCTCGTTGTTCGGCGTCAGGTGGAGGACGATCTTGAGGTGCGGATGCGTGGCGTTGAACTCCTTGACCAGGGCATCCGGGATCGCCTTCGTCGCCGCTCGTGCCCAGAACGTCACCGTCCCGGTGGCGTTCACCCCGAACGTCTGCGCCACGCGGGCGTTCGGGGTCGCGCTTGCGCTCGCCACGCCCGTGCCGGCGGCCGCGCCGGCCAGCAGCGCGGCCGCTGCGGCCGCCGTGGACAGCGATCTCCACGGCGTCGACTTCATCTTCGTCAACTTCATCGCGCTCCCCCTATTCTTCCGTCGGCACCACCGCCTGCCTAGGTCCGGCAGGCGTGGAAACCGGTTTCGATCTTTTCAGTGTAGAGCGGACCACCAGGGCGCGCCAGGCCCGGCACCAGGGCCTGCCGAGCACAGGCGGCGGAAGGCGTGGCATCGGTCGCGCGGAGGCGCACCGACGTGCCTCCGAGATCGCGCTGCGCCACGCACCGTGGGAGTGCCGCCAGGTACGCTGCCGTGCGGGAAGATCGCTGCAGCCTTCCCACCCGTCGCCGACAGGGAGACCAAGCAATGCACGACGTCCACGAGTCGCTCGAGATCTGGTTCCTCACCGGGAGCCAGTCGCTCTACGGGGAGGAGACCCTACGCCAGGTCGCCGAGCAGTCCGCGGTGATCGTCGGGATGCTGAACGCCGGAGGGGAGATCGGCGTCGAGGTCGTCTGGAAGCCTGTCCTCACGGGCGCCGAGCAGATTCGTCGAGCGTGCATCGACGCGAGCGCCGAGGACCGCTGCATCGGCGTCGTGGCGTGGATGCACACGTTCTCACCTGCGAAGGCGTGGATCGCAGGTCTCGACGTCCTGCGCAAGCCGCTCCTGCACTTGCACACCCAGGCGAACCTCTCCCTCCCGTGGGCGGAGATCGACATGGACTTCATGAACTTGAACCAGGCGGCCCACGGCGACCGGGAGTTCGGCTATATCGAGACCCGACTCGCGATCCGCCGGAAGACCGTCGTCGGGCACGCGAGCGACCCGGGCGTCAGGAGCCGGATCGGCACCTGGGCGCGTGCAGCAGCGGGTTGGCAGGCCGCTCAGCATCTTCGCCTCGCACGGTTCGGTGACAACATGCGGGACGTCGCGGTCACTGACGGGGACAAGGTCGAGGCCCAGCTCCGCTTCGGCGTGTCGGTGAGCACCTACGGCGTCAACGACCTCGTCGCGGCGGTCTCGAGCGCACCGGCGGACGCAGTCGACGCGACGGCTGGTGCCTACGAGCGTGACTACACGGTCTCGGCCGAGCTCGCCGCGGGCGGTGCACGGCACGAGTCCCTCCGCGAGGCGGCGCGCATCGAGGTCGGACTGCGGTCGTTCCTCGAACGCGGCAGCTTCACTGCGTTCACGACGAACTTCGAGGACCTCGGAGGGCTCCGCCAGCTCCCGGGGATCGCGGTCCAGCGGCTCATGTCCGACGGATTCGGCTTCGGCGCGGAGGGCGACTGGAAGACATCGGTGCTCCTACGGATCCTCAAGGTGATGGGACGCGGGCAGCCGGGCGGCGTGTCGTTCATGGAGGACTACACCTACCACTTCGGTCCAGGCGAGCCGAAGACGCTCGGAGCGCACATGCTCGAGGTGTGCCCGAGCATCGCCGCTTCGACGCCTTCCTGTGAGATCCATCCCCTCGGCATCGGGGGCCGGGACGATCCGGTCCGGCTCGTCTTCGACGCCCAGCCGGGCCCGGGATTCGTCGTCGGACTCCTCGACCTCGGTGACCGGTTCCGCCTCGTCGCGAACGAGATCGAGATCGTCCCGCCCGACGAGCCGCTCCCGCGCCTTCCGGTAGCGAGGGCGGTATGGAAGCCGTCGCCTTCGCTGTCGACAGCAGCGGAGTCCTGGCTGATGGCCGGTGGGCCGCACCACACGGTCCTCGCGACCGCGGTGACCCGCGAGGCGCTCGAGGACCTCGCGACGATCGCCGGAGTGGAGCTCGTGTTCATCGACGCGTCGACGACACCTGCGCACTTCGCCCGGGAGCTCCGTTGGAACCTCGCCTACTACCGCCTCGCGCAGGGAATCGCCCGCTGAGCCTGGCGGCTCACGAGCGCCCGGCAGGCGCACCTGGAACGGGGACGAGCGGCGGTCCTGTGACTGGCCAACCCGACGACGTCCAGTAGAGGTGACGAACCTGCAGCCTGGCGGCGCCGCCGTCGAACGCGTCGTAGTAGTGGTAGTCGAACAGGTACGTGCTCGCCGAGTGGTACACGGAGCCCGATCCCGGTCCGATCATCCCCTGGTCGGCCCCGAGCAGCTCGGTGCCGCCACCTTGGGTCAGCGACGTCCCGTACGCGTCCACGTACGGCCCCGTGATGGTCTTCGAGCGACCGACCACCACCTGGTACGTGCTGGCAATGCCCCGGCAGCAGAATCCCGCCGAGACGAAGAGGTAGTAGTAGCTGCCGTGACGCGTGAGGTAGCTACCCTCTTCGGCATCAGGCGCAGCCGTCGACGCGAGCGAATACAGGCGCGGCGATGCCGAATAGGGCTTGCCTGTCGACGCGTCGATGGAGACGAGCTTGATGCCGCCCCAGAAGGACCCGAATGCCAGCCACGTCGACGACGACGGTCCGTACGCGAGGGCAGGATCGATAGCGTTGTAGTTGTCACCTGGACCGGAGGAGAGCACCTCTCCACGGTCGACCCAGTGGTAGCGGGGGCTCGACGGATCGAGTGTCACGTTCGTCGCGAGCGCGATCACCGACGTGTTCGACCCAAAGCTCGACCCTGCGTAGTAGAGGTGGTACAGCCCGTGGAAGAACGAGATGTCCGGGGCCCAGAGATTGGGGATAGGGCCGACTCGTTGGAGGATCCACGACGGGATGGTCGGGAAGACCGTGCCGATATAGCGCCATGTCCGCAGGTCCGTCGACACCCGGATCTGGATGTTGCCCCCACCTATCACGCCGGCCGGATCCCCGGTCGAGAAGACGTAGTACGTGGACCCTTCCCGTATCATGCTCGGGTCGTGGACGAACGCGTAGCTTGGATTCGCCGAGGCGTGCGAGCGCGGCGACCGGATGGCTGCCGCCGCCGGCGGGACCGCCACCAGAGCAACGCTCAGGACGGCAGCGAGCAGCTGGAATGCCCCCCTAGCACCCGCTCCTCGGCGCGCCGGAACGCGCGCCGAGGAGCGGGTGCTTCTCGCGCGCATGGCCTCTATCCCGTCACGCTGCCGAGAAGGAGGCCACTCTTCCAGTAGCGCTGCACGACCAGGAAGATAACGATGAGCGGGATGATCGTCACCAGCCCACCTATCACGAGAAGAGGGAAGATCTGCGTGCTGCCACCGTTCTGCGCCCGGTTCGACCAGTTGCCGAGGCCGACGGTGATCGGGTACAGGTTGCTCTTGCTGAAGATGATGAGCGGCAGGAAGTAGTTGTTCCACACGGCGACGACGCTGATCAGGAGGACAGTCACGAGTCCCGGCACCATGAGTGGCAGCGCC
>DAHXNN010000089.1 GCA_027365385.1 Acidimicrobiaceae bacterium | reverse complement strand
GAGGCACACGGCGGCGAGGGTCGCGCCGAGCCGCTTGTCGACGACCTTCGTGACCTCGAGGTCACGATCGCGCCCGCCGACGCGCACGGCCACCCGGTCGCCGACGACCACCGTCGACGACGCCTTGGCTGGCTTTCGGTTGACCCGGACATGGCCGGCTCGGCACGCGTCCGTCGCGGCCGTGCGCGTCGGGAAGACCCGTACCGCCCACAGCCAACGGTCGACGCGTGTGACCTCCACGAGGGCATAGTGGCACGGTCACGGCTCGCGGGAGCGTCCCTCGCGGGAGTGTCCTTCGTCGCAGCGCTCGCCACGGTCCCTAGCCGGTGCTGTTCGCGGTGCTGTCCCTTACGGTCGGAGCTCCGCCGGCGAAGTCAGGTGTGAGCGGTCAGCGCGACCCTCGCCGTCAGAACCACGTCGAGCACCACGGCGCCGGAGCCGAGCGGAACATCGCCTCGGCACGTGCCACCGCCCCGTCGTGCTCCTCGTCGGCGCGCCCCGCTCGATGGAGCGAGTGCCACGACATTCCCCCGAGGTAGACCGAGCCCAGGGTGTCGACGGGAAGGACGAGGTCGGCTGCAGCAGTTGTCGTCCTGCACGTCGCTCCGTCCCGCCCGCCCTCGAGGAGGTACCGCCCGTCGGCGAGGCCGAGCGGGTCGACGACCTCGAGCACGAGAGCGTCGCTCGTCGCGTACCTACGGCCGGCGAGAGCGCCGCGCACGTCGAGGATGCGCGCCCAGATGAAGTCGAACCTCCCCGCCTGGCGAAGCGCGCGCCCGTCTTCGAGCAGCCACGCGAGCGGCTCGTCCACGCCACGCTGCCACGCCTCGAGCGAGCGGACGAGGTCGACCTCGCAGCAGAACTGCCAGAGCGCGTGGTACGCCGCAGGCGTGGCGGCGACGAGCTCGTCGATGCTGAGCTGGCTGTTGGGCCGCATCTGGTCCCAGTCCTGCTTGGCCCGATAGCGGACATAGCCCTCCGGTAGGCCCGACGCCGACCGGTACAGCCCGAGGCGCGGCGCGGTCGGCTCGGTGCCGGGTGCCTCGACGATGCCGAGCGCGACGTCCCACCAGCGCTCGGAGCGGTCGATGGCACCCGGTTGCACGGAACGGAACCGCTCGTAGATGTCCGGTCCCTCACGGCGCAGCACGTCCGGCTCGACGAGGGCGACGCTGCCGGTGGCACGACGGCGGAAGCGGGCGTCGCGCACGTCGACGTTGTAGATCGCCCCCTCGATCGCCGGCCCGAATCCGAAGCGCCCGTAGATGGGGTACTCCGAGGCGACGAGGATGCTCACGACGTCCCCGGACTCCATGCCGGCGCGCAAGGCCGCCATGACCATCGCCGACAAGGCGCCCCGGCGACGATGCGTCGGCGCGACCGTCGCGCTGCTCAATCCCGCGGCGCGCACGCCAGCTGGACCGGGGACGGTCAGCCTCGTCGCAATCGAGCGGAGCGTGCCGCACAGGTACGACCCCTCGAAGGCGCCCCAGGTCCGGTCGAGGTCGATCTCGGCGCGGAGGTGGTCGACGAGGCCGTCCGGCTCGTCCTGGTGGAAGCCGATCCGCATGCACCGCACCCAGGCGGCCAGGTCGCCGGCCTCGATCAGGCGCACCGCCGGTCCGGTACCTCGTGGCCGGGTGCCTCGGGCCGTCGCACCCTTCTCTCGAGCAGCAGCACTCTCGCCAGTCGTGTTCCGCCCCGTCGTGTTCCGCCCAGTGGTGCCCTGACCGGTGGTGCCCGGTGCCCCCGTCGTGTCCACCTTCGGAGTCTCGCGCGCGTGGAGGAGCCTTCCGACCAGGAGCTTGACGGTGGATGAGAGCATTCTCATCGCCGTCCCAGGCCGCTACCAGTCCTCTTCCGCACACTTGTCGCATGACGAGAAGCGACCTCGGGCGCGGGCGATGAGCCGGTCCACGTGGCTGGTGGCCGTCCTCGCAGCCGGCGGGGCTGCTGCCGGTGGCGGCGTCGCGCTGTCCCACGCTCCCGGAGCGGCTCTACCCGCAGCGACGACGGTTGCAGCTCTGCCGACCGCGGACGCAGGCGTACGGGCGGTCGCCACGGAGACCGACACGCTCTCGCGAGCAATCGGCTCGGCCCAGCAGCGGCTCGCGGCGCTCCTCTCCGCGGCGGGCTCGTCCGCATCCTCGTCGACGGCGTCGATCACCGCCGCCGAGCAGCAGGTCGCCGCGGAGCGCTCGCAGATAGCGAGCGAGCAGCGCCAGCTCGCCGCCGAGGCGAAAGTGCTCGCGCAGCGTAGTGCTGCGATATCGGCCGAAGCGTCCGCGCTACGGCGCACGGCTGCGACGGTTCCTGCGACCCACGCGCGGACCGGAGCGTCCGGGTCCGGCGACAGCGGAGGCGGTGGCCAAGATGGCGGCAACTGAGGCGGTGGGCAGGTCGGCCGAGCCCTCGACGAGGGCGACGCTCTCGACCACGGCGGCACTCTTCGGAGCTGCCGGCACTCTCGAGCACGCCGAAGAGGGCCTGCAGCCGGCTCTCTCGCTGCCCGACGAGCTCCTCGCGGCGCGTGACCGGGTGGCGACAGCTCGGGCCCGCACGTCGCGAGCAGGTACCCGGCGCAGGTCGCGTCACCGGCTCGGTACGGTCGCGCTCGTCGGCTCCGCGGTCCTCGCGACGGTCGCGATCACCGAGGGCTATGCCCGGACGCCCCTCCCCGGGGTCGCCAACGGCACCGCCAGCGGCGCGGCTGCGTCGTCCACGGCGAACCTGTCCACCCTCGGCGGGATCTCCCGGGTGCTAGCTGCCGACCAGAAGCTCATCGCGTCTCTCGTCAAGACCGAGGGCACGATCGCGTCCCGGTACGCGTCAGCGGCGCGCGCTGTCGGCGCATCGCAAGCAGCTGCGAAGGGCGCGGCCTCCGGCGGCGTCGCGGCGAGCGGCGCAGCGCCGTCGGGGACCTCCCCTGCGACGAGCTTGCCCCCACTTCCGGCACTGCCGCCCGTTCCTGCCGTCTCGGCACCAGCTGCCCATGCGACGACTGGAGCCTCGAGTGTGCCTTGACCAGGGGGCGGTGGCTGTGGACGTGCCGCAGCGAGCTGCCGTCGTGCGGAGCCGTCCTGCAGCGCTCCGCGCCACGACACGAGCGATGGCGACCGACGTCACCGCCCATCTGGTCCCGAGGACGGAGGAGGATTCCGGCGAGGAGGGCGAACGCGCGCTCGGCGCCGGCGTCGCGTCGGCTCTCGAGGTCTTCCACGAGGTCGAGGCGGCGTGCACCCGCTTCGGCAGCTCGAGCGCTCTTGTCCGGATGAACCGCTCACCGGACCGCTGGCATCGCGTGCCACGGGTCCTCTTCGACGCGCTCGTCGAGGCACACACCGCACACGATGTCACCGGCGGATCCTTCGACCCGAGGGTCGAGCGGGCGCTTCGCGCTCTCGGCTACGACCGCAGCCTCCTGTTCTCTTCGGGCGACGTGGTGGTCCACGCGCGTCCGGCGGTCTGTGCAGGATCCCGTGGAGCATGGCGGCCACGCTTCCGCCACGCGACCGGCGAGGTGCACCTGAGGGGCGAGCCGGTCGACCTCGGCGGCATCGGCAAGGGCCTCGCGGTGCGCTGGGCGAGCGCCCGTCTCGCGCCGCTGGCCATTGCTTACCTCCTCGAGGCAGGAGGTGACTGCTACGCGGCCGGACCGGGACCCGACGACGGCCTCGGCTGGCGGATCGCCGTCGAGGACCCGACGGGAGTGGAGGAGCCGGTCGCGGTCCTTCGCGTCGTCGACCGTGCCGTGACCACGTCCTCGGTGCGGCTGCGCACGTGGCGCGCCGGTGGGAAGCCGGTCCACCACATCGTCGATCCGGCCACGGGCAGGCCCGGCGGCGCCGGTCTCTTGTCGGTCACGACCATCGGCGCAGATCCCGCGCTCGGCGAGGTCTGGTCGAAGAGCCTCTTCCTCGCCGGTCGCACCCGGATCGCGACTCTCGCGCGGCGCCGGGGCCTCGCTGCCTTGTGGGTCGACGAGGCCGGGGCGATCGGCACGAGCGACGCGCTCGCGCCCTACCTCATGTGGAGGCGGCCATGACCGGTCCGCTGGAGAGGACGGGCGCGCTCGCCGCGACGACCGCGACGGTGGCCGCTGCCGTGGTCGCAGCTTTCGGG
The DNA here is from genome assembly GCA_027365385.1 of Acidimicrobiaceae bacterium. Classification (GTDB taxonomy): domain Bacteria; phylum Actinomycetota; class Acidimicrobiia; order Acidimicrobiales; family Bog-793; genus JAJZCK01. Next base: position 9,830 of record DAHXNN010000089.1, on the reverse strand, counting down.
GCTGGGTACCTCGTCGTCGACGCAGCCGCTCCGACGGTCCACAGCCGCTACCTCCCGTGGATCACCGGGCGCGCGCTCGGCCTCGCGGCGTATGTGGCGCTGTGGGCACTCGTCCTCCTCGGGCTCGCGATGCGCCATCCTGCACGTGGATTGCTCCGGCATCCACATCCCGAGGCCCGGCTTCGAGCACATGCGGCTCTCGCTGCGGCGACGGTCCTGCTCGTCGCCGGCCACCTGAGCTCGCTCGCCCTCGACAGCTACGCGGGGGTCGGCTGGTGGGGAGCGCTCGTGCCCGGAATGTCGCACTACCGGAGGATCGCGGTCGGGCTCGGCGTCGGGACGTTCCTCGCCATGCTCGTCGTCGGTACGAGCGCGGCGCTCGCCGGCCGGCGCGGGACGCGCCACTGGCTCGGCGTCCACCAGATCTCGCTGCTCGTCTTCCTCGCAGTATGGGTGCACGGGGTCTTCGCGGGTAGCGACACGCCGGCGCTCGGCCCCGTCTATCTGGTCACGGGAGCGCTCGTCGCAGTCGTCGCGGCGACGCGCCACCTCGGCGGCCACGTCACCTGGCGGCGTCCGGCCGGGCTCGGCCGGCGGCGTCACGCGGGGGTCGCGGTGGCGGCCGACCCGGCCGGGGAGCGGACTTGAGCGCGGACATGAGCACCGTGTCGGCACCTGCGCGCAGCGCTGCGCTCGGCACGGCCGGCGACCCCGGCACGAGGCTGCTCGGGGGTCCGCCGGCGAGCGAAGGAGCGGAGCCGTACGACGCGCATCTCCGCCGTCTCGGACCGCTCCCGCCGGATGCCTCGCCAGCGGACCTTCGCCTGCTCGTGCACGCGAGCGGGCTGGCGGGTCGCGGGGGCGGTCAGTTCCCGACAGCTGTCAAGCTCGACCAGGCTGCGCGCGCGACCGGTGGCGCGGTCGGGCGCGCCCTCGTCGTCGTCAACTCGAGCGAGGGCGAGCCAGCGAGCCGCAAGGACCGTGTCCTGTGCGAGCTGCGACCCCACCTCGTCCTCGACGGGGCACAGGTCGCGGCTCGAAGCGTCAGGGCGACGGAGGTGGTCCTCTACATGCACCGGCACGGCCGGGCGTCCCGGGCGATCGAGAGCGCCATTGCAGAGCGTGCGACCGCCGAGGGCGCCGTGAGCGTCACGTCGGGAGCGACCGTCCGTCTCGTCGACGCGCCGCGCCGCTACGTCGCCGGTGAGACGAGCGCCGTCGTCTCCTACCTCGGTGGTCTCGGCGCACTGCCCCGGCGGACGGGCGTGCCGGCTGCCGTCGCAGGTGTCGGTGGGCGACCGACGGTGGTGGGAAATGCCGAGACCATCGCCCATCTCGCGCTCGTCGCTCGCCACGGAGCGGCGTGGTTCCGCGAGGTGGGCTCGCCCGGTGTGCCGGGATCCACGCTGCTCACGCTCGCCGGTGGCGTCGTCCGACCGGGCGAGGTGGTCGAGGTGCTCGGACCGGCGACGATCGGCGAGCTGCTCGCTCGTCACGGAGGTCTCGGTCACCTCCCCTCGGCAGTGCTCGTCGGCGGCTACGAGGGGACCTGGACCGACGGCGCCGCCGCGTGGGGCGCGCCGCTCGATCGTGCAGGGCTCTCCCTCTCGGGCGTGCCCCTCGGCTGCGGTCTCGTCGCCCCGCTCGCTACGAGGTGCTGCGGGATCGCAGAGACGTCGCGGATCGTCCGGTGGCTGGCGGGCGAGTCGGCGGGCCAGTGCGGGCCGTGTGTCTACGGGCTCCCGGCCGTCGCGGACCTCCTCTCGGAGCTCGCCGCGGGCGCAGCGACGAGGCGGGACCTCCGCCGGCTCCGCGAGCTCACCGGATCGGTGCGCGGCCGCGGGGCATGTGGCCATCCGACCGGTGTCGCCGGTCTCGTCGAGAGCGCGCTCGACACGTTCGCAGGCGAGGTGCGGGCACATCTCACGGGTCGGGCATGCGTCTCGTCAGGTGAGCTGTCCGGCCTGCCCCTGCCACTTCGACGCGAGGGGTCGGGCCCGTGAGGCGCGCTGCGATCGCGCCGTTCCGGCTCGTCGTCGACGGGACGCTCTGCGACGGGCACGGGATCTGCGCGCTCGCCTGCCCCGAGCGCATCGGTCTCGACTGCTGGGGCTACGCGGTCGTGGACAGGAGCAGGGTCGAGGACGCCCGCACGGCCGCACGGGCACGACGAGCGGTGGCTGCCTGCCCTGCCCGGGCGTTGTCGTGTCTCGAGGTGGCTCTCGTGTCGGAAGGCAGGCAGAACGCGCCCCTCGACGCCGGCGCGAGAGGATTGGCGCATGGACCCTCGTGACGGACCGGCGCGTGCCCCGTCAGGCGAGCACCGCCGGGGGCTCGTGCCGATCCTGCTCGGGCTCGCCGCCGCAGCCGGGACAGCGGTGGGGCTGCTCGCCACGAGCGGCGGAGCGCGTCCGGCCACTGTGCCGGCGAGGATCGACCTCGGTGTCCCAGGGACGACTGCCGCCTCGACCGGGACACCGTCGGCGGTGACTGGCTCGTCGCGCCAGGTTGCCGGGACCTCGAGCCCACGACGCTCGGGCGCTGCCGGCGTCGTCGTCGTGACGCCTCGTCGCCCCGTTGTCGTCGAAGGGGAGAACGAGCACGACGCGGGACAGGATTCGGGGGGCGGTGGCGGTGGTGGCGACACGGGAAGCTGACGCTCCTCCGGGCTGGACCCCGCGCGAGGGCCCTCGACGTCTCCGCAAGCTCGGCTCGGCCGGTCGCCTCGCCGGTTTCCACGGTCTCGTGCTCGCCGTCGTCCTCGGTGCAGTCGTCGTCGCTCTCGTCCGGGACTTCACCGGTAGCTACGAGTCGCTCGCGGCGAGCTCGCTCGCGGCGGAGGCCAGGAGCTTCGCGACCGCCGCTCGCGCGCGTCCACCTGCGGAGGACCTGCATGCACTCTCCATCGCGTACCTGCGGGTCCACGCGCTCGCGGCAGGAGACGTCCTCGCTATCTCCGAGCTCGGGGCGGGTCAGGTCGAGACGGCCGGTGCACGACGAGTCGTCGCGAGCCCTCCGGTGGCTGCGCTCCTCGCCGCGCCACCCGCGCGCACGGTGGTCCGGTCGCTCACGATCACCGGACGCCCGTTCGAGATCGTCGCGGTCCCGGTCACTGCAGGCGCCTCCCGGGTCGGGACCTTCCTCGCAGCGGCAGACCTCTCGCCGTCGGTGGCACAACGCTCGAGCGTCCTCGCTCTCGCGCTCGCAGAGGCGCTCGTCGCGCTCACCGCCGGCGTCGCGAGCGCGTTCCTGCTGCTCCGGCGCCTGCTAGGGACGATAGGTCGTATCACGACCACTGCCGACGAGATCGGCCGGGGTCGGCTCGACCGGCGACTCGGAGACGAGGGTCGGTCCGACGAGGTAGGCGAGCTCGCGCGCACCTTCGACGCCATGCTCGAGCGGATCGACACGGCGATGACCGCGCAGCGACGTCTGCTCGCGGACGTGTCCCACCAGCTGCGTACGCCGCTCACGATAGCGAGGGGCCATCTCGAGATCCTCCAGCGGACGGGGACCGGCGACCAGGCCCAGGTCGACGAGACGGTCGAGCTCGTCGTCGACGAGATCGACCACATGCGAGCCCTGATCGAGCGCCTGCTCCTGCTCGGCCGGGCGATGGAGCCGGACTTCCTCGCTCCGGAGCCGGTCGAGCTGCGCGTGTTCCTCGCAGACCTCCTCGACGCGGCGTCCGTGCTCGCGCCGGGCCGGGCGATCCTGTCCAACCCACCCGACCTCGTCCTCGAGGCCGACGCGGCGAAGCTCCGAGGTGCGCTTCTCAACCTCCTCGACAACGCGGTTCGCGCAAGCGCAGGCGTCGGCCCGATCGGCCTCGGGGCGCGCCTCGACGAAGACGGGAGCCTCGAGCTCGTCGTGGAAGACGCGGGGCCAGGGATCCCGGTCGGTCAGCGGGAGGCTGCTCTACGCCGCTTCTCGCGTCCCGGGGCGCGCGACGCCGACGGGAGCGGGCTCGGGCTCGCGATCGCGAAGGCCGTCGCGGAGAGCCACGGCGGTCGCATCACGATCGAGCGGTCGGCCCTCGGAGGAGCGCGGGTCGCGGTCGTGCTCCCGCGTCGGCTCGTCGTCGCGAGCCGATGACCATCGTTCTCGTCGTTGAGGACGACCCCCGGATCGTGTCGTTCCTCGTACGAGGGCTCGAGGCGGAGGGCTACGAGACGGAGGTCGCCGGGGACGGGATGGTCGCCGCGTCCCTGCTCGTCTCCGGCTCGTCGCGCTTCGCCGTCGTCCTGCTCGACCTCGGCCTGCCGGGGACGTCGGGGGAGGAGGTGCTCCAGCTGCTGCGCAAGCGCGACGCGAGCCTGCCGGTGATCGTCCTCACGGCGAGGGACGCGGTCGCGGACAAGGTCCACGGCCTCGACCTCGGCGCGAACGACTACGTGACGAAGCCCTTCTCGTTCGCTGAGCTTCTCGCTCGCATGCGGGCAGCCATCCGGTCGACGGGCCCGGTGGTCTCGACCGAGCTCGTCGTCGACGAGCTCCGCCTGGACCTGCTCGCGAAGGTCGTGTGGCGGGCCGGCCGCCGGACCGAGCTCTCGCAGAGAGAGTTCGCCCTGCTCGAGCTGCTGATGCGCAACCCGGGCCGGGTGCTCCCGCGGGCCCGCATCCTCGCGGAGGTCTGGCAGTACGACTTCACGACGGAGAGCAACGTCGTCGACGTCTACGTCGGCTACCTGCGTCGCAAGCTCGACAGATCCGGCTCCGCCCCGGTGATCGAGACGGTGCGTGGCGCCGGCTACCGCCTCGTCACCGCGTGACAGGAGCACACGTGCGCTGCCAGGGACCGGGGATCCGGGCGCGATTGCGCGAGACGACGCGGTAGCCGAGTGCCGCCAGGACACGGACGCCTGGTGTCTGGAGGGTCGCGCCGGCGAGCCGTGCGAGCGGTGGTCCCGTGCCGAGCCAGAGCGCGACTGCGCGTGCGCCCGATCCGCGCTGCTCGCCGTCGAGGAACCACAAGGCGCTGCTCGCTTCGTCCCGGGTCAAGGCGAGAGTGCCTAGATCAGCCGACTGCCACGGCGCCGTCCTCGCGCGCAGGCGCAGGCGGCGGCCGAGAGCGTGGACCGTCGCCGTGCAGAACCCGCAGTCCGCGTCGAAGAGCACCAGCGGTGGACACGGATGTGTCATCAAGCACGCGACGGTACACGTCGATCGCGAGCCTGCCGTGGTCGGGACCGGCGTCGATCCGGTGACCTCGCGCTTTTCAGGCGCGCGCTCTGCCAACTGAGCTACCCGACCTCGCCAGCACACGCTAACCGCAGGGGACTCCTCCCGCAGGACTTCCCACCCGCGCGCCGCAGGAGCATGCCCCCGGCGAGCCGGTGGCATGCACGTGCTGGTATGCGGACCTGACGGGATTTGAACCCGCGACCTCCGGCTTGACAGGCCGGCGTGCACTCCGAGCTGCACCACAGGTCCTCGTTCCCCCGAGCGACGGCTGCTCCCGTAGCTGACCTCCCGGGGAGAGGCCTCTGCATCCTAGGCGATGGTCGGTGGCCTCGTGGCACCCCCAACGAGGTGGAAGGCCCAGCGAGGCGCCGGTCAGGTTCCGAAGCCCGAAGGAGCTGGTCGGAGGCATCGTCATGTCAGGAGCCTTCTCTCCTCTCACACGGCGCCTCCGCGTAGTAGCGGATTCACCCATAAGGTGAAGATTGGAATCAACAATGTGTTATAGATACGTCAGGCTAAGGGTGAAGCTGAGGGTCCGTGTGTGTCGAGCTCGAGGACGACGATCTGCGGCGACTCTACGAGGAGCCGGACTTTCGGCTGTCCAGCATTGGGCACGATCTCACCCGGACCTATCGGAAGGTCGTTGGGATCGTGGCTGCGGCGTCCGACGAGCGAGACCTGCGTGCAATGCGGTCGTTGCATTTCGAGAAGCTCGAAGGCGACCGACTCGGGCAGCCCTCTCTACGGCTGAACAAGCAGTGGAGGCTGATCGTCAGGCTGGAGACCACACAGGAAGGCAAACAGGTCGTCGTCATCGAGGTCGTCGACTACCACTGAACGAAAGGAGGGCGCGATGACCAGCACCTTGACACCTGCCGAAGCGTTCCCTCCGGGCGAGTACTTGCGTGATGAGCTTGAGGAGCGGGGGTGGAGCGAGAAGGAGTTCGCGGAGATCGTCGGCCGGCCGGTGCAGGCAGTGTCGGAGATCTTGAACGGACGCAAGCAGATCGTTCCCGAGACGGCCCTCGCGTTCGCGGAGGCGCTCGGCACGAGCGCCGAGCTGTGGGTGAATCTGCAGACGGCGTTCAATCTCCATGAGGCGAGGTACAACCGGCCGCGGGTCACTGAGGTGACGCGCCGCGCTCGGCTCCGATCTCGGGTGCCGGTGGCCGAGTTGCGACAGCGCGGGTGGCTTCCCGATACCAACGACCTCGACGTGCTGGAGGCTGCGGTTAAGGAGCTGCTGGGTATTTCTGATCTGGACGCGGAGCCGCAGTTCGCGGTGGCAGCGCGTCGCTCGAACACGACAGTGTCGTTCTCACCTCAGCAGACCGCATGGCTAGCTCGGCTCCGCCGCGTCGCACAGACTCGGACGGTTCCTGCCTTCGATGCCAGCTCGGTCTGTGCACTGGCAGGAGATCTGGCGCACCGGATCCATGATCCGACTGATCTCGGCGAGCTTGAGAGCTGGCTGGCTGAGGTCGGGGTGATCCTGGTTACGTTGCTGCCGCTCAAGTCCAGCAAGCTGGATGGGGCGGTGATGCTGCTCGACGACGGTAGCCCGGTCATCGGCCTCACGAGCCGGGGCGACCGGATGGACGGCTACGTGTTCACGTTGCTCCACGAGCTCGCTCATGTCTGTCTCGGACACCTCGAGACGGTGGCCGTTCGAGCAGACGAGGACATCGTCACCGCCACCGGACTCCACGGCCCCGAGGCAGAGGCGAATCGACAGGCCGCCGAGTGGATTCTCCCCGAAGAGATCCCGCTCCCCACCGGTCGGCCGTCCATGGGCACAATTCTCCAGATAGCTGGACGTCATAGGATCCATACCAGCTTCGTGATCGGCCGCATCCAGCGAGCTCGCCAAGATTGGGGGCTGCTGCGTCGGTCTATCCCTAGGGTGCGTCCCTACATCACGGTGGAGAACTGAGAGTCCGGCCATGGCTACTGCACTCGGGTGAGATCGAAGCGATGAGTCCCGATCAGGCGCGCCGGGTGGGCGAGCTGGCCGGCCGATGCGGACACGACGGTGTCGTCGACGTGGCCGTTGGAGAAGGTGCTGTCCGAAGGGGTGACGAGGTCGTCGTGACCTCGAACAAGTAGCACATCGCGACGGTGATCGAAGCCGCGGGTGGAAGGCTCCGGATCGAAAGCATCTGAGCCTCCCAACGCGGCCGGACTCATCTCGATCAAGGCCATGCTGACGCAAGCGTACGTGCCGATCTGGCGCGCGATCTTGGCACTGATTACCGGAACATCGGTGCGCAACGTGTGAAGGGCGGCAGCCACGCGAACGGCTTCGGCGGCGAAATGTCTACGCCGTCTACGCCGACGTCCACCAGGGCTTCCTCTGGATGAGCTTCAGATAACCGTCGATCTGGCGTGCTCGGGCGCCGATCTCGATTTGTTGCCCGACTTGTGGCCCGGCCGCTCAGATGGAGCGATCTGAAAGGCTTGCTGCAGTTAGCAGACGGCCCGGTGCTGGGAGTGATGGGCTGATCCTCAGCCTGAGCTATGACCTGCGCGCCCTCCCCGGCATGGCTACGTCTGATTGCTAGGCGGTGGATATACCCCGCGTCAGCCCTGTCTCCCCAGAACATTGGGCCCGACCACTGGAGCGTCACGGCGCCAGCCGTTTCGCCGCCTTCCAGCACCAAGTACAGCTACTGGTTGGCAACCGACGTGAGAAGAAGGGGGTCTTCAGGAAAGCGCTCTGGCCACTGGAACACCCCACGACTTCTAAGCCATGCCGAGGATTCACCGAGAGTCACGATGACAGTGGATACATCTTCAACTCCAGCTGCTGCCATCTCGATGGCTATCTGCAAATCCTGCCGTATTGCGCGTGAACGTCGCTGTCTTGTCGCCGATAGTGAGCTGACCTCGGGGCTACTTCCGCCAGGCAGTCCCGCCCCCTGCTCCGCCAGCGCAGAACGCTCGTCGTTGGAGCCTAGCGGCGGCGACCGTTCACCGGCAGGGTCGGGTTGTTGTGAGGTGGCCGACGATCGTCCCGCAGGGGCGACCAGCTGCCTGGTAGTAGCTTGGCGGCACCTCTTCCCTGTTCTGCGGGCAGGGGCTTCGCCGTCTGGACCTCTATTGCGGGCCGGGGGAGCGTCCGTCATAGCGGAGCAGGCTCAGTCGAAGCCGGGTTGTGGGCACGCTGCGGCCTGGTCCCATGGCGGCGAAAAGGGAGCCAGATCGCGGCGATCCTGATGCTCAGGTCGCGTCGACAGTTCCAATGAAGTCGAGCAGAGCGTCCGCCACCTTGTCCGGTGCCTCCTGTGCGGCGTAATGGCCGACGCCTTCGAGGAATGCCGAGCGGACCTGACCGGAGGCCACCTGGATCATGGTTGCGAGGGTGAAGTCGCCGCCACCGGCTCCGATCGCCAGCACAGGCATGCTGAGCTTGCGGGCAGCGACAAGGGCTGTGATTTCGCCGCCCTCTTGGAGCATGGACCGGTAGAGGCCGATTGCGCCGCGCCAGCCGTTGGGGCGGGAGTAGGTGCGGACGAACTCGTCGATGTCGGCGTCGGTGATCGCTCCGGGAGTTGCGCTCATGGCCGGGTAGGCGAACTGCCCGAGGAACTCGCGCTCGCGGCCGGCGAGCAGCATCTCGGGGATGTCGGGGGCGGCGAGGACGCCGATGTACCAGGTCCCACCGTGGGTGATGTCGGCGAGCATCTCGAGCCCGAACCCGGGCAGGCCCATCTCAATGGCGGTGAAGCTGCGCACGTTGTCGGGATAGGTGGCAGCAAGGCGAAGGACTGTCGCTCCGCTGATGTCCTGGCCGGTGAGGTGGACCTGGCCGACGTCGAGGGCCTCGATGAGGAGATGGAGGTCCTCAGCGGATGTCTTGCTGTCGTAGGGGCCGGCCCCGTGGTCGGAGTCACCGAAGCCGCGTAGATCCACGGCGAAGACACGGTGCCTGGTGGCAAGCAGGGGAATGAGCTTCCGGAAGGCCCACCACGTCTCGGGGAAACCATGCACCAGGACGACCGGAGTGCCTTCGGTGCCCGCAGACACATAGTGGAGGCTCGTGCCGTTGACCTCAGCGTGATGGTGCGTGAAGCCATCCAGCGCGGACGGGTCTGCTGTAGCGAACATGTCGGTTCTCCCTAATCGTCAACCTGGTTGTCCAAACTATAGACAACCTAGTTGACCACGTCGAGGCCGCCGGTCTACCGTCTGGCTCATGTCTCGCCCCGGCGCCGACCTCGCACTGCTCCTGCTCGGAGGGTTCCGCACGCTCGTGGACGACGCCAGAGAGCAGCTCGCGCAGCGCGGCTACGAGGACGTGCGCCCCGTCCATGACTTTGCGATGCGGGCGATCGCGGCGGGGGCCGACAACGCCTCGGAACTGGGCCGCAGACTGTCGGTCACGAAACAAGCCGCAGCAAAGACAGTCGCGGTGCTCCAAGAGCGCGGGTACGTGGCACGTGAAGCCGACCCGCTCGACGCACGCCGCAAACGACTCCAGGTCACGTCGCTCGGTTTCGATGTCATGCGTGAAGGTGAAGCCATCTTCGACGAGTTGCGCGACAAGTGGGAACAGCAGATCGGGGCCGACGAGCTGGAGCATCTCGAAGCCAACCTCGTCGCCCTGGTCGGCGCGACGGTTCGTCCCGAGGCGCCGGGCTGGGTGG
>DAHXNN010000078.1 GCA_027365385.1 Acidimicrobiaceae bacterium | reverse complement strand
GAGGAGGGCACATCCCCGCCACAGGAGGCGGTTGGCTGTGTCCACCCAGTCGAGCAGCTCCGCGTCCGCGAGTGGGTCGACGAGAGCTGCCGCGGTGCCTGCGAGCGGTCGCGGACGTGCGGCGCGCTCGCCCGGACCGCGCAGGCACTCGCGCGCTCGTCGTTGGACGCGGAGGTGGCGCGCCAGCCCCGCGGCAACAAGCAGCCCGAGTCCGAGGACGCCGAGCTCGTCGAGGTGCCTCGGCGGCGCGACCGGTCTCGCCGATCCGCGTCCTCGCGACTGCGCGTGCCCCGCGTGGACAGGTCCTTGCGACTGCCCGCGACCGTTGGCTGGACGGTGCACGCCGGAGTGCAGCCCGCCCGCGCCGACGTGCGCGCTCGTCGCTGTCGTGCGACGGACTGTCGGTACGACCACCCGGCTCGGGTCCGCCGCTCGCGCCGGGGTCACGACGAGCGGGCCGAGGCGGGCGACGCGGGCGGTCTCGCCGGGGTCGCCGGGGAGCGCGAGGACCCACCCGGGGAGGATGACGCTTGGGTCGGTCATCCGGAGACCGTCCGGCTGGAGGCGCCCCATGTTCAAGCGGGCGAGAGCGGGCCAGTCGTCCGCGCTGCCGAGCTCGCGCGCCGCGATGCTAGCGAGGCAGTCGCCCGGGACGACGAGGTACGTCGGGACATGCGTAACCACGGTGCCGGCCGGTGCACCCCGCGTGCCTGCGGTGCCCGGCCGGTGCATAGCCGTCGCAGCGGGCCTGGTGGCCGACTGCTCGCCGCGAGTGGACGCGCTCGCCACACCGGCTGCGGCGACGGATCCAGCCGACGCGAGGAGGAGGAGCCCCGCGATGCGCGACGCCCATCGCGTCGACCACGAGGCAGCTGGGGTCCCCAGTCGACCGGAGAGCGCGCGTGCGAGATCGCGCACCAAGCTCGAGCTCGCGACGACCCACACGACCGCGACGATCGCGAGAGCCGCATGGCTCCACGCGAGATTGCCTGCCCACGCGCCGGACACGATCGGTGCCCTCGGACCGGGGGCGAGCATCCAAAGTCGCAAGATCGCAAGCGGGACGCCGACCACAAGGACCAGGCTCTTCACGAGCGCTGCCATCCCCGTCAGCAGCGCGCTCGACGTGCCAGTGCTCGACGTGCCAGTCACGGCCTCTGCCTTTCGAGTGCGGGATAGTGCGCGACGAGGGAGTACGAGACCACCGCCGCAACGCCGGGAGGCTCTGTGATCGTTATCGAGCACGTTCCCGGATCCCCTACCGCGGAGACGTACAGCCCGGTCGTCCCCGAGGACGTCCGCGCGCCACCGAGGCAGCTGACGCCGATCGTGAGGACCGCTGCACCCGACCACGCAGCCGTCGCCGACACGACGCCACCCGACGTGTCGACGGCATAGGTCGCCGTGACATCGTCCGGGTACTGGAAGTTGCCCGGCCAGCGCGTCGAGACGAGAGCAGGCGCGAGGACCGGCGCGCTCGGGGCAGGCGCTACCGGATGCGCTGCGTGTCGCGGGGAAGGTCCGACGGCCGGGTGGGCGGGGCGAGGTGGTGCAGGCCTGGCCGTCGTCGTCGGCACCGTGGTCGTCGGCACCGTGGTTGCCGCCGTCATTCGCGAACCGGGGAGAACGGTCTCGTCCGGAACGGACGTCGGGACCGGGAGCGAGCGGGGGGTGTATCCAGGCGGACTCGGGAGATGAGGACGGTGAGGGGCAGTGCCTGCGTGGCTCACACCGAGTCCTATCCCGCGCGTGGTGAGCACGACGATGCCTGCGACGACGAGCGCGAGAGCGAGCCAGGCAGCGAGGTCACGCCCGGGTCCGGCGGCGTGGTCCGGGAGCGGACGCCTCACGCCACGGCTCACACTTGCCTCGTCACGGATGGGGTCAGCACGGTCTCAGCACCGTCTGAGATATGGCGCCCCGACGCAACCGTGGATCACCCCACGCCAGGTACCCATGCGATCCGTCACCGTGCGAGAGCGCGTTCGGCACACCTGCGCCGATAGCTCAGCTGGGCGACGCTCTGGCCGGACACGTCCGCGAGCTCGGCCAAGCCGTAGCCGAGGACGCGATTGGCGAGGAGCAGGGTGGCGTCGGACGGGGCCAGGACCGTGCCCGCCACGAGCCCGAGCCCGAACGCGAGCTCTGTAAGCGCGTCGACACCGCGATCTGCCGGCTCAGGACGTGCAGGATCCCAGGGCAGGCAGCGCGCAGAGATCCGCCAGTGACGCTCCTGGTCGGTACGTAGTGAGCGGCGCACCTGGTCGACGATCGTCTGGCAGGGGCGGGGGAGCGTCTCTCCGGCATGCTCGCGGAGATGCCTCCAGGCGGATCCGACGAGATCTGCCGCGAACTCCTCCCTGTCGTTCCAAGGACCCCCGGCACCCCAGCGCATCCGCATCGCGACGCGCGCGAGCCCCGGCAGGAGAGCGCGGACGAGCGTGATCCCGACGAGCTGCCCACGGTCGAACTGCCGGACGAGCGCCGCGAGCGCCCCGTGGACGGTGCTCTCGGGGACGGCGCCGCGCCGGCCGCTCGTCACCTCTAGGAGCTCGGCGAGGTCGGTGACGCCGAGACAGGCGATGTCTGGCTCGACTGCCGCGATCTCGGCAAGCAGCCGTATGGAGCGTGACGTGTGTGCCACAAGGTCCCATTCCATGCGAATCGCGGCGATTGCTCGTGGCTCCATGATGCGAATGCTTACACCACGAATTAACGCTATGGCTCACCTTGTCGCGATCGGTAGAGCCCATGGTTCGTCAGCACGGTTCGATGGTTCACGCTGTGGTTCACGCTGTCCAGTAGCACGACGTTGATCTGTTCGTGGTCGGCAGATGAGGAGGATTGAGCAACATATCGTCGCAATCCACGCCCTCGCAAGTATTTTCACGCTATCGCCGGTACTTCCGCACCCTCGCGCGACCTTCCGTGTGTGACCGGTGCATCGCGTTGGAGCCTGCACGGCAGAGCCTGCACGGCAGGGTGTCACGGGACACGCGATCGACGATCTTTCACACGAGCTGCTTGTGCTTCGCCGGTTACTCAGAGAGCGAGGACGAGAGTCGTGCGCGAAGTTCCGGAGAGGTGACATGGCGAGACGGCACACGGGTGCAGCACACAAGATGCTCGTGCGCTGCGTCGCGACAGCCGCGCTCGTTGCCGGATGGGTCGTGTCCGCGACCGCTGTGGCGGTACCGACGGCCGCAGCATCGGCAGTGTGTGGCAGCGAGACCGTGGCATACGCCTACGAAGGCGCCTGCGCGTCCTACGGTACGTACGCCGGCTGGTATGGGAGCTACGGCCCAGGCTTTGCGACGGCCGACGGCTGGGTGCTCGCCGCGACGGACGCCGGAGCTGCCGCCGCGCCCGACCCCTCGCAGGCCTACTCGCCAGGCAGCCCACCGTCGGGGATGGCGACGGGAGCCGATGCATCGCTCGGATTCGCGTTCAGCGAGGCGCAGGCGACGGATGCCTGGACGGGAGGAGCTTCGTACTCCGCGGCCGACGAGGCGACTGCAGCCGAGCTCCTCTACGACGAGGTCGCATGGGGGGCAGCTGTCCCCGTGGCAAGCGGTGGCGTGCTCGCCGCGTACGACGCGCTCGACGGATGGTACGTGCAGTCTCTCGGGACGACTGGCAGCCCGGTCATCGACATGAACACGACCTCTGTCGGTCCGATCCCGACCGCCGGCGCCATCTACCAGATCCGGCTCACGTTTCCCGGCACGGGGACGGCCGCGTCGGGTGACGAGGTGACCTTGGCAGTGAACGGGGGCTACGTCACGGGAGGCGGTACGTCGGCGGTCGTCACGACGAACGCGGACGGCTACGCGAGCGCGGAGATCTACGCGGACAGCTCGTCGTCGTCAGTGTCCGTGTCGGCCACAGCGACGGTCGGGACGCCGGCGCTCGACTTCTACGACAGCACGGCTGGCGGGTCGCCCGTCGTGTCCTTCGCGCCGCCGGTTGCCGCGAGCAACTCGGACGTCGTCGCCGCATCCCCGGGGATCGGGGGAACGGGCACGATCTCGGTCGACGAGGGGGGAGACGACACCGCGTACGTCGGTCTCGCGGGTGGCGTGTACCAGGTGATCGACTCGCAAGGGACGGTCGTCGCTACGCTTACGACCGCTAGCGATGGTGCCGCCGGGCCGACGCAAGGGCTACCGCTCGGCACCTACACGGTCCACGAGGAGACGGCGCCCGCGGGGTACACGCCCTCTGCCAACCAGTCCGTGAGCGTCGTCGACGGCGGCAACGTGACTGCACACTTCACGGGTGCCGCCGAGAACCACGCGATCCCCGCCACGCTCACCATCTCCGACGCAGACCAGCAGACGGGTGTTGCCCTCGCTGGCGCAACATTCGAAGTTCGTGATAGTCCGACCAACATCGGAACATTTGTCAACATGGCGACGTGTACGACGAGCATGACGGGCGCCTGTCAGGTACCGGCCAATGATGGAGTAGGGCTACTGCCTGGCGAGTATCAAGTGCTTGAGGTGGCGGCTTCGAACGGTTACTACTTGAATCGACCCCCGCCCACGCAGACAATCGATCTCGCGCCCGCGGGGGCAGGTGTATTGAGCTTCAAGGATCGCGTTCTCGGCTCGTTGTCGCTCTCGAAGACAGGCGACGACTCGGCGTACTATTCGGTCGCTGGTGCGGCGTTCACGGTGGCAGGCCCGCTGCCTTCCGGGGGAACAGCCGGGGTCCTGACGGTTGGTCCGTCCGGTACCTCGAACGTGGTCTCGGGACTGCAACCCGGTGCCTACACCGTCACCGAGACCGCCCCACCTCCTGGTTACAGACCTGCTGCACCTTTCTCCGTGACGGTGGCGCTCGGGCATGCCGTCACGCAGGTGAGCGTCGAGGACGCCGCCGACCCTGGCACCCTTGACATCTACGACCAGGTGTCGGGATCGGCCGCGCCCGTCGTCGGTGGGGTGTTCGACGTGCGCTACGACGCTCTCGACGACGGCACCTACAGCGTCGACCTCGGACAGTGCACGACCGACGACATCGGCGCATGCTCTCCGGCCGCGAGCAGTGGCCTCGGCCTGCTCCCCGGGCGCTACGAGGTCACGGAGGTCTCGGCGCCCCCGGGCTACGGGCTCGACACGGCGGATCCGACGCGCCAGACGGTGCTGGCGCCGGGCGCCGTCGACATCCTCGACGTCGACGATCCTCGCCTCGTGCCGTTGAGCTTCGTGAAGGTACCGACGGGCAACTTCGACCCGGCGTCGGCCGACCTCGCGGGCGCACGCTTCGAGGTACGCGACGCAGCGGCATCGGGACCAGTCCTCGCCTCGTGCACGACGGACGGCTCGGGCGAGTGCACGACCGGCGCCGTGCTGCTGCCCGGCACGCGCTATTGCTGGACCGAGGTCGTCGCTCCGGCGGGCTTCGAGGCGGGCGAGACGGGTTGCGTCGTCGCCTCTGCAACCACTCCCGAGACGCCGGTCCTCGTCGACGAGCCGGGAGACGACGTGGAGGTCCGCGCGGTGAAGGTCGCGGCGGGCAACCCCGCCGACCTGCTCGCCGGAGCACTCCTCGACCTCTACCGGATGGGAGCCGGCCCCGCCGGCCCCACCGTGCCGTCCGGCACGCCGACGCTCGCCCGCGGCACGTGGGTAGCGAGCGCGACGTCCACCGCGTCTGGTCCGGTCGCATTTCCCCTGCAGCTGCCGGGCTACGCGTACTGCGTTCTCGAGGCCACCCCTCCTGCTGGCTACCTTCCTGCGTCGTCACCGACCTGCACGCCAGTGCTCGTCGGCTCACCGGTGGTGCCTGCCACCGGAGCGACCGTGACGATCGCGGACCAACCAGTCGCGCCCGCGGTGGTCGTCACGCCGATCCCGACGGGCACACCGCCCCCGGTGGTGTCCAGTGGTCCTGCACCGGTCCCCGCGCCCGATGCGCCCCCGCCCCCGATCCCGGCACCGGCACCGGCACCGGCACCACTCCCGCTTCCCTCCGGCGTTCCGCCGTCACCGTATGCGCCGGCGCCAGGGGTCGTCCCTCCGGTCGTGGCTGTGGCTCCGGCCCGCGTGACGATCAGAGCCCACAAGTACGACGCGCTCGAGCCCGGGCAGCCGATCCCGGGAGTCCTCTACGACCTCTATGTGGTCGGCACGAGCGCGCCGTTCGCGCCGGCAACCCTTCCGACCGGCCCCGTGCCCGCGCTTCTCCCGGGACGTACGTGGGTGTCACGGGCACGCACCAACCTGGACGGAGATCTCGCGTTCGACGTGCCCACCGGCTACGCGTGGTGCCTGAAGGAGGTCGCCGCTCCGCAGGACTACGTGCTCGACCCACGTGCGCACTGCACCAGCGTGCTCACGAGCAAGAGCCCGCTCGGTGCCTCGCTCGTCATGCTTCCCGAGCAGCCGCTCATGGTCGACGTCCAAGCGCACAAGTACAACTCGCTCCAACCGGGGACCTCGATAGCAGGCGCCATCTACGACGTCTACTCCGAGGCAGAGCGTGCGCCCGGCGCCGAGCTGGGAGCAGATGCCTCCGGCCCGGTCCCGGCACACGTCGAGGGAGCCTTCTTCTACCGGCGCGAGGTGACGGGGCGAGACGGTCTCCTCGTCGTCGCGGTGCCTGCGGGCTACGCGTGGTGCCTGAAGGAGCTGCGCCCGCCGCCCGCGTATCGGTTCGACACGGGCCTGCACTGCACCACCACGCTCAGTGCCGCGAGTCCCGTCGAGGCCGTCCGGCTCGCACTTCCGGAGCTGCCCCGGCACCTTCCACCTGCGGCGCCGCCCGCGCCGCAGCTACCTTTCACCGGCATCGACATCGGCCCGCTCCTCGGAGCAGGTGGCGGGCTCGCAAGCGCAGGTCTGCTGCTGTGCGTCGGGACTCGGACGAGGCGCCAGGGCACGAGGCGCCTCGGGATGACGAGTCGGGACGCTCGGCGCGGCGGCACGCGTCACTGCGCCGGCAGGAGATCACGGCGGGAACCGTGCGGGGCATCACGGCCGGGCGGGTGCCGACCCGCCCGACCGCCCCCGCCCGTCTCCCCGCTCGCGTCGTGCCCTACCTGGTCGAGCCGGCTGCCTGTGTGGGGCCGACCAGCCAAGATCGCCCTGTCTCCGAGCATTCGCATGCCGTTTGCCTCCCGTTAACCATCCGTTTGCCCGAGGGTCATGTCGGGTCGCGACAGTAGGGGCGGTGAGCGAGCGACTCGGTGCCGGGGCAGCGGTCGTGGGTCGGGTAGCGGCAGGATCGGCGGCGAGAGATGCGCACGCGCCCTCCGTGGGCGAGCTGCTCGACGAGACACCCACCGGTGCGTTCCACCGCAGGGCGGTGGTGGTCTCCGGTGTCGGCTTCTTCACCGATGCCTACGACCTTTTCGTGATCAGCATCGTCGCGACGATCGTCACGGCGCAGTGGCATCTCGGGCGTAGCGAGACGAGCTGGGTGAACGGATCCGCGATCCTCGCAGCCTTCGTCGGCGCGATGGTCTTCGGCCGGCTAGCGGACGTGCTCGGGCGCAAGCGGGTCTACGCGATCGTCGCGATGCTGATGATCGTCGGCGCGATCAGCTCGGCTTGCGCGCCGGGCTTCTGGTGGCTGGTCGGGTCCCGAGCCGTCCTCGGCCTCGGCATCGGCGGGGACTACCCGGTCTCGGCCGTGCTCATGAGCGAGTATTCGAACCGGCACGATCGTGGCCGGCTCGTCGGCCTCGTCTTCTCGATGCAGGCCCTCGGCCTCGTCGTCGGGCCGATCGTCGCGATCGCCCTCCTCGCGTCAGGAGTCGGTCACGGACTTGCCTGGAGGATCCTGCTCGCAGCGGGCGCACTGCCAGCCGCCGCGGTCGTGTACCTGCGCACCCGCATGCCCGAGTCGCCGCGCTTCACCGCGCAGGTGCGCGGCGACACAGCCAGGGCCGCCGCCGACCTCGTGGCGTTCTCGGCCGGAGCGATCGCTGTGCCCACGGCCGCGACAGCGACGCACCGCTCTCTCCGACCGCGGCGCCTCCTGCTCGACCGGCACCTGCTCGCGATCGTCGTCGGGACGGCCGGGTCGTGGTTCGTCTTCGACTACGCCTACTACGGCAACACGCTCTCGCTTCCCGCCATCCTCGCCGAGGTCGACCCACACGCCACGCTGCTCGCGAAGCTCGCATGGACGCTCGGGATGTTCCTCGTGTTCGCCGTGCCTGGCTACGCGTTCGCGGTGTGGCGCATGGACCGGATCGGCCACCGGCGCCTGCAGCTCGCCGGCTTCGCCATCCTCGCGGCCGCGTTCGCCGCGCTCGGCGCGTTCCACGGGCTCACGACGGCAGTAGGCCCGTTCCTCGCCGTGTTCGGCCTGACCTACTTCTTCGTCGAGTTCGGTCCGAACACCACGACGTTCGTGCTGCCGTCCGAGCTGTTCCCGACGGAGCTCCGAGCGACGGGGCATGGGATCGCCTCCGGTCTCGGCAAGCTGGGTGCTTTCGTCGGCGTCTTTCTCGTCCCGCAGCTCGAGACCCACATCGGCCTGCGGGGCATGCTCCTCGTCGCAGGCGGGGCCGCCGGAGTCGGACTGCTCCTCACGCTGCTGCTGCCCGAGCCGGCCGGGCTGGGGCTCGACGAGGTCTACCCTGGTCCACCGCTCGTCTCCGCTGCTCGCCGGAGGGGTCGAGCACCCGGCGGACACGACGTGGAACATCTCGGCGCCAGCGGGCGTTCCAACTGGCGACCCGATGCCGTAGGCGCCCCAGAAGCCGTAGGCGCCCCGACGGAGGTCGGAGCGTTGCCGTAGAGGAGACAGCCAGTGCCCGCAGTGACCGTCGACGACCTGCTCGTGCTCCCGAGAGTGGAGCGACCCGACCCGGCGGTGTCGCTGGAGCGGCCGATCCGCTCCGTGACCGTGGCGCCGCGGGGATTCGAGGGGGAGGGGTTCCCGGTCCGGCGCGCGTTCGCCGGCGTCGCCCAGCAGGACCTCGATCCGTTCGTCCACATGGACCAGATGGGCGAGGTCGACTACGGGCCCGGTGAGCCGAAGGGGACGCCCTGGCACCCGCACAGGGGATTCGAGACGGTCACCTACATGATCGACGGGGCCTTCCGCCACCAGGACTCCACCGGTGGAGGCGGCCTGATCAGCGACGGCGACACCCAGTGGATGACCGCCGGTGCCGGCATCTTGCACATCGAGGCGCCGCCTGAGGAGCTGGTCGTGTCCGGTGGGCTCTTCCACGGCGTGCAGCTCTGGGTGAACCTCCCGGCGGCGAGGAAGTGGACGCCTCCCCGCTACCAGGACATCGGCCGCGCCCGGGTCGCTCTGCTCGCGTCCCACGACGGTGGTGCCCTGCTACGCCTCGTCGCCGGTGGTCTCGGTGGGCACGAGGGACCCGGCGTGACGCATAC
Source organism: Acidimicrobiaceae bacterium (assembly GCA_027365385.1). Taxonomy (GTDB): domain Bacteria; phylum Actinomycetota; class Acidimicrobiia; order Acidimicrobiales; family Bog-793; genus JAJZCK01. The sequence continues at coordinate 10,669 of DAHXNN010000078.1, read as the reverse complement.
GCCGATCACCTTCGTCCACGCGACCATCCAGCCTGGCGTGCGCCTCGAGCTTCCCTGGCCACGTGAGCACAACGCGCTCGTCTACGTGCTCTCTGGGAGTGGGAGCGTGACGAGCAACGGCCAGCGCATCTCGGCCGGACGGCTCGCCGTGCTCGGCGCGGGGGACCATCTCGTCGTAACCGCCGACGCCGAGCAGGACGTGAGCACCCCCGTGCTCGAGGTCCTGCTCCTCGGTGGGGCGCCGATCGGCGAGCCCGTCGCGTGGCACGGACCGTTCGTCATGAGCACCGAGGCCGAGCTACGCGAGGCGTTCGAGGACTTCCGGAGCGGCCGTCTCGGGCAGGTGCCCGCCTAGGCGACAGGGGTGGCAGCGCACCGCGGGCACAGGCCGCGATAGACGACCTCGACTCCGGTGACGACGAATCCGTGCGGGTCGGCCGGCTCGACGATCCCCGCGCCGCCGTCGGCCACGTCCCGCAGGGTGCCGCAGGTCGTGCACACGAGGTGGTGGTGGGGGACGAGCACGTTGGGGTCGTAGCGCTTCGGCCCGGGGCCTGCCGATACCTCGAGCAGCTCGCCCATGGCGACGAGCTCGTTCAAGGTATTGTACACGGTCGCAAGGCTGATCTCGGGAAGCAGCTCGTGCGCCTGGTGGTGGACGGCGTCGGCGGTGAGGTGGACGTGCTCGCCGTCGAGGACCTCGGCGATGACGCGCCGCTGGGGGGTCACCCGCCACTGCCGTGCACGTAGCCGCTCGAGGAGATCGCTGATCGTCTGACCTCGTGTGTCCCGGGGCACGAACGCGCCCAACCTTGGACTCATTCTACCTGGCTGAGCCGTCGGCTAGCGCGGGCGGCGCGCCTTCAGTCGAGGAAGATGCGGGTGACGCCCTCGATGAGTGCGGGGTCGAGGCACTTCAAGCGCCCGGTCGCATCGGCGAGGGAGATGAGCTCGATCGACGAACCCCGGAGCGCGACCATGGTGCCGAACGCTCCCTCGTGGGCCGCCTCGACAGCGGCGATGCCGAAGCGCGTGGCGAGCACCCGGTCGAAGGCCGTCGGCGTGCCGCCGCGGAGCACGTGCCCGAGGATGGTGACACGGCACTCGAGGTGCGTCAGGCGCTCGAGCTCCCCGGCGACGATGGCACCGATGCCGCCAAGCCGCTCGTGGTCGTACTGGTCGATCTCGGCCGGCGGCAGGTCGAGCGTGCCCGCCTTCGGCTTCGCTCCCTCCGCGACCACGACGATCGTCGCGAAGCGCCCCTTCTCGTGGCGCCGCAAGATGTGTTGGGCGACGGTCGGGAGGTCGAACGGCTCTTCCGGCACGAGCACGATGGCGGCCCCCGCGGCGAGCCCGCTGTACAGGGCGATCCATCCGACGTGACGGCCCATCACCTCGCAGACCATGACCCTGTCGTGCGACTCGGCGGTGGTGTGGAGGCGGTCGATCGCCTCGACGGCAACCTGGACCGCGGTGTCGAAGCCGATCGTGTAGTCCGTGCCGTTGACGTCGTTGTCGATCGTCTTCGGCACACCTACGACGGGAACGCCTGCCTCGGCCATCTGCCGCGAGATGCCGAGCGTGCCCTCGCCACCGATCGCGATCAGGGCCTCGACGCCGCGCCGCTCGAGCGTCGCGATCGCTCGCTCCACGCCGCCCGGTACCTTGAACGGGTTGATCCGGGACGTCCCGAGGATCGTGCCGCCCCGTGGGAGGATGCCCCGGCACCGTGCGATGTCGAGCGGGATGGCGTCGTCCTCGACCACGCCGTGCCAGCCGTTGCGGAAGCCGACGAGGTCGTCGCCGAAGGTGACGGTGGCCTTGCGCACCACCGCCCGGATCGCGGCGTTGAGTCCGGGGCAGTCGCCCCCGCCGGTGAGCACGCCCACGCGCATCGCCTTCGTCCTCGTCCTTCCTCGCACCCGCCGGCTGTGCGGCCGCACGGCACCAACCCTGACCGAGCCGGCCCGCCACCCTAGCGAGATTCGCCGAGCCGCTCGTTACCGGTAGCCCTACCAGGATCTTCGTGCAGTCGCGCAGAGTTCAGCGCGATGTCAGCTTCCGGTGGACCTCGTGTAACCCGCCCTGTCTACCGTGCCTTGTCGTCGCAGGGCGACACACGACGTCGACAGGAGAGATCGTGACCAAGGCTTGCTCCCTTCCCACGTCCGCGCGCCTACGTGCACGGACCCGCCGGAACCCCGCGCTCGCTGCTGCTGCTGCTGCTGCTGCCGTTGGAGCGGTCGTGACTGCGTCGGCCGGAGCGTCTGGTGCCGCTGCTGCTGCTGCTGCGGCTGCGGCTGCGACAACCGTGGCCGGGACCACCCACGCGCGCTCAGCTGTCGTCCCGCTCGTTGTGTACTCGGCACAGGGCTACGACAAGGCCGAGACACAGGCATTCCAGAAGCAGTTCCACATACCAGTGCAGCTTGACGACAACTCCACCGGCCCGCTTCTCACCCAGATCGAGGCCTCGAAGAACAACCCGAAGTGGGGACTTCTCTGGGTCGACGGTGCGACAGCGTTCGCCGGTCTCGACGTCCAGCACCTGCTGCTGCGGGGCTTCGAGCCGAAGGTGGCATGGAACTCCCTCGGCCGGCAAGCGGTGCCGAAGGACGAGAGCTACGTGCCGACGGGGGTGACGCTCGCCGGCGCGATGGCCTACGACTCCGCGAAGGTGTCGAACCCGCCGACGACCTGGTCGCAGCTGCTCTCGTCGGCGTGGAAGGGTCAGGTCGGGACGAACGACCCCAGCCAATCCGGACCGACCTACCCCTTCGTCGCCGGGATGATGAACTACCTCCACGGCGTCCCGCAGGGAGAGCGCTTCTTCTCCGAGCTGAAGGCCAACGGGCTGCTCGTCAACCCGACGAACGGCCCCACCCTCGCGGCGCTCGGATCCGGCCAGATCAACATCGCCCTCGTCCAGAGCTCGGCTGCGATCGGTGCCGCGCTCTCCGACAAGAGTCTGAAGGTCCGCTACCTCAACCCCGTGACGATCCTGCCGAGCGCGATCGGCATCGACGCGAAGGCGCCGAAGCAGGAGCAGGTCGAGGCGGAGAAGTTCGCGAGCTACGTCCTGTCGGCGGCAGGGCAGAAGGTCATGCAGAGCGGTGACCCGACGGGTGACTCTCTCTACTACCCGGTGCTCGACGGCGTCACGCCCTTGAAGGCCCTCCCGTCGCTCGCAGGCGTGAGCACGCAGAACATCGACCCCTACGTCTGGGGTCCCAAGGAGAACATGGTCAACTCCTGGTTCGACCAGAACATCGTCCAGTAGTGACGCAGATCGCCGGCGTGTCGAGCGCCGGGGTGCACGGTGCCGGGGTGCACGGTGCCGGCACGGCCAGCCCGGACGGCTCCCTGCGCAGCGCGGTCCCCACGGGTCCTCGCGGCGCCGGGAGCCGCGCCGGCTCGACCCGGTCGCTCGCGCGGGTGGCAGAGCGGATCGCGCTGCTCGGCCGACCCGTGCTGTGGATGTCCATCGTCTTGCTGATCCTCGCGCCGTGCGCGTGCTTCCTCGTCCTCGCGGTGTCCCCGCGGCTGTTCGACCAGGGCAGCCAGTGGTTCACGCTCTCCTATCTCCGGGGCGTGCTCACCGGCGGAAGTGCCGCCGCACTGCTCAACTCCGTCTGGGTCGCGTGCGCCGCCGCTGCCATCGGGCTCGTGGTCGGCTTCCCGATCGCCTGGCTCACCGGGCGGACCGACCTTCCCGGTCGGCGCTTCGTCGCCGGCGGGATGTGGTTCGTCCTGCTCCTGCCATCGTGGCTGCCGTCGCTCGGGTGGCAGCGCCTCGTCCAGCCTGACGGTGTGATGTACCGGATCGGGCTCGACTGGCCGTTCGTCACCCACGCCGTCATGGGCCCGCTCGGCGTGGTGCTCCTGCTCGGTCTCCGCTCGGTGCCGTTCACGTACCTCGCGATCTCGGTCGCACTGGCGGGGCTCGGCCAGGAGCTCGAGGACGCTGCGCGCACCCACGGCGCGACGCGCACCGGTGCGCTGCGCCTCGTCGCACCGATCCTCGCTCCTGCGATCACCTCGGCGCTCGCGATCTGCTTCGCCGAGGCGGTGAGTGACTTCGGCGTCGCGTCGACGCTCGCCTACGCGTCGCACTTCCCGCTCGCGACCTACCAGCTCTACTCCGACATCAACGGCTTCCCACCGAGCTTCTCCGGCGCCGCGGCAGTGGGATGGCTGCTCGTGGCCTCCGTCGCCGTGCCGCTCGCCCTGCAGGCTCGAGCGCTCCGGGGGCGCTCGTACGCGGTGCTCTCGGGCCGGACCCGACCAGTCGCACGGCGGCCGCTCGGCCGGAGCGCGAAGACCCTCGCCGTCGGCTTCGTCGCGGCCTTCTACGCCGTCGCGCTCGGCGTGCCGGGCTTCGGGGCAGTCAGCGCGTCGCTTCTCGCAGACTTCGGCGCGTCGTTCCGGTTGACGTTCGTGAACTACAGGCAGGTCTTCGAGAGCTCGGGCCTCTCGGGACCCCTCGAGCGCTCGCTCGCCTACGGGGCGATCACGGCCTCGATCACGGTCGTCGGCGGGTTCGTCTTCGCGACCATGCTCGCGAAGAAGCGGACGAAGTCGACGAGGCTGCTCGACTTCCTCCTTCTCGCATCCGTCGCCCTGCCAGGCGTCGTGTTCGCTGCGGGCTACATCTTCGCCTACAACCTGCCGGTCCTCTCCCGGATCGGTATCGACATCTACCAGACGGTGACCCTCCTCGTGCTCGGCTACGTCGCGTCCAGCCTGCCGACGAACGCCCGCGTCCTCGTCGGCGCCGTCTCGCAGGTACAGCGCTCGCTCCAGGAGGCTGGACGCGCCCACGGGGCGAGCGGTATCGGCGCATGGGTGCGAGGAGTCTTCCCGATCCTCTCCCGGCCGCTCACCATGGCATGGCTGCTCACCTTCACGGGGATCTTCCTCGAGCTGCCGATCTCCCAGCTGCTCTATGCGCCGGGATCGCCACCGCTTTCCGTCGCCATCCAGGACAATCTCGGCAACTACCACGTCGGCACCGGGATGGCCCAAGCCGTCGTCGCTGTCGTCATGGCCCTCGTGACAGTCGCCGTCGTCCTCGGCGGCTACCGGCTGCTCGCGCCCGTGGGCTGGCGCCGTATCGGAGGAGGAGCCCGTGGGTGAGCACGTCACAGTCGAAGACGCGACGAAGGTCTACGCCGGGACGGCGAAGGCGCTCGACGGCGTCTCGCTCGAGGTCGAGCCGGGGACGGTGCTCGTCCTGCTGGGTCCATCCGGCTCGGGCAAGACGACGCTGCTCCGATGCCTCGCCGGCATCGAGCGGCTGAGCTCGGGGTGCATCTCGATCGGCGGCACCGTCGCAGCCGGCGGCGTCATGCACCTGCCGCCGGAGCGTCGGAACCTCTCGATGGTGTTCCAGGACTACGCGCTATGGCCACACCTCGTCGCACGTGAAAACGTCGCATTTGCGTTGAAGCGGCATGGTTTGCCTCGCGGGGAGAGGCGGCGGCTCGCCGGCGAGATGCTCGAGCGGGTGGGCCTCGGCAGGCTCGGGGACCGCTACCCGAGCGAGCTCTCCGGTGGCGAGCAGCAGCGGGTCGCGCTCGCCCGGGCGCTCGTCGGCGACACGGGTCTCGTGCTGTTCGACGAGCCGCTGTCGAACCTCGACGCCGACCTCCGGGAGAGGATGCGCATCGAGATCTCCTCGCTGGTCCGCTTCGCCGGGGCGACGACGGTCTACATCACCCACGACCAGTCGGAGGCGTTCGCGCTGGCCGACATCGTCGGCGTCCTCGAACGAGGAAAGCTCGTCCAGCTCGCGATTCCCGAGGAGGTCTACGCGTCTCCGGCGACACCTTTCGTCGCACGCTTCACCGGGCTCGCCGGCGAGCTCGCAGTTCGCGTGCTCGGCGCGCGCCGCCACGACGGGACCGTCGAGGTGGAGGTGGTGAGCCGGTCGTCGGTGCGGCCGCTTGTCGCCCGCGTCGGCGCCCACGGCCTCGACGGCGGCGACGCGGTCCTCATGGTCCGCCCGACGGCGGTGCGTCTCGGCGCGCCTGACGGCACGGATCACCACCTCCTCGCGCGCGTCGCCGACGTCGCCTTTCGCGGGCGCGGCTACGAGCACGCGGTCGAGCTCGACTGCGGGACCCAGATCAGCGGGGTGTTCGCCGAGAGGCGCGTCGGACGGCGCGAGTCGGTCGGCCTGCGCCTCGACACCTCGGGCTGCATCGTGTTCCCTGCCGGGGCGGCGGCCACCGCTACCATCGGGGGGATGCATGGATCCGGCAGCGGGTCGGGCGCGGACACCCCGGGTGCGTCGAACCCCAGAGGTGGTGCCGTCGATCCGGAGCACGATCTCGTTCTCGAGGCGCCGGAGATCGCGAACGAGGTGGCCCTATGGAGATGACGCAGGGGAAGATGACGCGGTGGAGATGACGCAGTTGTCGTCTGGCGGGGCGATGCCCATCGTAGCCCTGGGGGGAGCGACGTGACCTCGACCGTCGTGCTCGTCCTGGCGGTCTTCGCGGCGAGCGCCGTCGAGATGGTCGAGGCGCTCACGATCGTCGTGGCGTCTGGCACGACGCGTGGCTGGCGCTCGGCACTCGAGGGCGCAGCGGTGGCGGTCGCCGTCCTCGCCGTCATCGTCGGCGCCGTCGGGGTACCGCTCGTCCATCTCGTCCCGATCGACGTCCTGCGCGTCGTCATCGGCGCGCTCCTGCTCGTGCTCGGCCTCGGCTGGCTCCGCAAGGCCATCCTGCGCTCGAGCGGGCACAAGGCGATGCACGACGAGGACGCCGTCTACGCGAAGACGGTGGCCGAGCTCGCGACTGCAGTCGGCCGCGCGCGCCCCCAACGCGATGCGCTCGGCTTCGTCGTCGCGTTCAAGGGCGTGTTCCTCGAGGGCATGGAGGTCGTCCTCATCGTCCTCAGCCTCGGCTCCAGCGCGCACCGGCTCGGCCTCGCAGCGGTCGCTGCCGCGGCTGCCGTGCTCGTCGTCGGCGGCGCCGGGTTCCTCGTGGCCCGGCAGCTCTCCGAAGTTCCCGAGAACACGATGAAGATGGCCGTCGGCATCATGCTGACGAGCTTCGGAGCGTTCTGGGTGGGGGAGGGCTCGGGTGTGCACTGGCCAGGGAGCGACCTCGCGATACTTGCGCTCATCGCCTTCTTCTGCGCCGTGACGGCCCTCGCGATCGCCGCCATGCGCCACCTCCTGACAGCGAGGGCAGGCGTGAGCACGGTGGCGGGCCGGTGACGGGAGCCGCCGGTCGATGGGCGACGGCATTCGGGAGGTTCTGGTGGGACTTCCTCGTCGGTGACACCCCGGAGCTCTTCGCCGGCGTCCTGGTCGTCGTCGCCACAGCGCTCCTCCTCCGCCACGAACGGCTCGCGGCGGTGCTCCTGGTCCCCCTCGAGTGTGCGGCGTTCGTCGTGGCGAGCGCCTACAGGGGTCGCAGGCGAGGCTGAGCACCCGCGATCACGCGGCAGGCGGGTCCCGTCTGCCGCCGAGCGTCCCTAGGGCGACGACCGACGCTACGAGGATCGCGACGCCACTGGCCACGAGCGCTTCGTTCAGCCCCGCGTGGAACGCGCTGTACGCGGCATGGATCACCTTCGCGACGATCGGCCCGTAGTAGCGCTCTGCGCTCGGGTCCTCGCCGCTGACGCCACCCGTCTCGACCGCGCCGATGACGATCGCCTGGAAGGCTGACGGTATCCCGAGGTGGTGCAGGCGCATCGCCAGGTCGCTGCTCAGGTGCCCGTTGACGAGCGCACCGAGCACTGCGACGCCAAACACCGCTCCGAGCTCGCGGCTCGTGTTCGTCGCGGAGGCAGCCATGCCCGAGTGCTCCGGCGGAACCACGCCGAGGGCGACGGAGGTCACGGGGACGACGCTCGTGCCGAAGCCGACTCCGGCCATCGCGAGCGTGACGACGAGCCAGCCGGACGGCTTGCCCGCGGAGAGGACGAGCTCGCTGAGCAGGATCCCACAGCCGGCGAACGCGGCTCCCGCTGCCATCGGCAGGCGCGGGCCGGCGATCGCGACCCATCTGCCAGCGAAGACCGACGCGACCACCATTGCGATGGCCATGAGGAGGAACTCGACCGCGACGCGGTAGGCGGAGTAGCCCACGACCACCTGCAGGTACAAAGCGGTGAAGAAGAAGATCGAGAAGATGCCGAAGAAGAGGACGAAGGCGACGGTCAGTGCGCCGGTGAACGGGGGAGAGCGGAAGTAGCGAAGGTCGAGCATCGGGGACTCGGCCCGCTTCTCGCGCACCCAGAAGCTCGCGGCGCACACAGCGCCGCCCGCGAAGAGTGCGACGACGGGGCCATAGGCGTAGCCAGTGGTCTCGCCGACGATGATCGCGAAGGCGAGCGCACCGATCGCGCCGGCGCCGAGGACGAAGCCGGCGAGGTCGAGGTGGCTGCCGGAGGGGTCCGAGCTCTCCGGAAGCGTGCGGCTGGCGGCCACGACGAGGAGGATCCCTGCGGCGAGGTTGAACCAGAACACCGAGCGCCAGGAGCCGAGACCGACGAGGATGCCCCCGATCACCGGGCCTGCCGCGAGTGCGAGGCCAGACACCGCGGCCCAAGCCCCGAGAGCGCGCGCACGCTCGTTGCGCCGGGGGTAGAGGTGTCGCAGGATCGACAAGGTCCCGGGCTCGGAGGCGGCTGCACCGACCCCCATGACGGCGCGAGCGGCGATGAGGACGTCCGCGTCCGGCGCGAGGGCTGCGAGGAGAGACCCCGTGGCGAACACGGCGAGGCCGAGCAGCAGCAGCCGCTTGCGCCCGAAGCGGTCGGACAGAGCGCCCGCCGTGAGCATCAGGCTAGCGAACACGAGCGCGTAGCCGTTGACTACCCACTGGAGCTGCGACACTCCCGCGTGCAAGGTCGACTGCACGTCCGCCAGCGTCACGCTCACGATCGTGGTGTCGAGGAAGGTGAGGAAAAGCACAGCGCAGAGCGTCACGAGGGCGCGTCGCCGCGGCGCGGCCGTCAGCCCTGCGCCGGTCGAGTCCGCGCCGGTCGTGTCCGCGCCGATGGCCGACGAGGCGATGTCGGGTGTCCGGCTAGCCCTTGGCGACCGGGCAGGCTGGAGCTTTCACCTGCTCGAGGGCGAGGAGCTTGCAGAAGCTGACGTCGCCGACCTTCCACGTGCTCGCCTGGTAGACGGCAGTACCCGTCGCGCCCGCGAGCACCGGCTTTCCGGCAAGCGAGATCGTGTACCGGACGACGGCTGTCGTGTGGTTCACGAGGCGGACGCTCGTCACCGCTGCAGAGGTGCTGCGCCCGAGCGCCGACGACGACTGTCCACGGATGATCGCCGAGAACTTCGTCCCGTCCTCGAGCAACGCGATCTTACGGGCGGCGGGGGTCGAGCCAGCGAAGAAGGTGCGCCAGCTCGCCTTGATCTGCGCGGTGGACTTGGCAGCCCAGCTCGTCGGGGCATGGTGGACGAGGGACGCGGCGCCCGCCACCGAGGCGGTGCCGATCGCTGCGCCTGTGCCGATCGCTGCGCCTATGCCGATGACCGCCCCAGTGCCGATCACCGCTCCAGAGGGAAGTGCTGCGACAAGGGCCGCGGCGAGCATGCGCCGACGCGCCGTCCGGCAGATCGTGGTCATAGTGACACCTCCGTGAAGCTGCACCACCGACGTCGGTGGTGCAGGAATCCCCGTCCATTGCACAGCCTAGAGCGCGGGGCCGCGCGCATGCGCACCCGAGGGCACGGCCGTCGAGGAGCAACAGGGCGACGTCTCCGAGAGCGGCGACGGCGGTGCGGCTGCACGGTGCTCGCGAGCACCGTGCAGCGCCGCGGCAACCGGACCGGGATGGCGCGCGAGGAGAAGCGCCATCACGCGCGACCGCGGGGTCGTCCGGGAGATCAGCCCCCTCTCCGGGTCAGCTGGCCCGGCCGGTCACCGAACGCGGCCGAGCGATTGCACGTCCGGGGCCTGTCGAGCTCGTTCGTCACGACGGGCCCGTGCGGCCGGTCCGTAGAGATCGGCACACGCTAGGCACGTGGACTCGGGCACCACGCCGATCTCCATGAGGAGCGCGAAGACGCGGCAGCCGACGCAGTACCCCGCAGCCGCTTCGGCGAGGGCGGGGAGCGCGAGCAGACCGAGCAGCACGAGAGCAGCGGTCGGCTCGCCCGACAGGACGAGGCCGCTCGCGGCGAGGGTGAAGGACGCGCCGATGCCTTGGGCGAAGCGCTTCGGCGGGCCGGGAGACCGGCGTGCGCGGGCACCGATGCGTGGCGCGACCACCCGCGTAGCGAGCTGCGCAAGAGGGCTGAAGCGCGGTCCGCTCGCCACACGGGCGACGAAGCCGTACGCGAGGGGGAGGGCGAGCCACGGCTGGTCCGCGGCGACCGCGACGACGGCTGTCAGCGCGACGCCGGCTGCCACGGTGCGCGCAGCGACCTCGTTGACCTCGTCCGGGAAGCTCATGCCGCCATCTTAGGCGCTCGGGAGCGATTGTCGACTACAAGGATCAGGATTCACCGCACCGCAGGGCAAGTGGCCCGGCGCGGCTGCGTGGCGTCGGGCTCGCAACTGTTAGCTCCCACATAGGCATACCTAGGTAGTGGCGGGTAATACACCCATGAGGTAGCCTGGTCGTGATGGGGCGACTGGTGCCGATAGGGATGGCAGCGAAAGAGCTCGGGGTGCACCCGGACACTTTG
>DAHXNN010000074.1 GCA_027365385.1 Acidimicrobiaceae bacterium | reverse complement strand
GTCGACGTCAAGACCGCCCAGCAGCGCCTCGGACACTCGGACGTGACGATGACCCTCGGGCTCTACGCACAGGCCGAGAGTCACGCGGACCGTGCCGCAGCGGAGCAGCTCGGCGAGCTGTTCATGGCAGGGCCGCGGGATAAGCGCGGGATGCGCTCCCCAGAGTCACCACCTGATCCTGAGTCGCAAGGCCCTGACCTGCCGCTTTAGTGGGTGAGGTCTTCACGTTTGGGCTTGACCTGCCCCTTCGTCGCGTGATCGGACGGTCATCCGCGGGATAAGCGGTCAGCGCCCACGCGCTGTCCACAGGTGAGGATTCAACGCCGCCAGCGGGAATCGCCCTCGACGAGGACGACGCTGAGCTCTCGAGGTCGTGGACGAGCTCCTTCAGGCGACGGCGGTTGTCGAACAGCACCTGGTAGTCCGCCATCTGGCCCTCGCCGAGCAGTCGAGTGACGGTCTTGCCTGCAACCTTTCGGGTCCACGAGCGAAACGGGCCGTGCAGTCGTGGCGGGTCCTTGTGACACGAGCAGGAGGTCTTCCCGCAACGCCCGGTGCGCACCACCACGCTGCCAGGAAGGCAGAAGCCGAGTTCCGCGAGCTCGGCGCGGATCGCCTCGAGGGCGCGGACCTGGGCGGCCGTCGGCTCCATCGCTGCCAGCTTCCCAGAGCATCCACCACGAGATGCGGCCATTGGTAGTCAGGGGCGCGGTGCGGGCGGCCATCTCGGGATTTTGCCCCCGCGGGGTCGACGAGCAGGCCGCCGACTTCGCCCGAACCGTCGTAGGGTACTGCCCGCCGCCGAGCGTGGGGCGCGCACGGGCGCTTTTGTTCGCGGCGTCGCGCCTCGGCGCGTTCTGCGCGAGCGTCGGCCTCGAGCTCGATCCGGAGATCTGCCTCTCGTCGTCAATCATCGAGCGCTTCGTCGCCGCCTGTGGCTTCGGGGAGGCGACGAGACGTACGTGTCGGAGCAACCTGCGCTTCCTCGCACGACGCGCCGTTGCCCACCCGCTACCAGCGCCGATAGGCCTTCCCCGAGAGCACGCGAAGGCCCCGTACTCGCCGGCCGACATCGCCTCCTACCTCGCCGTTTGCGACACCCAGCCGACCAAGTTTCGCCGGACGCGCTCCTCTGCGCTGATCTGCCTCGGGGCGGGAGCTGGTCTTGTCGGTGGCGAGCTCCGTCACGTGCGCGGCATCGACATCGCCTCGCGCTCGGGGGGTGTGCTCGTCCTCGTCGGCGGGCGCCGGCCACGGGCCGTCCCGGTGCTCAGCTCCTACCACGAGCGCCTGCTCAGTGGCGCGGAGCTGTTCGGCGATCGCTACCTCGTCGGGTCCGATCCCGCCCGTCACAACGTGACGACCCCGCTCGTCTCCTCGCTTGTCGGCGGGGACGACCTGCCACGGCCCGAAACGGCCCGCCTGCGTGCGAGCTACCTCGTCGCGATGGCCGCCCAGATCGGGCTGCGCGCCTTCATGGACGCGGCCGGCATCACCTGCTCTAAGCGCCTCGGGGACCTCCTCTGTCACCTCGAGGCAGGTGACGAGGCTGACGTGGTCGCGCTGCTCGGGGCTGCCAGCAGATGAGCGAGATGGTCGACTGCGCACGCCCCGAGGCGATCCTCGACGACGAGGCGGTCGCGAAGCAGATCGCGCAGCTCGAGGCTCGCCTGCCGATCGGGGCTCGCCCGCGCCAGCTCCGCCTGCGCAGCCTGCTTCTCGGGATGCTCAGCTGCGCAGCCGAGCACCGCCCCGCGCACCTGAGCCGGGTGCACGAGAGCCTCCGCGGGCTACGCGAGGCCGACAAATCGCGCCTCGGGGTGATCGCGAGCTGGCATGGCCGGGCCCATGAGCTCACCTATCGCCAGGTCGAGTACACGAACGACCTGCTCTGTGCGCTGCTCGCGAAGGACCACCTTGACGGCGGGCCCTCCCGGCTGCTGTCACGGCTGTGCGACGCGCTCGTCGAGGCGAGCATCGCCGGGGACCACAAGGCCGCGTCGAGCTCGCTCGCCATCGACTGGTCGGACCTCGAGAGCTTCTCCAACCCGCCGCCGGCAAAGGGGGGCTGCGCCGATCCGGAGGCCAGCTGGGGGCACCGCAAAGGCGGCGGTGCGGGCGAGAAGAGCGAGCTGTTCTTCGGCTACTACTTCTCGCTCGCGACGATGGTCCACGACGAGCACCAAAGCGCCGTGCCAGAGCTCGTGCGGCAGATGACGCTCACCTCGTGCCACCTCGACCCGGTGCCGGCGCAGGTGGCGAGCCTCGAGGCTCTTACAGCGAGCGGGGTCGTGATCGGCGACGTGCTCGCGGACGCACCGTGTGGCTGAGCACTTCGCCCTCCCGCTGCGTCGGATCGGAGCCAGCCTCGTCATGGACCTGCACCCGTCAGACCGGGCTCCACAGGGCACCTTCGCTGGTGCAGTCCTCGCGAACGGCAATCTCTACTGCCCCGCCACGCCAACAGCGCTCTTCGGCCTCGGGCCGCTGTCGCGGGGAGCGAGCGCCGAGGAGACGAAGGCCCACGACCAAAAGACCGCCGAGGTGTCGCGCTACAAGCTCGGACGGGTGACGAGCGACGACGCGGACGGCTATCACCGCGTGATGTGCCCTGCCGCGATGGGCAAGCTCCGCTGCCCACTCCGGGAAGCCTCGATGGCGCTCTCGTTCGACCACCCGGAGGTGCTCGCCCCGCCGGAGCACGGCCCGGCGTGCTGTGTGAGCCAGAGCATCACGGTGCCGCCG
>DAHXNN010000004.1 GCA_027365385.1 Acidimicrobiaceae bacterium | reverse complement strand
GCCGAGCTGGAGGCGACCGAGCCCTGGAAGATGGCGCCCGGACCGGAGGTCGACGCGGTCCTCGGCGACGCGCTCGAGGCGTTGCGGATCGTCACGATTCTCGCCGCACCGGCGCTGCCGGAAGCGGCGGCCGAGATATGGCGGCGCCTCGGTCTTGCCGGGGCGCCCGACGATCCCGGCCGCGGGGCGCAGGACAGCGGCGACCTCGGCTGGGGGGGCTATCCCGGAGGGCTCGAGGTGACGAAGGGTGACCCGATATTCCCTCGGCGCGTGCCGGGCGAGGCAAGCCCGGCCCGGCGGTCGCGATGAGCGGCCCATCCTGGACCGACAGCCACTGTCACCTGCAGGACCTGAAAGAGCCGTTCCTCGCGCTCGAGCGGGCGGCCGAGGAAGGCATCGGCCGAGTCGTTTGCGTCGGCACGGGTCTCGACAGCTCGCGACGAGCCTTGGCGCTGGCACGTGCCGGCGGTGGCGACGTCGCCGGCCGAGCAACTCTCGGTCCGGCATCCACCGCCGGCACTATGCCGCTGCTGTATGCGACGGTCGGGCTCCACCCGCACGATGCGTCGTCGGGGATGGCGGAGGTGGAGGCGCTGCTCGCGGAGGTCGTCGCTCCGGCTGGAGCGGCACGAGGAGTGCCTGGCGCGGTCGTCGGGGTCGGGGAGTGCGGTCTCGACTACCACTATGACTACTCGCCACGCGACGCGCAGCGTGACGTCTTCGCCGCTCAGGTGGCTCTCGCACGTCGGCACGACCTCACTCTCGTGGTCCATACACGAGGCGCATGGGACGACACCTTCGACGTGCTCGCGTCGGAAGGGATGCCGGAGCATACGATCATCCACTGCTTCACGGGGGGCCCGGACGAGGCCCGCCGCTGCCTCGATGCCGGTGCATACCTCTCCTTCAGCGGGATCGTCACGTTCAAGGGTGCGCCCGAGGTGCGCGAGGCGGCCGCGCTCTGCCCTCTCGACCGGACGCTCGTCGAGACCGATGCTCCCTATCTTGCGCCCGTGCCATTCAGGGGCAGGCCGAACGAGCCTGCCTATGTGTCGCTCGTGGGTGTGGTGATCGCCGAGGTGAAGCAGCTCCCGGTCGAGCTCGTCGCCGAGGCGACGGCGGCGAGCGCGGCAGAGGCGTTCGCGCTGGTCCCGTCCGACCCGGTGTGAGCGAGCCGCGGCGCCTCGGACGAGGCGAGGTGCGCCGGCTCCTCGACGAGAGCGGCCTCGCGCCGGTCAAAGCTCTCGGCCAGCATTTCGTCGTCGACCCCAACACTGTCGAGAGGATCGCGCGCCTCGCGCGCGTGGGGCCTGGTGACAAGGTTGTCGAGATCGGACCCGGGCTCGGTTCGCTCACCCTCGCGCTCGCCTCGACCGGCGCACAGGTCGTCGCGGTAGAGATCGACGGGCGTCTCGCTGCGGTGCTCCGTAGCGTCGTGCCTGCGAGCGTGCATGTCGTCGAGGCGGATGCCCGCAAGGTCGACTGGCTCGAGATGCTCGGAGCGAGCGGACCCTGGACGCTCGTCGCCAATCTGCCGTACAACGTCGCGACGACGCTCGTCGTCGAGATGCTCGAGTCCGTGCCGCTCGTTGCACGGCTCCTCGTCATGGTCCAACGCGAGGCGGCAGAGCGCTTCGCGGCGCTCCCTCGGACCAAGGCGTACGGAGCGGTGAGCGTGCGGATCGCGTACTTCGCAACCTCGCGCGTCGTCGGTCAGGTGTCGCCCGAGGTCTTCTACCCGCGCCCGAACGTCGAGTCGTCGCTCGTCGAGATCGTCCGCCGGCCGGTCCCCGCGGTCGCGCAGGACGTAGCGAGCTACGGCGAGATCGGCGTGCTCGTGCGCGCCGGGTTCGCTGGGCGGCGCAAGATGCTGCGGCGCTCGCTCGCCGGACTTGTCGCCGACGAGGCCTTCGCGTGTGCCGACATCCCGGGCAGTGCCCGCGCCGAAGAGCTCGACGTCGTCGCGTGGGGCAAGCTGGCCGCATGCCAGCGATCCATCGCGAGCGCGCGCTCGCCAAGCTGACCCGCTCCCTCCGCCTCACGGGTCGACGCGCGGACGGGTACCACCTGATCGCGTCGGAGATGGTGACGCTCGACTTCGGCGACGAGCTCGAGATCGAGCCGATCGACACGACGTGGGCGAGGCACTCACGCGCAGCTGTACGAGATGCCACTCCCTCGAGCTCTGGGCTCCGGCGTCGCGCGGGCGTGCGCACCACCCTCGAGGTGGTCGACGAGGTCGCGTGGGTCGGCGAGGGAGGCGGCTTCGACGTGGTCCCCTCGGGCGAGACCCGTATGGCAGTCGTGTCGGGGCCGTCTGCCTCAGGCCCGCCGGTCTCCGTACCGACCGGGGCCGACAACCTCGTCGTACGGGCTCTCGAGCTCGCGGGGCGGAGTGCTCGCGTGCGCCTCGTAAAGCGGATACCGCCAGGTGCAGGGCTCGGTGGAGGGTCCGCGGATGCTGCTGCCGTGCTTCGCTGGGCAGGTGTGACCGACCCCGGACTCGCTGCCCGCCTCGGGGCGGACGTGCCCTTCTGCGTGGCCGGCGGGCGCGCGCTCGTCACCGGGATCGGCGAGCAGATCGAGGTGCTCGAGCCCGACGACGCGACGTACCTGTGCTGCACGCCGGCGTTCGGCGTCCCCACTGCGCTCGTCTACCGTGCCTTCGACGAGCTGGAGGCCTCCGGCGGTCCGCGGAGTGGCCAGGAGGAGGCGGTCAACGATCTCGAGCGTGCTGCGGTCGCCGTCGAGCCACGGCTTGCCGTCGTGCGAGATCTGGTCGCCAGTGTCACGGGCGCGAGGCCCGTGCTCGCAGGTAGCGGATCGACATGGTACGTGGCGTGCGACCCCTCCAACGGCGCACGACTCCACGCAGAGCTCACTGCCGCCGTCGTCGCCGAGCGCGGCCGCGCGACACTGACCCTCGGACGTACTGTCGGCGCGTTCGCGCGGTAGGAACGTACGACGGGCCTGCGACCCCCGCCGGACGCCGAGGCAGCCGGCGAAGCGAACCTCTGGAGCTACTTCGAGCGTCGCTGCCAGCGCGTGCGCTTCAGCATCTTCTTGTGCTTCTTCTTGCGCATGCGCTTGCGGCGCTTCTTGATGAGGGATCCCATAGCGCCGGAGAGGCTAGCCCATGGCGGCTGGCGAGGTGGCGCCGTCGGCGCGATCGCGTCGCTGAGCCCGGTCCATCCGCCGTCCGCGCAGCGGTCGGGCTCGTGCTGCGCGCAGGAGATCGCGTACGTTGCTCCCGCGTTCGCCGACACGTCCGGCACCTCGCGGCAGTTGCAGCCCGGGACCGCCGTGCCGGCGGCCACCTGGCCACCGGCACCACCGGAGCGACCTCCCGACGCAGCGTACGCCGAAAGATGCGAGGCGACGTGGAGCGACGCCATCTCGCCCGACCGGTACCGGTGCATCTCCCGGAGATCGGAGACACCACCCCTGCCCCCACCGGGAGAGCTGGTGAGAAGCGATGCGTCCCATACCGACTCCTGAGGCGTCCCCCCGGTGTCGAGAGTCGCTCCGCCGACCCGCGGGGTCACGAACGGCTGGCCGGCCGGGTCGTCGACCGCGAGCACCCGGCCAGGAGAGCCCCCGCTCTCGCCTTAGCAGTCCTCCGAGCCTTCGTCTCCCGCTGCGGCTTCGACGCTCTGGCCCCGGAAGGCGGCCTGCTCGAACTGCGTCTGCCCGGCCTGCGCCGCAGCAGGGCCGAGAGGCGGTCGTCGGCAGCGCCCACAGGCCGGGGCCGGTGTGCCAGGCTGGACAGGCGCACTGGCGAGGGGGTCATCCCTGCCGGTCCGCGATGGCGGGTAGTTCAACCGGCAGAACGCCTGACTTTGGATCAGGAGGTTGGAGGTTCGAGCCCTCCCCCGCCAGCT
>DAHXNN010000064.1 GCA_027365385.1 Acidimicrobiaceae bacterium | reverse complement strand
AGAGCACGGGCGACCTCGGTGCTCGTCGTCCCGCCGTTCAGCGCGACGGTCGAGCCTGGTGCGACGAGACGTGCGGCGGCGAGGCCGATCCGTTGCTTCTCCGGCGCGTGCCGGGCGGCCTTGTACGTGAGCGGAAGGTCGTAGGAGACGTTGCTCGCGACGGCGCCGCCGCGGGTTCGCACGAGCATCTGCTGGCGGGAGAGCTCGTCGAGGTCGCGACGGACGGTGGCGCCGGAGACGCCGAGCCTCGATGCCAGCTCCTCGACCCCGACCTCTCCGGCGAGAGCGAGCAGCTCGAGGAGAGCGCTCCAGCGGTCGTAGCGCGACGTCACAGGCCCCTCCCCGCCACGGTCGCCCTGCTCACGCGATCACCGGTCCATGCAACCACGTGCCGGCCCAGCGTGCCTCGAATGCGCAGTCGTGCGCGATGCTGAGCACAACCACCCTGTAATGATCGAATATGATCATGGGACACCATTAGCGAGCGAAGGCGCTCCTCGAGCCGAGGCAGGTCCATCGATGTCCCACGTCGCCGACGAGATCGCGAGCCAGCCGGCGTGCTGGGAGAAGGCGGCGGCCCTCGCAGCGGACGTGAGCCCACTCCTCCCCCCTCCCGGAGCACGTGCGGCGGCAGTCGGCTGTGGCACGTCGTACAACGTCGCGCGCGTGTACGCCGCGCTACGGGAGCTGAGCGGCCAGGGTGAGACCGACGCGTTCCCCGCGTCCCAGTTCCCCGCATCACGTCGGTACGACCACCTCGTGTTCCTCTCGAGGACCGGCACGACGACCGAGGTCCTCGACGCGATGGCGCGCGCCCGCCCGGGTGCCGGGCGGACGACGATTACGGCACAGCTGGACACCCCGGTCGCCGCCGCGGGCACGTCGGCGATAGCGCTCGACTTCGCGGACGAGCAGGCCGTCGTCGCGACGCGGTTCGCGACGAGCGTCCTGGTGCTTCTCCGCGCTCAGCTCGGAGCCGACGTCGGACCGCTCGTCGACCAGTGCTCGGCAGCCCTTGCCGCACCGCTGCCTGACGGGGCGCTCGACGCGACGCAGTTCACGTTCCTCGGGCTCGGATGGGCGGAAGGCGTCGCGCACGAGGCTGCGCTGAAGTTGCGGGAGTCTGCGCAGGTGTGGGCCGAGTCGTACCCGGCGATGGAGTATCGCCACGGGCCGATCAGCGTCGCCTCGCCGGCGTCGCTCGTCTGGAGCGTCGGCGAGGCACCCCCGGGGCTCGCCGACGAGGTACGGGTGACCGGTGCGGGCTTCGTGAGCGGCGATCTCGACCCGCTCGCCGAGCTCGTCCGTGCACAGCGTCTCGCGGTCGCGCTAGCCGGGGCGCGTGGCCTCGACGCCGACAGCCCTCGTCACCTCGCGCCCTCCGTGATCCTCGCGCGACACTGACCCTCCGACCCCCAGGCGCCCGACCCTCAGGCGCCGGCGGAGGAGGAGGGGTCCCGCCGCAGGGCGAGCGTGACCGAGGCCGCCAGCAGTGCCGCTGCAGCTGCGGCGAGCTCGTCCGTGCCACTCCCGACGTGCTGGACGACGACGCCGCCCGCTGCCGAGCCGGCAGCCGCACCCGCGAGGATCGCGCTCGAAAGCCAGCTGAACACCTCGACGGCACTTTCCGCAGGCGCGAGCGTCCCGGCGAGCGCGTAGACGCAGCCGAGGCTGGGCGCTATCGCGAGGCCGGCGAGGAGCAGGAGCGGGTAGAGGACCGGGATATCCGGCGCCGTGGCGAGGAGGGCGAAGCTTGCCCCGGACGCGGCGAGAAGCGGAGGCAGTGACCGCGCTCCGCCCGCCCCGGCTCGTGCCCCGAACAGCGCGCCGCCGACGAGCGAGCCGAAGCTCCATGTGCCGAGGAGGAGGCCCGCGTCGTTCGCGGCGTGGTGCCTGCCGGCGAATGCGACCACACCGACGTCGATCATCCCGAAGGCGAGGACGAGCAAACCTGCGGCGCTGAGCAGCACGACGAGGCGGCTGGAGACGAGCCTGCCCCGTGCCGCCAGGTGCGCGTGCGGTGCCCGCGCACCGACCGCCGAGTGCGTCGCGAGGGTCACGGTCCCGACCAACCCGAATGCGGCACTCGCGATGAGTGGGGCGGCGGAGCCGTAGAGGCTGCCGACGATCGCGACGATCGACGGGCCGAGCACGAAGGTCAGCTCCTGAAGTGTCGAGTCGACCGCATAGACGGCGTGGCGCGCGTCGGCGGCGACGAGGACGGGCCACAACGAGCGCACCGCGGCCGCGACGGGAGGAGTCGCGGCGCCCGCGAGGGCTGCCGCCCCGAGGAGTGTGGCTGTGTCGTGGACGGGGACGCGGCTGAGTACGAGGAGGGCGAGCGTGTCGGCGAGGGCGGTGGCGACGAGCACCGGACGCCGGCCGATCCGGTCCGCCACCCGGCCGACGACCGGTCCGAGAGCGGCGGCACCGACGACGTAGACGGCGGTCGCGCCCCCCGCGTCCGCGTACGAGCCGGTACCCCTCGACACGCGCAAGATGATCGCGAGCCCGACCATCGCAGCGGGAAGCCGTCCGAGCAGCGAGGTCGCGAGAAGCCAGCGGACACCGGGGGCGCGCAGGATCGACCGGTAGCTGGTGGAGGTCACCGGCACAGTCTGCCCGGCGCGTGTGCGGCCGGACCTGGCCGTGCCTCCCGCCTCCGCCCGTACCCGCGGAGCGCGAGCATGGTGGCCGGTCTGCCCGTCCCGTCACAAGGTGACGTGCCAGAGGGTCTGGCGACCACGAGGAGGTCGAGGCCGGTGGACGACGGAGCACGTATCCCGCAACGCAGGAGGCTCGTCACCGAGCTGCCCGGACCGAGGTCCCGGGAGCTCGAGCACCGCCGTGGGCGCGCGGTGGCCCAGGGTGTGTCGAGCGTCCTGCCGGTCTACGTCGCCGAGGCCTCGGGCGCGATCCTCGTCGACGTCGACGGCAACTCCCTCGTCGACCTCGGTTCGGGCATCGCCGTCGTCGGTGTCGGTCACACGGCGCCCCGGGTCGTCGAGCGAGCGTCGTCCCAGGTCGCTCGCCTCACGCACAGCTGCTTCATGGTGAACCCCTACGAGGCGTACGTCGCGGTCTGCGAGGAGCTCAACGAGCTGACTCCGGGGTCGCACGAGAAGCGTTCGGCGCTTTTCAACTCCGGAGCGGAGGCGGTCGAGAACGCGGTCAAGATCGCGCGCCACGCGACGGGCCGGCACGCGGTCGTGGCGTTCGACCATGCCTACCACGGCAGGACGAACCTCGCGATGGCGCTGACTGCGAAGAACATGCCCTACAAGGACGGCTTCGGGCCGTTCGCATCGTCGATCTACCGCGCCCCGATGTCGTACCCGTTCCGCGACCCGGCGGGCATGACGGGTGACGAGGCTGCGGCGCGAGCGATCGCTGTCGTCGAGTCACAGGTCGGCGCGAGGAACCTAGCGTGCGTCGTCGTCGAGCCGATCCAGGGCGAAGGTGGTTTCGTGGTGCCCGCGAGCGGCTTCCTCCCCGCCCTGGCCGCGTGGTGTGCCGAGCACGGCGTCCTCCTTGTCGCCGACGAGATCCAGACCGGCTTCGCGCGAACCGGCGACTGGTTCGCCTGCGACGACGAGGGAGTCGTCCCCGACCTCGTGACGACGGCGAAGGGGATTGCCGGCGGCCTGCCGCTCGCGGGCGTGACAGGACGAGCGGAGATCATGGACGCCGTGCACGCCGGTGGAATCGGCGGCACCTACGGGGGCAACCCCGTCGCTTGCGAAGCCGCGCTCGGTGCCCTGACGACGATGCGCGAGCTCGACCTCCCCGCCGCAGCGCGGCGGGTCGGCGCGATCGTCGCCGGGCGCCTCGCAGCGCTCCGGTCCTCGAGCCCGTCCGTCGGGGACGCCCGGGGCAGGGGTGCGATGCAGGCGATCGAGCTCGTCCGACCGGGGACGACGGAGCCCGACGCCGCCGCCGCCCGGTCGGTCGCGAACAGGTGCCACCGCGACGGCGTCGTGGTGCTCACCTGCGGCACCTATGGCAACGTGGTCCGGCTCCTTCCGCCCCTCGTCATCGAGGAGAGCCTCCTCGCGGACGCTCTCGACGTCCTCGTCACCGCCGTGGGCGCGCTCGACGGCTGAGCACGCGCCGAGCGCCACGAGAGCCGTGCGAGTGCGCGGTCATCGACGTGGCGTCTCGGCCGTCGTGCAGGTCGTCTCGTGGGCGGCGACAAGCGTGCCGCCGATCTCGTCGACGGCGTTACCGACGGCACGAAGCAGGTCGGACCACGGCTCGGGGGCGAGTGCGGCGTGA
>DAHXNN010000063.1 GCA_027365385.1 Acidimicrobiaceae bacterium | reverse complement strand
CCCGCCACAGTGGATCGGGATCTGGCTCGCGGTCGGCGATGTCGTCCATGGACGCGACGATCCGATGTGGCGTCTCGTCGTTGCGCTCGTACTCTTCGGCTGCCGGCCGATCGCGATGGCCGCGGCGAGGCCAGGTGACGTCGGGCGTTGCGGTGCTGACCTGCAGCTTTACGTCCCTGGTCGAGGGGGAAAGACGCGTCCCGGTCTTGTCGGTGCGTGTCCAACCGGGATCGGGGCCTCGAGGTTCTCGCCAGCGTGGCTCGACGGCGGCGGGGACGCGACTGCCGACGCTCGTCTCGTAGCGATGGAGGCGCGCGCCCACGACGTCGATCGTGCCGTCGCGGCGCTCGGCCTCCCGGTTCCTCCCGGCGCCGTCCTCTACAGGCTGCGCCATGGCCGCGTGCAGGCCGTTGCTGCGGTCGTCCCACCGGGGCTCGAGGCGATCGTCGATGCGCTGCTCCTCCACGACGAGATCACCTCCACGTTCGTCTACGCAGCGCTTCGGCGCGCCCAGGCGCTCGACGCAGACTGCCGGCGGTCGCACCGAGCGCTGCAGCTGTTCGCTGCACACGAGAGCTGAGCGGCTCGAGCCAAGCATCTCGTTCGCGCACAACCCGCGATGAGCTGCACGACAGCTTGTGCGAGGACTCATGCGACCGCTCGTTCGAGCAGCCAATAGCAACAGAGATCGAGGAGCGGGAGGGAGACGTACATGGCAACTAGTGCAGGACGAGGTGTGGGGCGAGACGACTGGGGCCGGCCTGTCGGCGGGCGCACGCTCGGCCGGAGCGCGACGAGCGGCGGCTCGCCACTGCGGAGGATCCCCGACGAGTCTCGCCGGATCTGGCTCGAGCTCTGCGCGGACGAGGCCAGGTGGCCAGCACTTCGAGGGATCCACCTCCTTCTCGTCGCACTCGGGCTGTCCGTGCGAGACGTCGCGGCGTTTCGTGCAGCACGGCACCTGAGGATCATCGAGATCGTCGCAGCGGGTCATTCGCGACGTATCTGTGGTGTCGGTCTCGACGGAGGCGACGAGAGCGACCTGCTTGGCCTGGCCTTGGACGCGGAGCCAGCACTGCGGCGGCTCGATGCGAGCGAGCTGTTCTCGCTGGTTGCAGTGCATCGCGAGATCCGGCGTGCGAGCACGGAAGTCGAGACCCGTCTTTCTCGACCCTGTGACCGGCGCGTCGCGATCAGCGCATCTGGCCTTGCACACTGGGCCCGTGAGCTCGCACAAGCCGAGATGCTCGATACCACCCTCCCGGGGCTTCCCGCGAGTCGGGCCGGCCGCGCACTTCGCCAGCGCTCGTTTCATCCAGGCGAGGTGCTCCGGCTGCTCACCCCGGCAGTGCTCGAGCTCGCGGAGCAGGGCGACCGGGTGATCTGGGACTCCTATGTGATCGCGACGCGGGCAATTCACGACACCCTCGGGCTTGCACCAGGATCGGGGGCCGGACGCCACGATCTCACGGGCGTGGGCGACGATGCCCGGAGCGCGCTGCTAGCGACGCTTGCGCCGCTCGTCGTGCCGCCCGGCTACGCGACGGTTGTCTCCCGTGATGTCGAGCAGGACGACGAGGTCGTCGCCGATGGCGACGAGCACGTGGTCGGCGCCAAAGAAGGCGATGAGCGATGAGCGCCGGCAACGTCGCACCAGCTGCGACGGCACGGACTGTGCTGGCCGTCGGGCCAACAGCAAGTGGGATCACCACTGCTCTGCTTCGCCAGGTCGCCGAGTGGGCTCGTGCGACAGAGGGGGCGCGGGCGCTCGTCGTCGTCCGGACGCGCCTTGCCCGCGCGAGCGCCGCGCTCCAGCTCGCGCGCGACGCACCGGACATCTCGGCCAGCGTGCTCTGCTGCTGTGCGGCCGCGCTCGAACGAGCTCTCGAGCCAGGTTGCGCGACGCTCGAGGATCCAGGTGACAGCGATACGCTCTGGCGCTACCTGCACTCGAGCGCGAAGGCCGACCTCGTCGCGACGGCTCGACAGAGCGGCTGTGGCGAGGCGCTTCTCGTGCCATCGCTCGGACGAGCAAGGCGAGCGGCGCGTGAAGCTGTCGTCGAGCCCGGCCGCCGCTTCGAGCGGCTCGTCGCGGGCCTGTCGAGCCTCTCGGGCGTTGGCATCGACGATCTCGAGTGTCACGACGAGGTCGTTCTCGACCTCCTCGACCTCGTCGCGCGAAAGACCAAGGTCGTCGCGGGCGCGCACCGTCTCGAGCTCGGTGAGAGACGTGGTGGGCAGTCTGTTCTCGAACGCGTGCCGCATCTCGCGGCACACATCTCGCACCTCGACACGAGCTACCGGACGAGCGAGCTGTGCGAGCTCGAGGAGGCGGTGTGCTCGTCTAGCCCGACGAGGATCACTGCTCGATCGTCCTCCGACGAGACTGGTGTAGGCGATGGTGGCATCTGCTTCACCGGAGGACGTGTGCCGACGCTTCGCGACGCGGCGCGCCTCCTCGTCTTCTCGAGCGAGGGAGCGGCGCGTCGCCTCGTCACCGAAGCGCTCGCGCGCACCCACGCGCGTCCAGACGACGATGGCATGCTCACCGGCGATCGCGACGCCGACGAGCTCGAGGAGTGTGCCGCGCTCTCCCACCTGCTCGCGCGTGAGCGCGAGACGGTCCTTGTCGCCACCTTTGGCTGGGTTGACGCGTCTGGGCTCCTCCGAGCTGCTGACCAGGCGGGGCTCGCGCTCGACGACGCCTCGTCGCCAACCCGGCTCGGCGGCCCGCGCTATGAGTGCTACCTGCGCTTCTTGAACGGTGGTGTGCCGCCACAGCCGAGGCGCCGCGCTGCGGGTTCGCGAGACGCGCCCGAGATGCCGCTCGACGCGCTGCTGGCCTTTCTCCGCGCCTACCTCGTCGCGCTGCCACGCCGAGCGCGCGTCGAGGAACCCGAGGTCGTCCTCGCCGATGCTGCTTGCCGGCTCGACACCGAGCTCGGATCGCCTGCACTGCTGTCATCTGGCCGGCTCGGTGTCCACGAGCTCGAGAGCGCCGCTGACCTGCTCGACGGCTGTGGATCGGGCGGGCTCGAGCTGCGCGGGCTGTTCGCAACCTGGGCGAGGTTCGAGGCCGATCATGCGTTGTGCAAGACGCGGGTCCGCTACCTCGCTCGCCGGATCGAGCGCCAGCTCCCCGACAGGCGTCCGGGCGGTCAGCGGATCCAGGCGAGCCCGGCTGCGCAGCTTCTCCTCACCGACCCGTCCTGCCCGGTCGACGCACGTCGCGCGGCGTGGCATCTGTTCTCGGCGGCGCACCGCCGGAGCGAGGTCCCGCTGCTCCTGCGGCGAGATGCTGTTCTCATGGCGGCGGTCGAGCTCACGCGAGGAGTGCGCGGAGACGTCGCGATCCTCTTCGGCGTGCACGACGGGTGGGCACCGGTCAACGGTGTGCTCGACGGCTATCTCGGTGACGACCGAGCGCGGGCTGAGCAGGCGCGCCTTGCCCTTGGCATCGGGCGAGGCCAGAGCCGCGTCGTCTGCATCTCGTGGGGCGAGCACCGCTCGGGGCTCATCGATCCGCGGTGGTTCTCGCGCGGGGCCGAGCTCTGGCCGCCGGCGCACTGACGGTTGTCATGACGTCGGGTGTCGGTCATGGCCCAGTGCTCAGGTCGGTGTCACCAGCCGCAAGGTAGGCAGCCGTTTGGTCAACCCCACCTGGTCGGCGCCTGCTGGCGGCATACGAACGTGATACACTCTGTGGGTGTGGAGACGCCCCGGGCGATGTGGGACCAGCACAACGAGGCGCACATCGCCCGCCACTCCGTCACCTGTCTCGAGGTTGAGGAGGTCCTTGCCGGCGCCGACACGCTGGCCCAGACCGACGACAGCCACCGGCCCGGGCGGCTCGTGATCTGGGGCCGCACCATCGCCGGGCGGCACCTGGTGGTGATCCTCGACCCGGCGACCCCTGACGGGGACGCTTACGTGGTCACCGCCCGGCCAATGACCGACCGGGAACGTCGCAACTACGAGGAGGTATGCCAATGACCAGCCGAGACGACTACGAAGCTGAGGCCACCGCCCTTGACGAGGAGGAGCACCTCTTGGACCCCGCCAAGGCGTTCCGGTTCACGCAGCGGCCCGACGACGGGCAGCCCAAGTCGACCATGGCCGTGCGCATCGCCGGTGTCGACATCGACCGGCTCCGTGCCCTTGCCGACCGTACCGGCGAGGGCACTACCCAACTGGGCCGCCGGTTCATCCTTGAGGGCCTCCAGCGGGCTGAGGCCGCCGAAGCGGCCGAAGCGTCGCCCGAGCTTGTCGCCATGGTGGCCAAGGCACTCGACCAGTCCCGAGGTGCCATCGCCGACGCCGTCGCCCGCAGCCTCGTTGGCCGACTCGCCGAGACCGCCTGACCGGCGCTCCTCCTTGGGATCGGTTGGTGAAGAGCTGTAGCCCACGGTAGGCTGCTCGCCCTCGTGGCTGGGCCAGGGCCGTTGAAGGGGCCTACCGGAACCCGGGCCAGTCGGCCGAAAGTTTCGAGAACAGGTGGAGTCGGCACTTCGGCACCGAGGCAGCCCCATGGGGGGCGCGCCCACCAGGGACGACGCGGGCTACAACCCCACGATTACCGACTCCACTACAAAAAGCGGCACTTCGACACGGCACTGCGAGACGGCAGAGGGGTCACTGCCTACCTTGCGGCTGGTGACACCGACCCGAGCACTGGGCCGTCATAGGTGCCCGCCGATCCCGTGCGCACCGCGCATCTCTGTGAGGAACCGACTCGGATCGCAGAAGCGACCGTCTCGCATCGTGACCGAGGTGATAACGAGCCGCTCGATCGCGCGCGTCAGCGCAACGTAGAGGACGCGGCGCTCCTCGTCGACCTCCGCGACGGTGCGTGCCTTGGCATGGGGGTAGCGGCCCTCGTTCACGCCGACGACGAAGACCACCTTCGCCTCGCCGCCTTTGGCACCGTGGACCGTCGAAAGCGTGACGCCGTCTCGTCCTTGCTCGTCGGCCCGTCGATGCTCGACGAGCTCCTCGAGGCTGAGAAGCGAGCGACAACGAGCCGCTATCGTAACGAACCGCTCGACGATGCTCGAGAGACGAGCAAGCTGCTCTGCCGCGACGTGGCCCGTCAGATCGAGCTGATGGAGGGGCTCGAAGAGCGTCTCTGGCTCGAGGCGGGTCTGGTGGTCGAGCACAGGCCGGACGAGGAGCTCGTAGGCCCCAGGCTGTGTCGGGGCGAGTCGCGAGGATCTCGTAGCCATCGGGCGGGCCACCGGCTCGGGCGATGTCCTTAACGAGGTCGTAGAGACGAGCCACTCGTGGGCCTCCGGGCCACGAGGCAAGGCGTGCCGCAGCGAGAACGGAGCCTGGTGAGCACGCGAGGTGGCAAGCCTCGAGGAGCGTCGTGATCTCAGGCAGGTCGAAGAACGACGTCGTCGTGGCGACAGGGATCGTCCGCTGGCGCAGTGCGGCGCGGACCGGATCGAGGTCGCGCGCGATCCGTGCAAGGACCGCGATGTCGCTCGTAGCGCAGGAAGCGCCTGCCAGCAGCGCGGCGATCTCGTCGACGACATACGACGCCTCCTCATCAGGGTCGGAGAGCTCTGCGAAGACGAGCTCTCCAGGCACCTCACGAGCGGTGATGATCGGCTCGTGATCACCGGGCATCGCAGCAAGGAGGCCGTTCGCGGCCGCGACGACGAGCGCCGGGCAGCGATAGGAGGCACTGAGGCGGTAGTGGACTGCGGTAGGGAAGATCTCCTGCCAGGCAGCCCTGACGTCGGGAGTTGCGCCCTGGAAGCCGTAGATCGCCTGGGCCGCGTCCTCGACGCCAGCGGTGATCGGTGCTCCGAGGCCCGCGACGATCGCGAGCTGCAGACGATTCGAGTCCTGCAGCTCGTCGACGAGGACCGCGTCGTACAGCGACCTGAGCGCTCGTTTCAGCACTGGATGGGTGAGCGCCTCGACGGCAAGGGTGAGCGAATCGGTGAGATCGATGACTCTGCGCCGTGTCTTCGTCGCCTCGCAGGCGGCGAGCACGGCGATCTCGCCTTCATCGAGGAGCGTCTCGAGCGGAGCATCCTGTAGTCGGGCTCGATCGATCCGAGCTATGAGATCGTCAAGGTCGTGACGGGCGGGTCCGAGAGCGTCGGGGCACGCCGTGGTCGGCGAGGCACAGACCTCGAAAAAGATGCTCAGAGCCGACTCGGGATCGAGCCTCTCGTACGAGGCCGCTCCGATGACGCGCCGGACGTCGGAGCGGGCGAGGATACGCCTTCCGAGGCCGTGGAGCCTCGAGGCGACGACGCGGCCCGCGAGCTTGGGGCCGAGCTCGCAAC
>DAHXNN010000062.1 GCA_027365385.1 Acidimicrobiaceae bacterium | reverse complement strand
TGACGAGGTGGACGTCGTCGAGGACGGCGATACCTTACGCATCGTCCAGGTGGACGCGAGCCTGACTCGTGGCCAGCGACTGGTTCGACACATGCGGGGCAGGGCGACCACCACGATGAGCACCGATCAGCTGCTGGAGTTGCTGCGTGGCGATTGAGCCTCGCGCTGCCCTGTGACTCGTCGGCGAGAGGTTGGTCACGCTCGTGGATTCAGGCGTCGTGCTCGACATCGTGACGGAGGACCCTTCTTGGGCGACGTGGTCGGAGGATGCTCTCGCCAAGGCCCGAGACGGCGGTCCGATCGTGATCAACCCGATTGTGTATGCAGAGGTTTCAACCGGGTTCGACAGGATCGAGGATCTCGACGATGCCCTTCCCATCGAGGATCTCCAACGCGAGGATCTCCAACGCGAGGCGCTACCGTTCGAGGCAGGATTCGTTGCTGGCAAGGTGTTCTTGGCGTACCGTCGCCGAGGCGGCGAGAAGACGGCCCCGCTTCCGGACTTCTACATCGGTGCACATGCCGCGGTGCGTAGGTATCGCTTGCTGACACGGGACGTGGCGCGCTATCGGACCTACTTTCCGGCGGTGGACCTCATCGCCCCCGAGCTCACGCGCCGATCCCGTCACGACCAGGACGAGCGACCACGCCCAGATCAGCCTGAGCTGGGCGACTGACACCGGCGACACCGTCCGATGGCGGGAACCTCAGGCGCCGCTAGCGCTTGTTGTTGCAAGCAC
Source organism: Acidimicrobiaceae bacterium (assembly GCA_027365385.1). GTDB lineage: Bacteria > Actinomycetota > Acidimicrobiia > Acidimicrobiales > Bog-793 > JAJZCK01. The sequence goes on along the minus strand of DAHXNN010000062.1, from coordinate 1,474 downwards.
TTCCCTTGGTGCTCCGGTCTGGCCATCGGCGATCCATGGACCGAGCCGGGCGCAGGGGCTGGCTCGTTCCCATGTCAGGATCGCTCTACGGGATCGAGTCGCTAGATGGCGTTGCGGATGACTCCTTGCGCCGGCGGTGGATGCGGTCTTGGGAGATGGCCGCACGAGCGAGGATGAGCACGCCGCCAACAGGTTCGTACCAGGTGACCGCCTCGCCGAGGAAGGCGGCGCCGACGACGACGGCGAAGAACGGGGTCAGGTAGGTGACGCTGCTGGCGATGGTGGCCGGGGCGTGGTTGACGACGTGGAAGTTCAAGATGTAAGCGATGCCCGAGCCAAGGACGCCGAGGGCGGCCAGCGCGAGAAGCGACGACCCCGGGATGTGCTGGTGGACGTGGCCGGCGACGAGGGCGAAGGGCAAGAGCTGGCCGGCGCCGCAGAGGACTTGGCCGGTGGCGAGCGCGACGGGTGGGTCGGCCAGGCCGGTGAGGTGGCGACGGGAGTAGGGGAACGCGATGCCGTAGCAGGCGACGGCGGCCAGGCAGGCGCCGATCCCGAGCAGCTGGCCCCGGCCGAGGCCATGCCAGACGCCAACGACGACGAGCACTCCGGCGAAGCCGATCGCGAGCCCGGCGATGATCTTGGAGTTGGGTCGTTGCTGACCGAAGATGGTGAGTGCGGCGAGCAGCGTGGCGAGCGGGGTGAGGGCAGCGACGACGAGGAGGGCGACGGCGCCGGCAGTCAGTCGGGCGAATGCCACGTCGACCGGCGAGACGGCTCGTAACCCGAGCTTGATCCACCAGAACGAGCAGCCCCAGATGGCACCCAGGAAGACGAACGACGCCGGCCAGGGAAAGCTCCAGGTGTCGCTGGCGGGTCGCTCCGCGGCGACGACGGGTGCGGCGGTCATGGCGTGCTGCTGGTGGCCTCGGCGTCGAGGAGCGCCTGTTTCGTAGCGACCCCCCACCGGTAGCCGCCCAGCGACCCGTCCCGGCGCACGACCCGGTGACAGGGCACCACCAGCGCGACCGGGTTGGCAGCGCACGCCCCCCCGACCGCTCGCACCGCTGTCGGGGCGCCGATCTCTGTTGCGACGTCGGAGTAGGAGCGGGTCTGGCCGGCCGGAATGGCGCGTAGCGCCTCCCACACCCGGACCTGGAAGGCCGTCCCCCGTAGATCCACGGGGAGCAGTGTCGCGTCGTCGTCACCTCGCACCGCGCCGGCGAGGCGCGCCGCGAGATCACCGAGCCCGTCGTCGTCGCGCTCGACGAGCGCTTCAGGAAACTCGGCGGCGACCTCTGCCACCAGCGCCGCCTCGTTTGAACCCACCCGCACCGCGCACACCCCTCGGACGGTGCTGGCCGCCACGACCACGCCGATCGGCGTGACGATCGACGTGTAGCCGATCCGCTCGCCCGCCCCGCCCGAGCGGTAACGGGCAGGCGTCATGCCCAGCCGGCTCGCCCCGTGCTCG
>DAHXNN010000057.1 GCA_027365385.1 Acidimicrobiaceae bacterium | reverse complement strand
GGTCGTCACGGCACGTGTCCCGGCAGACGCCGGGATGACGCTCGTCGAGCTCCTCGTCACGATGGCCCTCCTTGCCGTCGTGACGACCGTCGTGCTCTCGCTGTACCACGCCTTCTCGTCCTCGGCGGTCGACTCCCGTACGCTCTCGGTCAGCGAGGAGCGTCTCCACGGCGTGATGAGGATCCTCGAGGCAGACGTGCGCTCTGCAGACCCTCTCCTCGTCGTCCCGTCGAGCTTCACACTGGATCCCTCGCCACCTGCGGTCACGAGCTCGGGCACGGCAGGTACGACGCCCACCGACGTCATCGCGATGCAGGAGTCGCAAGCGACGTTCAGCCCGTGCTCGAACCCCCCGCCCGCCACGGTTGGCACGGTCCCCTCACCCTTCCTCCCGTCTCCCATGAGCGCGAACCTCATCTGGGCATACGACCCGACGAACCACTCGCTCACCCGCTACAGCTACTGTGCGAACGACAGCCCCCCGGCGTGGGAGCCGGGCATCAAGCTCCTCGACGTCGTCGACCCGGCCGGGACGATGTTCCAGGTCCACCAGGACCTCACCACGTACTCCGGGACCCAGGCGACGACACCGCCGTCCACGACGGTCGTCAACCAGGCGGCCCCAGCGTGCGCGACCTCGCTCGGGATCGACGTGACGACGCGCTCGAACGGGCAGGCGATCAGCTACGCGGTCGATCTCGCAGTCTCTCTGCCCAACCAGGGAGCCGTGGAGGTGCAGGCATGCTGACAAGGTCGCGCTCGGACGAGGGAAGCCTCGTGCTCACTCTCGTGATCGTGCTCGCGCTCTCCATGCTCGTCGCCGTGAGCGTCACGAGCGTCATCGGGGGCCTGCCGACCGCCGCACGCTCCGCGCAGGGCGCAGAGGCAGTCGCGCAGGCACATGCCGGGCTGAGCGACGCGCTGTTCCGCCTGGACCAGATGGGCGACAACGCCACGAGCTTCTGCGTCGGGACCCCACCAGCGGACCTGCTGCCGAGCAGTCTCACGAGTGCGTCGTGCTCCCCCGCCGGTACCGAGCCGCTCGGCGCAGCGGCACCGGGGCTTCGCTACTACGTCGTCTCCGAGGTCACCGGAACGCTCCCGAAAGGAGTCACGAACGAGCTCCAGCTCACCTCCTACGGCGTCGCGGCTGGCGAGTCGCGCACGATCACCGCGACGCTCTACGAGGAGGCGAGCTCCTACGGGTTCTTCGGCGTCAGCGGCTTCACGCTCAACGGCTCCATCGCGAACGCCGCCGTCGCGACCGTCGGCGGCTCGACAGCTGCCACCGGCTCGGTGCTGTTCGGCGGTGGCCAGTCCTCCTACCTGTCCTGCAACGGCGGCACCGGAGGGACCGTGACGATCACGGGCGAGGGTGGGTTCCAGCAGAAGAGCTGCGGAGCGACGTCCTCGTCGAGCAACCTCGAGCCCACTGCCCCGACGATGTGCGCACCGGGCCAGCTCTCGACAGCGTTCGCCCCGTGCATCGACGCGAGCTCGAGCTCGGACTTCGCGACGGTCGGCGGCTCGCAGTTCTGTCCCCTACCTGCCACCGGCATCGACTCGTCGCTCCAGAGCGCCTCTGGCGTGACCTCGACCAACGACAGTCCCGACGGTCTCGGCACGGTGTTCGACTGCTCGTCGAACGGCGGCCCTGTCACGATCTCGACGAGCACGTCGGTGTTCGGCCTGTCGAGCATCCCGTCGGGCAACTACTACCTCAACAGCAACGACGTCACAATCGGGAACCTCGACTACACGGCGCTCGCGAACAGCACGGTGAACAGCACGGTGAAAAGCACGGTGAACATCTTCATCCTCGCAAAGAGCTGCGGGTCCGGCACTAGCTGTGCGATCACCGCACCGTCGACGCCGACAGCGTGCCCGTCGAACCCGCCAGGCACCGACACCTCGCTCACGATCGGCGGCAACGTGAACACGTCGAGCACATTGTCGACGAAGAACAACGAAAAGCCACCGCCTCCACCACCTGGGGACCCGGGGAGCTTGAGTATCTACTGGGAGGCTCCGGTCGGCAGCGTTCTCGACGGCGGGAGCTCGAGCTACTGGTACGACGGCTCGCTCTACGCGCCCGCAGCGGACTTCGTCGACACGGGCAACAAGGCGATGAACCTCTACGGCTCGCTCATCCTCGGCTGCTGGACCGTCGACGGCGGGCCAAACCTCACGTTCGCCTACCCGTTCCACAACGCGGTGCCCGTGCTCGCGTGGACGGTCGCGTCCTACCGGATCACGCCGTAGGCTCTCAGCACACGTAGTCGTTGTCGTCGGGATGCCCGGACCACTGCGTCAGGGAGACGGAGCCCCCGGTGAAGGACGGTTGGCCGCAGTTCGACACCGCTCCGGACTCGGTCTTCGCGCCCGGGATCCAGTCCGGGATGCCGAAGAGCGAGTCCGGGATGCCGTAGAGCGTCGAAGAGGTCGTCCCGCCGGTGATCTGGTCCCATTGGGACGAGGTGGAGTACGCCCCGACCGTCGAGGCACCGGCAGCCTGCAGGGCGGCCACCATGCCCTCGAGGTCCGCGACGTTCATCTCCTCACCGCTCGTCCCGGCCTGCCAGGTGTTCACCGTCTCGACGTCGAGCCACCACGGGTAGGCCGACGCGGACGCGGGAACGACGGCGTCCGACTGCTGCAGGTCGATCGCGCTGGCAGCGCCCGCCACCCACGACACGTCTTGTGTCGCCATGTCGTAGCCGTACTGCCACGCGCAGCCCGGCGTGTTCGCTCCGAGCGTCTCGTCGCCGCTAGTGGTCGAGACCGTCGTCGTCGTGCAGCTGCCATAGGGATCGGAGCTGATCGACGACGTCGGCCAGTCGGCGATAGGGGTCCCGTTGTAGAGATCGCCAGGATCGGCGGTGTTCACGTAGAGCGACGCCTTCGGCTGCGTCGTGGCACCGGTCGAGCTGGCCATGGCCCAGTAGAGCTCGCTCTCGCTGTAGCTCGGGTAGGACGAGCTCGGACCGAGGCAGGGGTTGAGGTCGTTCGCGAGCCCCCCGTCCACGCCCACGATGCCAAACGCTGGTGCGCTCGGGAAGGTGCTGCCGCACGCCGGGTAGGAGAGGTCGTTCCCCGTCGTGGCGGAGGTTGTCCCGCCACCACCGGTGTGACCTCCACCACCTGTGCCCGGCTTTGCTGCAATCGCAGGCGACGACAGCCCGGTGAGGAGCGCTGTGAGGACGAGCGACGTCGCGGCGAGCACTTTGACGACGGGCGTCGAGACCACAAGACGCAACGAGCTGCCTCGGACATTCCGCATGGTCATGATCCGCGCCCCCCCCTTGCAAGATCCTCTTGACCTTCTCATGTTAGATGACGCGATATCTCTCCTGCCGAGATTCGGGCTGCCACCGGGGGGCATCCGGCCTAGGTCAGCACGACGATCCTCAGCTCCTCGCGGACGGGCTGCCCGACACCGTTCTGCACCGTGAGGACCAGCTGGTAGTCACCGGCGCTCGACGCCCACGGGCGCCCGGCGACAAAGACCACCCGGTGACCCGGAGGTGCGACGAAGCGCAGGCCTGCTGGCAGGCGTCCCGATAAGGTGAACCGCGGCACCGGTGATCCCGTCGCCACGATACGGAGCTTCGCGTAGGCGTGCACCCGCGTGGTGAGGGACCGGGCGCCGTAGAGAACCGGAGCCGACGGCGGGAACGAGACCGAGATGACGAGCCGCTGCGAGACAGGACGCGCTGTCCCGTTGCTCGCTGCGATCGTCACGGCGTAGCGGCCTACGGCCGACCTCCAGGGCGTCCCGGCGAGGTAGGCGAGACCACCGGACTTCGGGAAGAAGCGGATGCCGAGCGGGAGCCGGCCCGAGAGCGTCAGCCGAGCTGCCGGCGAGGCAACAGTCCGGACCGCGAGCTTGCCGTACCTGCCAGCGGTCAGCCCCACAGACGCCTTGCTCGTGAAGGTGATCGTCGGTGCGAGAGCGACATGGAGCTCCACCGTCTGGTGCGCGGGATTGCCGATGCCGTTGGTCGCCGTCACCTGCACGGGGTAGGCACCGGAGATCGTGCGCCCCGGTGTCCCGTAGATGTAGCCGGTGCCGTTGCCGTTGTCCTTGTAGTGCAGGCCGTACGGCAGGCGGCCGCTCAAGGTGATGCCGGGTGTCGGATTGCCTGTCGCCGACACGGTGAGCTTCGCGTAGGTCCCGCCACGCACGTCGAAGCTCGACGGGCTCGTGATGGCAGGTGCGCTGTGCTCGTTCACGACGAGCCGGATGCTCTGGTGGGCGACGACACCGAGATCGTTCGTCGCCGTCAGGTCGACGGCATAGGTGCCGATCGCCGTCGCGGGAGGGTCGCCGGCGATCGTCGCCGTGCCACCGGGCTGCGCGGTGAACGCCACGCCTGCAGGCAGCCGTCCGCTCGAGACGATCGTCGGCGCGGGCAGCCCGCTCGTCCTCACGGTGAAGGCCGTGTAGTCACCCGGATGCATGGTGAGCGAGCCTGGACTCGTGAAGGTGACGGGCTCGGCGTGGACGACGGAGATCGTCAACGTCTGGTGGGCGACACCTAGGGAGTTGGACGCCGTGACATAGAGTGTGTACGTTCCTGTGCCGTCCTGGCCGGGCACCCCGGAGATCGTCGCCGTGCCGTTGCCTCCTGCCTGGAAGCTCATCCCCGCAGGGAGCCCACCGCTCGCCGTGAGCGACGGCACTGGGCTCCCCGTGGCGACCACGGCGATGCTCCGGTAGTAGCCCGACGCGAGCTGGTAGCTCGACGGGCTCGTGAAGCTCGGCACGGTGCCGACCGGGACCACGCTGATCGTGAGCGTCTGCGACGCATCCGGCGTCACGCCGTTCGACGCTGTCACGTCGAGGTTGTAGGTGCCCGTCGAGCCCTGCGACGGCGTTCCCGCGATCGTGGCCGTGCCGTTGCCGCCGGCGGTGAACGTCATGCCGCCAGGAAGCTGCCCGCTCGCGAGGAGACCGGGCACAGGAGTGCCGGTCGTCGTGATGGTGAAGCTCACCTTCGTGCCAGGGTGGACCGTGAGCGACGACGGGCTCGTGATCTTCGGCGCGGCGGTCGCCGTCGCATTTGCGACGACCGCGGTCCGGACTGCCGGGGGGTTGGCTGCCGAGGCGACTCCCACGGAGACGAGGCTTCCGGCGCCTGTCGCGACGAGCACGGCCGCGGCCGCCGTGACGGCAGCGATCCGCCCTCTGTGGGTACGCCCGTGATCGTGGCGGGCAATCGGGCTACTGCGTGCTTGAGACACACCCTCACCTCGCAATCCTCGATGTAGATGTCGATATCTTGTCGTGCCGCTGCCCGCGCCCGGGGCGCTCGGCGACGCTGCGCCCGAGTCGCTCGGCAACGTGACCCACGCTAACGAAGGACCATGTGCGCCCCGCGAAGATTGCGTGATGACCCCGTGAAGTCCCTGCTAGATCGTCCTAATTCTTGCACGCCAACGCAGGAGACGAGATCCTCACCGCAGCTACGGGCAGGCTTGCGCAGCATTCCTGCCGTCACGCGCTACGCGGCGTTCCCGTCCCGGCCGTGACGACACGGTCCCGACCGAGCCGCTTGGCC
>DAHXNN010000046.1 GCA_027365385.1 Acidimicrobiaceae bacterium | reverse complement strand
ATCTCGATCAACATCTCCGCGGCGCTCGTCGTGCTGCTCATGACGATGCACGTCGACAAGGCGCGGGACTTCTCCGGCTTCCCCTCGCTGCTGCTCATCGCGACGATGTTCCGGCTCGCGATCAACGTGAGCGTCACGCGGCTCGTCCTGCTCCACGGCTACGCGGGCGCGGTGGTCGAGAGCTTCGGCAACTTCGTGATCGGCGGCCAGATCGTCGTCGGGATCGTCGTCTTCTTGATCCTCATCATCATCCAGTTCGTCGTCGTGACGAGCGGTGCCGGCCGGGTGTCCGAGGTCTCGGCACGCTTCTCGCTCGATGCGATGGCGCCGAAGCTCGTCGCGATCGACGGCGAGCTCAACTCCGGCCTCATCGACGAGAAGGAGGCGCGGCGCCGGCGCAAGGAGATCGACGAGACGTCCGAGTTCTACGGCAACATGGACGGCGCCAGCAAGTTCGTCCGGGGCGACGCGATCGCCGCGCTCATCATCACGATCATCAACCTCTTCGGAGGCTTCCTGATCGGCGTCCTCGAGCACCACCTGTCGATGAGCCAGGCGATCCACACCTACTCGGTGCTCTCGATCGGCGACGGCCTCGTGTCGCAGATCCCTGCGCTCCTGCTCTCGATCTCGACCGGCCTGATCGTGACGCGCGGCAGCGTCGGCGAGGACTCCGACTTCGGGAACAACATCGTCGACCAGTTCCGGGCCCAGCCACGGGCGCTCCAGATCGCCGGAGCCGCGATGCTCCTGCTCGCGATCGTGCCCGGCCTTCCCCACCTGCCCTTCTTCATCATCGGCGGGCTCTTGATGCTGCTCGCGTCGCGCCTGCGGCGCTCTGCCGACGCGCTCGAGATGCGCAAGCTCGGCGAGGACGAGGCGGCAGCGGCCCCCGCGTCCACAGACACCCCGCAGGCGCTCGCGAGCGAGATGCGCGCCGAGCGCCTCGAGCTGGAGCTCGCCCCCAACGTCACTCCCCTCGCGGACCCCGAGCACGGTGGCGACCTTCTCGAGCGCATCCGCGGGCTGCGGCGCAAGATCGCCCTGGAGCGTGGCTACGCGATCCCGACCGTCCGGACCCACGACAACATCAACCTGCCGTCCAACACCTACGCGATCCGCGTCAACGGCGTCGAGGTCGCCCGCGGCGAGGCCCATCCGGCCCGCATGCTCGCTATCGGTCCGGGTATCGACCTGCTGAGCGGCATCGCGACGACAGAGCCGGCGTTCGGCCTGCCCGCCAAGTGGATCCCCGCGGAGACGCGCGAGCACGCGATCGCGCTCGCGGGCATCACGCCGATCGACCCGTCGTCCGCGATCATCACCCACCTCGCGGAGGTCGTGACCCGGCACGCTGCGGCACTGCTCTCCGTCCAGCAGGTGCAGATCCTTCTCGACGCGTCGAAGGCGAGCGATCCGGCCGCGATCGAGGAGCTGAAGCTGGCCCAGGTCTCGCTCGTCGAGCTCCACCGCGTGCTCGCAGCCCTCGTCGACGAGGGCGTGCCGATCGTCGACTTCGTCCGCATCGTCGAGGCCGTCACGGGCAGGGCGCGCCAGCCCAACAAGAGCCACGAGTCGCTCGTCGAGGCAGCCCGTGCCGCGCTCGGCCCGATGATCACGGCATCGCACGCGCAGGACGGGACGCTTTCGGCGATCACCGTCGACGCAGCGCTCGAGCAGATGCTCGTCTTCTCGCTCCGAGCAACCGACACCGGCACGGTGATCGGCGTCGAGCCCCACGTCACCGAGCAGCTCGTCGGCGAGGTCCGCTCGCTCTACGACCTCGCCACGCGCACGAGGTGCGAGCCGGTGCTCGTCGTCGGCTCCGCACTGCGGCCGGCGCTCGCCCGGCTGTTCGCGGCTGCAATCCCGCGGCTCGCCGTCATGTCGGTGAACGAGATCGGCAGGCAAGTCCAGATCGAACGGACAGGAGTGGTGACCGGTGTCAGCGCAACCGTTGGTCTTTGAAGGACCTGATCCCGAGCAGCTGCTCGTCGAGGCATGGAGCAAGCACGGGACCTCGGTGCGCATCAGCGAGCCCGTCTGCGTGCGCAAGGGCGGCCTCTACGGCTTCTTCTCGAAGCTCCACTACCGCATCGAGGTCGAGCCGCTCGAAGCGCGCGAGCCGGCCACGAGCACGTCGCAGGACGCAGCGCGCGAGCCGGTCGCGAGCGCGTCGCCGGCCGAGATGCTGGAGAGGCTCGTCGACACCACCGAGGACGTCCTCGAGATCCACGGGCCGGCTCGCCGGAGCTTCGACGATGTGCTCGACGGCGTCGCGAGCTCGCTCGGCGACGAGCCGGGCAACTTCGACGCCGACCTGAGCTCCGGACTGGCGCGCGGCGAGCTCGCGCCACACCACCCACCCGCGGTGGCCAACCACTCGCCCTCGCCGGCACCCGGCGACACTGCGGATCCCGGCGACACTGCGGCACCCGCGACGGACGCTCGGGGCGGCGCGACCTCCGGCACCGTTCGCGCCGCGGACCGGCTCCTCGCTATCGGTGTCCCCCCGGAGCTTCTTTCCCGTGCCACGGACGTGGACGGCGCATGGGACCTCGCGGAAGCGGTCTTCTCCCTGCTCCCTGTCGCCCGACCGCTCCCTTCGGTCCCCGGAGCGCTGCTCGCCGTCGTCGGCGAGCTCGGTCGTGCGCTCGAGCTCGCAGGCGAGCTCGCGGACGAGCTCGGCCTCGACGGCACCGAGCTCGCCCTCGCGTCGCCCGCTCCTCCCCCGTTCGCGTTCCCTGCGGATCTCGCCGTCAGCGACACGACGCGTGCCGCGGCGCTCGCGCCCGGATGGCGTCGCGACCGCGTCGGGGTCGTCGCCGTCGATGCCGCATCGCCGGGCGCGAGCGCAACCTGGGTGCGTCAGGTGCTGCGAGCGCTCCGGCCGAGCGCGACGTGGGCGGTCGTCAGCGCGATCTCCAAGTCCGAGGACGTCGAGCACTTCGCCTCCTCGATCGGTGGCGTCGACGCGCTCGCCCTCGACGGCATCGCCCTCACGGTGACACCGGCGGCCGTCCTACGCTCCGGCATTCCGGTCGCGCGTCTCGACGGCATGCCGGCGAGCCCCGCGGCGTGGTCCGCGGCCGTCGGGCACCTGCTCGCGGACGCTGGCACACCGGCGAGGGCGAGGTAGCACGCGATGCCCGGCGTGAAGCGCATGGAGCTCGTCGTCGTCGCGGCGATCCTCGTCTCGCTCCCCTCGCTCGAGCGCGCGTTCTCCGGCGGTATCTCGGTCGCGACGGCACTCGTCAGGCTCGGGCTCGCGCTGCTCGTCTGCGGGGCGGTCGGTTCGATCGTCGAGCGCACCGTCGATGCCTACGCCCGCGAGGCTCGCCAGAAGGAGATCGAGCGGCGTGTCAAGCAGGCGCTCGCGGCCCGGGCAGCCTTCTGGGAGACCGACCCGCAGCCGGGAGCGACAGCCGCCGCGAGCACGCCGCCGGAGATCGGCTGATCCCTCGAGCGACGGCGAAGCGGGCTCTTCGCCCGCGGGCTCCCTCGCCCCGCCGGACCTCTCCGGTAGTATGTCCCGACCGAGGACGGCGATCGAGGGAGGTAGGCCCCTTGCTGGTGCTCCGCAGGCGTGCCCACGAGGCGATCGTCTTCGAGGGCGGGCTTGTGGTCACCCTCACCGACGTCGTCGACCACCGGGCCTGGATTGCGTTCAGCGCACCCTCGATCCCCACACCCGTCGTCGTGGCGAGCGTCGCCGCCAGCGTGGAAGAAGCATGCATCGGGGTCCAGAGTCCCGTTGCCGTCCGCTACGAGGCGGGTGCGACCCACCTCGCCGTCGCAGAGCCGGGCTCGACCGACGCGCGAGCGGTCCTGCTGGTCAACGCGACCGTCGGCGAGCGGCTCGTGTTCCGCGGCCTCGAGCTCGAGGTGGCCTCCATCGTGCGGGGCCGGGTGGTGCTCGACGCGACCGTCTCGGGCGTCGAAGGCGTGGTCGGCGTGTCGGTGTTCGCGGTGTCAGGCGCCGAGGTGAAGATCGGCATCGCGGCGCCGGACAACGTTCGCGTGTACCGGGAGGAGGTCTGGCTCGCCATGCGGGAGGCGAACGAGGCCGCTGCGGTATGGGCCCCTGGCGACCTCGCCGAGCTGGTGAACCCACCGGCCGGCGTGAGCGCCCCCCTCGCCGACGGGCACCGGCGGAGCTAGGCGCCTCTCCGCCACGACGAGGCGACCGGCGAGCTGCCGGCGAGCGCGGTCACGCCGTCGACCGGGACGTCGACCCGGTACGCAGAGTCCTGCAGCACGACCTGCAGGGCGGAGCCCGTGCGGCGGTCGACGACGACCGGGCCGAGCAGGTTGACGGTGGGCGAGAGCCCCTTGCGGCGCGTGACGAGGCCGAGCACGTCCGCGTCCTCGGCCGAGGTGAGCCCGAGGAGAGCGACGTCCGGCTCGGGGATCTCGAGGACGTAGTCGGCGAACAGCAAGCCGGGAGCGACAGCGACGAACGTGAGCCCTTCCTCGTCGAGCGACGTGAGCGCCACGAACGGTGCGTATGTCTCGCCGAGGCTGTGGAGCGAGTACAAGGTGCTCAGGGGGAACCCGATCACCGGGCGGACGAAGTGCAGGACGCACTCGGTCGTGCCGTGGCTCACGAGCGGTCCTGGCAGCGTCAACTGGTCGGTCATTGTCCCCGTGTCTTCCTCGGTCGCTCGGATCACAGGTACTTCACGAGCGAGTCCGTCGATAGCTGCGAGGTCGCGTACAGCGCCTCCTGGTAAGCGGTCTGCTGGAGCTGGAGGTTCGTGAGCGCCTGGGCCATGTTCGTGTCCTGGACCGCACCCAGCTGACCCGTCAACGCGGTGACGGACGCCGTCGCCTGGGACGAGAAGCCCTCGACCGCCTGCTGGTTCGCGCCGAGCGTGCCAGCGGCGGTCTCGGCGTTGTTGAGGGCGGTGCTGAGTGCGTTCAGGTCCGTACCCGTGACCTGCCCGAGGTAGAAGCTCGCAGTGTTTGGCTCGGAGGCAGGATTCCCGAGAGCCGCAGCCGCAGCCGTGAGGTCGTTGTAGGTCTGCTGGAGGACGCCGTAGTTAACGTCGGGGGCACCACCGGGCGACGTCGCGTTTCCAAGGAGGGAGGGCGACGCCGAAGTTGGGCTCCCTCCCGACGACGTCGCCCCACCGAAGACGGTCGGACCCGCCACCGCGACAGCCACCTGGGTCCCGGGCGCAACAGTGCGCGTCGGCGGCGTCATGTTGCCTTGATAGACCCCGGTGTTGCTGTAGGCGACCGTCGCGTTGCCGGTGCCGGCGAAGATCGGCTGGCCTCCGGCCTCCGTGGTGTTCGCGAGGTTGAGCAGCTGGCTGAGAGCACCTTGGACCTGCGCGGCGGTGCTCGTGATCGTCGCTGGGTCGCTTATCAGCGACGAGCCGCTCACGCCCTCGATGACGCTCTTGATGCTCTGGATGACATTCAGCACAGAGCTCACTGTCGAGTTGCCGAGGCTCAGCCAGCCCACACCGTCTGCGGCGTTCGCCGAGTACTGGTTCGCCCGGACCACGCTGCCCTGGAGCTGGAGGATGCTCGCGGCGCCGGCAGGGTTGTCTGACGCGACGTTGATCGCGTCGCCC
>DAHXNN010000041.1 GCA_027365385.1 Acidimicrobiaceae bacterium | reverse complement strand
CGCCGCGGCGACGAGCGCCTGGTCGGTGATCGTCACGTGGTGGTGCTGCTCGTAGCGGTCGCGCAGCCCCATGAGGATCTCTATCGTGTGCGCGAGCGAGGGCTCTTCGACCTTGATCGGCTGGAAGCGCCGCTCGAGCGCTGCGTCCTTCTCGAGATGCTTGCGGTACTCGTCGAGCGTGGTCGCACCGATCGTCTGCAGCTCACCCCTGGCGAGCATCGGCTTCAAGATCGAGGCTGCATCTATCGCACCCTCGGCGGCCCCGGCCCCGACGAGGGTGTGCAGCTCGTCGATGAACAAGATGGTGTCCCCGCGGGTGCGGATCTCTTTGAGGACCTTCTTCAGCCGCTCCTCGAAGTCGCCCCGGTAGCGGCTACCGGCGACGAGCGCGCCGAGGTCCAAGGTGTAGAGCTGCTTGCCCTTCAGCGTCTCGGGGACGTCGTTCGCCACGATCTGCTGCGAGAGCCCCTCGACGATGGCCGTCTTGCCGACTCCGGGCTCCCCGATCAGCACCGGGTTGTTCTTCGTGCGACGCGAGAGCACCTGCATCAGGCGCTCGATCTCACGGTCCCGTCCGATGACCGGGTCGAGCTTGTGCTCTCGGGCGAGCTGGGTCAGGTTCCGACCGAACTGGTCGAGCACCGGCGAGCCGGCTGGCGTCTCCTGGCCCGAGGAGCCTCCCGTCCCCGCGCTCGCGGTCTCACGCCCCTGGTAGCCCGAGAGGAGCTGGATCACCTGCTGGCGTACTCGAGGCAGGTCGGCGCCGAGGCTCTGGAGGACCTGCGCGGCCACACCCTCGCCCTCGCGCACGAGACCGAGAAGCATGTGCTCGGTCCCGATGTAGTTGTGACCGAGCTGGAGCGCCTCGCGCAACGAGAGCTCGAGCACCTTCTTCGCCCTCGGCGTGAACGGCGGCGAGCCGGTCGGAGCCGAGCCTGCGGGGCCGATCGTCTCCTCGACCTTCTCCCGCACGGCCTCGAGGGAGATTCCGAGAGACTCGAGCGCCTTCGCGGCCAAGCCCTCGCCCTCGTGGATCAGGCCCAGCAAGATGTGCTCCGTGCCGATAAAGCTGTGGTTCAAAAGGCGCGCTTCTTCCTGCGCCAGGACCAGCACCCTGCGTGCCCGATCAGTAAATCGCTCGAACAAGTCGGACTCCCTCGACGGCTATGCCTGGGCCTCAGTCTATCGAGCGGGTCCCTCGACCTGACACCAGCTGGCCGGTGGCGCCCTTCGCGGGCTCCGTGCACGCCGATCACCCCCGTGAGCTGGGCATTGCTCGATCCGGGGAAGCGTGGCGTATCGTGCATGGAAGTGAACGCGCCGGAACTCTTCGCGCTCGCGGTGCCCGACGCCGAGCTCGCCAGGATCGAAGCCTGTCTGCATCGCGTCGTCGAGCTCGGCGACCCCTTCCTCGACGAGCTGGCGACGCACCTCATCGACGCCGGTGGCAAGCGACTGCGCCCAGCCCTCACCGTCGCATCTGCCTCGCTCGGCTCGCCCACGCACGACTGGTCCGGGGCGAGCGAGGAGACGCTTCTCGGGGGCGTCTCCGTCGAGCTTGTCCACCTCGCGTCGCTCTACCACGACGACGTGATGGACGAGGCGACGCGCCGGCGCAACGTGGTGAGCGTCAACGCGAGATGGGGCAACCTGCTCGCCATCGTCGCGGGCGACTTCCTCCTCGCGCGCTCCGCGGAGATCGCCGCGAGCCTCGGCAACGAGGTCGCGGGGCTGCTCGCCTCCACGCTCGCGCGCCTGTGCAAGGGCCAGGTGGCAGAGGTCCGGGCCGCGTACCGAGTCGAGCGGACCGAGGACGAGTACTTCGGAGCGATTGCCGACAAGACTGCGGCCCTCATGTCGACTGCCTGCCGGATCGGGGCGATCACCGCCGATCTTCCGGACGAGCAGGTCGAGACCTTGACGACCTTCGGCGAGTGCCTCGGAATGGTGTTCCAGATACGCGACGACGTGCTCGACGTGCTCGCGAGCGAGCAGGAGCTCGGCAAGCCTCCGGGCCAGGACCTCGCCGAAGGGATCTACACCCTGCCGGTCCAACGTGCCCTGCAGGACAGCATGGTCGGGCCGGCGCTGCGCGAGCTGCTCGGTCATCCACTCGACCCGGACGAGGTATCGGAGGCCCGGGCCCTCGTCGCGGGTTCGCCGGGCATCGCCGCCGCCGCCCTCGCAGCACGCGACTACGCGGCGGACGCGATCGACGCCGCTCGCAGCCTCGGCGACGGACCGGTGCCGGCCGCGCTCGTCCAGCTCGCTGCGAGCCTCCTCGAGGACCTCGAGCGCTCGACCCGCGCCCTGGCAAGCTGAGCCTGGCCGGGACCACCGCGGCGCGGCAGGCTCGGCCCGTGGCAGGACCGAGGTCGCAGGAGCACGGTGACGGGCCCTAGGTGACTGGTGTCTTTCGCGTCCTTCTCGATTCGCGATCCGGGCCGCGATGTAGGAGAATTACATAGCTGGAATTCTCCTGGAGGAGCGACCGATGACCCTTGGAACGGCAGACCACCAGGGCAACCTGCTTGACGACATGAGCGAGTTCTGCGAGAAGACGCTCGCGACCGACTCGATCTACGCGTTTTTGCACCGGGAGCGCGACCGGCTGTTTCCCGACGAGGCCTTCGCGGACCTGTTCTGTGACGAAGGTCGCCGTTCGGTGCCACCTTCGGTCGTCGCGGCCGCGATGGTGCTCCAGCGCCTCGAGGGTCTGTCGGACCGCGAAGCAGCAGAGCGCTACGCGTTCGACGCCCGCTGGCGCTATGCGGCAGGTGTCGGCAGCTACGACACCTCGCGGTGGACGATCTTCTCCCACACGGTCTTTGTCGACATGCGCGAACGGCTTCGGGGATCGGAGCGTCCCGACCGCGTCTTCGAGATCGCCCTCGACGCCGCAAAGGCTGCCGGTCTCGTCGGCAAGAAGCGCGTGCTTGACTCGACGCCGCTCTATGACGCGGTGGCGACGATGGACACGATCACGCTCATTCGCTCCGCGATCCGCAATCTCTTGAAAGTCGCGGACGCCGAGCTCCGCGTCGAGCTGTGGGCAGTGCTCTCGAGCGGGGACGAGTACGCGAGCTCAGCGAAGCCCCAGATCGACTGGGACGACCGAGAAGCCCAAGCACAGCTCGTCGACAGTCGGGCGCACGACGCCTATGCGCTGCTCGCGCTGCTCGACGGGCGCGAGCTGGACGCGGTGGTGAGCCAGGCCGCGGCGCTGCTCGCGACGGTGACCGGCCAGGACTTGGAGGCAACCGACGACGGGGTGTTCTCCATTGCCCGGAGGGTCGCGAAGGACCGGGTCATCTCCACGGTCGACCCTGAGACCCGCCATGGTCACAAGACCTCCGCCCACGGGTTCGACGGGTTCAAGGGCCATATCGCGATCGATCCGGACTCCGAGATCATCACGGCGACCGTGGTGAGTCCGGGCAACGCCGGGGACGCGAGCGTCGCAGAGGAGCTGATCGAAGACCTCCTGGCCAGTGACGATGCGGCCGGCGACGATGCGGCCGAGAATGGCCGTCCTGCATCAGAACGAGAGCAAGCCACGGTCTATGGAGATGCGGCCTATGGGACCGGTGAGATGCAGACCCGCCTCACCGACGCCGGGATCGACTCCAAGTTGAAGACCCAGCCACCTGTCGGAAAGAACGGACTGTTCGCGAAGGACCGTTTCGTGATCGACCTCGATGCCGACACGGTGACCTGCCCGGCGAAGGTCACGGTGAAGACCGGACGGCTGCGCGACGGCACGGGCGTCGCGAAGTTCTCCGATCACTG
The DNA here is from genome assembly GCA_027365385.1 of Acidimicrobiaceae bacterium. Classification (GTDB taxonomy): domain Bacteria; phylum Actinomycetota; class Acidimicrobiia; order Acidimicrobiales; family Bog-793; genus JAJZCK01. The sequence goes on along the minus strand of DAHXNN010000041.1, from coordinate 4,971 downwards.
TGCGACCTGCCTGCTCGCAGCGCAGTGCACGACGTCAGGGCTCGGGCGGAAGGTCCGCGTCGGGGTAAACGAGGCCGCCCTCGCGCGGGCACGCGCGACGCAGGCCGATCCGAAATGGCGGGCCGACTACCGACAGACGCGTCCGAAGGTCGAGCGAAAGCTCGGCCACCTGATGAGACGCAGACACGGCGGCCGGCGCGCGAGGGTACGCGGAAAGCTCCGAGTCGGAGCCGACTTCAGCCTTCTCACCGCCGCAGCCAACCTCGCGCGTCTCGCGACGCTCGGGGCCCGATCGACCGAAGCGGGAGGATGGGCGGTGGCCCGATGAGAGGCCCTGGAGGGTCCCAGCGCCGCACGACCGGCGCCGGAGACCTCACGTCTTGCTACGAATTGCCCGCGTTGGCACAATCGCGGGCATTGCCGCCCGGAACATGCGGAGCACCCTCGGCAGCCGCCCGAGGCCCGATCCTCACGGTGAACACTCGTTCGACACCAGTCACCTAGGCCTGGTCGGAGTCCTCCTCGCCGGAGCGGCGCTCAGGACGCAACGCGGGGAACAGGATCACCTCACGGATCGCCGCCGCGTCGGCGAGCAGCATGACGAGACGATCGACGCCGATCCCGAGCCCTCCGGTGGGCGGCATGCCGTGCTCGAGCGCTCGGAGGAACTCCTCGTCGACGACCATCGCCTCCTCGTCCCCGGCCGCATGCCCCGCTGCCTGGACCTCGAGGCGCCGGCGCTGCTCGTCGGGGTCGGTGAGCTCGGTGAACGCGTTGCCCAGCTCCCGTCCCGCCACGACCGGTTCGAAGCGCTCGACGTAGCCGGGCTTGCTCCTGTGGTCACGAGCGAGCGGCGACACCTCGAGCGGGTAGTCGACGACGAGCACCGGTCCCCACAGCTCGGACTCGGTTGTCTTCTCGTAGATCTCGAGCATGATCTTGCCGGGCCCGTCGCCGTCCGCGACAGGGACCCCGAGCTGCGACGCTATGCGCGCGAGCTCCTCGCGACCGAGCTCGAGGGCGACGGCCGCGCCGGTGCGCTCCTCGATCAGCTCCGACATCGTCGCGCGCCGCCACGGAGGTGTGAGGTCGAGGTCCCTTCCCTGGTAGACCAGCCGGGACGTCCCGAGAGTCGCGAGCGCGACGCCAGCGACGAGCTGCTCGGTGAGCTCCATCATGTCCTCGTAGTCGGCATAGGCCTGATAGACCTCGACGCTCGTGAACTCGGGATTGTGCCGAGGAGACAATCCTTCGTTGCGAAAGATCCTCCCGACCTCGTAGACGCGCTCGAACCCGCCGATCACGAGGCGCTTCAAGTGCAGCTCGGTGGCGATGCGCAGGTAGTAGTCCGCGTGGAGCGCGTTGTAGTGCGTGACGAACGGCCTCGCGAGCGCTCCCCCGGGGGTCGGGTGGAGCACCGGAGTCTCGACCTCGACGAAGCCTCGCTCGTCGAGAAGCCGCCGTAACGAGGCAACAGCGCGCGACCGGAGGAGGAACGTCTCGCGGACGCCCTCGTTCGCCCACAGGTCGACCTCGCGCTGGCGATAGCGCAGATCGGGGTCGTGGACACCACGCCACTTGTCGCCGAAGCCGTGACGGGTCCTCGCGAGCAGCGACCAGCTCGCTACCTGGACCGAGACCTCTCCCCGCTTCGTCCGGACGACCTCGCCAGTGACGCCGACCCAGTCGCCGAGCGCGAGCTTCGTGAGCTCGTCGAACCGCTCGGTGGAGGACGCGACGGCGAAGAGCTGCACCGCTCCGCTCCAGTCGCGCAGCTCGGCGAACGCGACACGGCCCTGCGGACGCGTCAGCATCAACCTGCCCGCAACGGATACGACCTCACCCGAGCCCTCGCCGGGCGCGAGCGCCTCACGGCCAGAGGCGACCGACGCGGCCGGAACCGTTCCGGGAAAGCGGTAGGGGACGTCGCCCGCACTGGCGCTCACGACGTCTCCCCCGTGCCTGGACGGCTGTTGCGCTCGTAGACGAGACGCAGACCGTGGAGCGTGAGCCATGGCTCGTGGTGTGACACGACCTTCGCGTGGGGCACGACGAGACCCGCGAGACCTCCCGTCGCGATGACCGTCGCCGCGCCGAGCTCGGCTTCGATCCTGCTGCAGAGGCCCTCCACCAGTGCCGCGTAGCCGTAGACGGCACCGGACTGCATCGACTCGACAGGCGTCCGACCGATCACCGCGGCCGGGGCCACGAGCTCGACCCTGCGCAGCGCCGCGGCGTGCTCGAAGAGAGCGTTCATCGAGATCTCGATGCCGGGGACGATCGCCCCGCCGAGATACTCTCCCGCGGCCGAGATCGCGTCGAAGGTCGTCGCAGTCCCGAGGTCGACGACGATGGCCGGACCGCCGAAGAGGTCCAACGCCGCCACAGCGTTCACGACCCGGTCGGCGCCGACCTCGCGTGGATCGTCGTAACGGATCGGCATGCCGGTGCGCACGCCGGGTCCGACTACGACGAGCGGCACGTCGAACCAGCTCGGGACCGTCTGGCGCAGCGCCGCCGTCACGGCCGGGACGGAGGACGACACCGCGATGCCGTCGACGACCCCGAGCGCTTCCCCGCCAGCGCCCACCCGTGCTCCAGGCGACCCGGCGACCCGCAACCCGGCAAGTCCGAGAAGCCCGGAGAGGAGCAGCGCGTGCTCGTCGGTGGTCCGATCGGCGACGGTCGCGACACGCCAGCTGTGCACGAGTCCGGGCAGCTCCCCGGGGCGACGCGGCACCGATGCGGCCGGCCGGCCCGCGGCGTCGTCGAAGACGCCGACCACCGTCTGGGTGTTGCCGACGTCGAGAGCGAGCAGCATGGCGTACTGGTCTACCCGATACGCAACGCGCACGCCGACGAGCCGGCGCGGGCCACGAACCGGCTCACGCGGCCACCTCGAGGTTGTCGATGAGCCGCACTTGGCCGACCCATGCGGCCACGAGGAGTCGGAGCGGACGAGACAACGGCTCCTGCGGCACCCCCAGCTGCGGCGTGACCACGCGTGCGTAGTCGAGCGAAGCACACGGCTCCGCCTCGACGGTACGGGCCATCGTCGAGGTGACCTCGTCGAGCGAAGACCCTGCGATCACGGCATCCCGGCCGGCTTGCAGCGCACGGTGCACGACGGTCGCGGCTCTGCGCTCCTTAGGAGCGAGGCGGCTGTTGCGGCTCGACATCGCGAGGCCATCCTGCTCCCGCACTGTCGGACAGCCGACCACCTCGACCGGGACCGAGAGGTCGGAGACCATCCGACGGACGACGACGAGCTGCTGGTAGTCCTTCTCGCCGAAGTAGGCGGCATCGGGCGACACCAACGCGAGCAACTTCGACACGACGGTTGCGACCCCGTCGAAGTGTCCCGGGCGGGAGGCTCCCTCGAGGACAGCACCGAGCGCACCTGCGCAGACGCGCACGACAGGCTCGCCGCAGGGGTACATCTCGTCCGTGGAGGGAGCGAAGCAGACGTCGACGCCGGCTCCGGCCGCGACGTCAAGATCCCGGCCGAGGTCCCTCGGGTAGCGCTCGAGATCGTCGGCACGGTCGAACTGGAGCGGGTTGACGAAGATCGATGCCACGACGATGTCGTGACGCTGCCGCGCCGCCTCGACGAGCGCGGCGTGGCCGGCGTGGAGGGCGCCCATCGTCGGGACGAGACCGATGCTCGCTCCCGCACAGCGCTCGGCCCGGAGCACCGCGACGAGCTCCCCGCTCGCGACGATTGCCCTCATGGCGCACAACCGTCGACGCGCCGGACCAGTCCGGCGACGACGTCCGCTCCGCCGAGTCCCTCTCGCCAGTCGCGGGGAACCCGAGCCGGGTCGAGGTCCTCGAGGGGGGCGAGGACGAAGGCCCGCTCCCACATCCGTGGGTGCGGCACGACGAGGTCTGCGTCGGCGATCTGCTCGTCGCCGTAGAGAAGGATGTCGACGTCGAGCGTCCGCGCCCCCCAGCGCTGTGCCCGGGTCCGTCCCGCCTCCGTCTCGAGCCTCTGGGCGATGCCGAGCAGCGCACGGGGACCGAGGTTGGTCTGGAGGCTCACGACGCAGTTGAGGTACGGCTCCTGGCCCCCCGGCCCCCCTACCGGCGCCGTCTCGTAGATCGGCGAGCACTCGAGGTCCGGGTCGACCGCCCGCAGACCCTCGACCGCTCCCGCCAGGAACGCGACGCGGTCCCCGAGATTGGAGCCGAGCGCGACATAGGCGCGCGACGACGGCCTCACGCCGGAGCGCCCGGCACGTCGGCAGCGCGACGGCGGGTGATGCGGACGCCGACGCTCGACACGTCCGCGGGCAGCGGCGGGCGCAGCTTGCGCAAGGCGACCGTCACGGCGAGGACCCGCTCCTCGGCGAGCACGGACCGGGCCACGGAGGCCGCGAGCGACTCGAGGAGCTGGTGGTGCTCGCTCACGACGGTGCGAAAGGCGCTGTCGACGATGCGGCCGTAGTCGATCGTCGTACCGAGGTCGTCCGAATACCCCGCGGGAACGAGATCCGTCTCGACGAGAAGGTCGAGCTCGAACGGCTGGGGCTGCTCCTGCTCGCTCGCGAGGGCTCCGTGGATCCCGAGCACCCGCAGGCCGAGAATCTCGATGAGGTCCCCGCTCATGACGGACGCTCCAGACCACGGGCAGGATGCGGCGGCTCGGCGTCCGCGCGGCGCCGCGACGCTGGGCGGGCAGATATCGGCATGCGCGACGCATGGGCCGTCTCCGACGGCGGCTGCGGGTCGGGCTCCGCCGAGCCGTGCCCGCCGGGCTCGGGTCCGGCCCCGGCGGGTCCGCGCTCCCCGGGCTCAGTGTCCCCGGGCGCCGTGTCCCCGGGCGCCGTGTCCCCGGAAGCAGGCACGTCCCGGACGAGAGCGAGCGCCCGGCACGTCGGCAGCGCGACGGCGGGTGATGCGGACGCCGACGCTCGACACGTCCGCGGGCAGCGGCGGGCGCAGCTTGCGCAAGGCGACCGTCACGGCGAG
>DAHXNN010000037.1 GCA_027365385.1 Acidimicrobiaceae bacterium | reverse complement strand
CGTCGTGCTTGACGCCATGACGGTCGTTGGGAGCGTCGTGCGCTTGACGCTCCGGCTCGCAGGTTCTCCTGCGGCCCTGCGCTGCACTCTGGCCCGCGCCGGCGGGGCGGCGCGCCCCAACGCGCTCGCGCGTCCATTGGCGCACTGCGATGTCGAGGTGAGCCGTCCGACGGGAGCGGTCGAGCTGTCGTCGGGAGGACTGCGAGTCGCCGTCAGGCTCGATCCGTTCGATCTCGTGATCCACGCGGGCGACCTCGTCCTCGCCGAGGACCGGGCGACCGTCGACCCGAGCGGACAGCTCGTCGTCCTCCCGTTCGGCTTCACGAGGCTCACCTCCGGTGGCGTCGTATTCCACGAGACCTTTCTTGCCGAGCCCGACGAGCACTTCTACGGGCTCGGGGAGAAGTTCACGGGGTTCGACAAGCGGGGCCAGCTCGTGACGTGCTGGAACCACGACGCGCTCGGCTGTGCCACGGAACAGAGCTACAAGAACATCCCGTTCGTCGTGTCGAGCCGCGGCTATGGCGTCTTCGTCGACACTGTCACAGCGGTCCGCTTCGACATGTGCCACGACAGCCAGGGGTCGTGGTCGGTCGTCGTGTCGGACGAGGAGCTCGACTACTACGTGCTCGTCGGTGAGCCGCGGGCCTGCCTCGCGCAGTACCAGCTTCTCGTCGGGGGGCCCGAGCTGCCGCCGCACTGGGCGTTCGGCCCGTGGGTGTCCTCAGGCTTCGCTCGTGACGACGCCGACGGCGTCCGGGACAAGGTGGCGGCCCTCGAGGCGCACGACTTCCCTTGCGACGTGCTCCGCCTCGACACCTATTGGCAGCGCTTCGGACGCTGGTCGGACATGCAGTGGGATGCGGAGATGTTTCCCGACCCCGAGAAGCTGCTCGCGGATATCCACGAAGCAGGCCTCCGGGTGTCTCTGTGGATCAATCCTTACATCGGCACGGAGAGCCCGGTCTTCGAGGAGGGTGCCGCGAGCGGTTACTTCCTGCGCGCCCTCGACGGGTCCGCATGGGTGGGCAGCCTATGGGGCGACTACCACCCGCATGTCGCGGTCGTCGACTTCACGAACCCTGCAGCGACCGCTTGGTGGTCCGAGCTCGTTCGGCCGAGGCTCGGCGAGGGCGCGGACGTCCTGAAGACGGACTTCGGCGAAGCGATACCGACCGATGTCGTCGCGTACGACGGCACGACAGGGGAGCGGCTCCACAACCACTACGCGTTGCTCTACAACGACGCTGCGGTGGCGGCGATGCGAGCGGCTGGCATCGAGCGCCCCGTGGTCTGGGCGCGCTCGACATGGGCCGGTGGCCAGCGTCACGTCGCGCAGTGGGGGGCGACTCGAGCTCGACATGGCAGGATCTAGCGGCGACGTTGCGAGCGGGGCTCTCGATGGCGATGTCGGGGCACAGCTTCTGGAGCCACGACATCGGAGGGTTCACCGGCGAGCCGACTCCAGAGCTGTTCGTCTGCTGGGCGCAGTTCGGTCTGCTCTCGCCGCTTAGCCGGTTCCACGGTGACACCTCGCGCCTTCCCTGGGACTTCGGCGACGAGGCGCTCACCCTCGTGCGCGAGGCGGCCGAGCTCCGCGTCCGGCTCCACCCTTACCTCTATGCCGCAGCGTCGAGGGCTGTGACCCTTGGGTCGCCGATCATGGCACCGATGGTCCTCGACCATCCGGGCTCGCCGGACGCGCAGGCTGCAGACCTGCAGTACCTGCTCGGAGCCGACATCCTCGTCGCTCCCTGCTACCGCCCGGGTGGCCGACGGCAAGTCTGGTTCCCGCCGGGACGATGGCTCCCGTGCTCCGGCAGGGACGTCGTCGTGGGCCCCGGCTGGAGGAGCACGCACACGGCGCTCGACGATGTCCCCGCATACCTCCGCGTGGGCGCCGTGCTCCCGACGATCGTGCCCCGTCGCCGCGTGGGCGATTCCCCGCCGGTGTGCGAGGAGCTCGTCTGCGTCGTGGGCAATGCCGGCGCTCCGCTCCTGTTCACAGGCGAGACGAACGTCGTTCTCGCTGACGGTCGCGTCGGAAGCGTCAGCGCCTCCTCGGGGCCTGCGGGGATCGCCTTCGAGGTCCCGGCGGAGATGGAGGACGTGTGGGTGCTCCTCGTCGTCCCGTCGGCACGCGAGGTCGCCCACGCGGGAGCGCACGTGAACGGCCGACAGGTCCGAGCACGTGCTGCTCGCTCGCTCGCTACCGAGCGGACGCCATGAGCCGCCCGCCGCGCAGCTGACCGATGGCTGGCGCAAGTCGCTCGTCGTGACACGTGCACCAGGCAAAGCGTTTTGCGGAAGAAGGCTCGAGGTGGGGATGCCGGCGTCGCCGCCGGAGGGCGAGGGGGAGGTACACGTGAAACGACGCGTCGGGGTGTGCCGGTGCTCGGCGAGAAGCCGATGGCGGTGACCCTCGACGAGGCACGTGAGCTCGTCGAGGCGTCGGAGCGCTCCGGGACGCTGTTCGCGGTCAGCCAGAGCCGCCGATACAACGCCGCGCTGGCGGCGCTTCGTCGGCTGGTCGAGGAGCATCTCGGCCACCCGGAGATGGTCTCCTGCTGGTTCTACCGTGCTCCGCACTTCGGAGGATTCCGGGAGGAGATGGACAGCCCGCTCGTCGTCGACATGGCGATCCACGCGTTCGACGTCGCCCGCTGGATCGTCGGCAGCGACCCCGTCTCGGTCTACTGCGAGGAGCACAACCCGAGCTGGAGCTGGTATCGGGGGGCTGCGAGCGCCACGGCGGTTTTCGAGCTGTCTGGTGGCGAGTGGTTCAGCTACGCGGGAAGCTGGTGCTCGCCCGGTCTTGAGACGTCGTGGGAGGGGGATTGGCGCGTCACGAGCGCGGCAGGCACCGCGAAGTGGGATGGCGCATCGACGCCTGTTGCCGAGCTCGAGTCGGGCACGGTCCTCGGCGTGCCGGACTCGACGGCTCCGGTGGGAATCTCCGGCTTTCTCGCCGAGTTCGTGCGTGCTCTCGACGGCGGACCTGACCCGAAGGGCGAGTGCCACGACAACATCAAGAGCCTTGCAATGACGCTCGCCGCGGTGCGGTCGGCCGCGACGGGGCTACGCGTCCCGGTCACCTGGGCGTAGGCGCACGATGCTCGAGTCGACCGGCCACGCGACCGACTGCGCCGCCATGCTCGATCCTCGCAGGCGCGCCAAGGCGGTCCGCCACCGCGTGCGGCGTCCCGCGCCCGCCGTCCGGACCGGCGAGCGGTCGCTCTGGTCCCGCAAGATCGGACGAGCGATGTCGCTCCACGTCGTCCGGCCTCACCGAGGGAGCGGTGGCCGCGGGGACCTACCGCGGCCAGCTGTACGGCGTGGGCTTCGGCAACAACACGATCGGCTTGTTCTATGACAAGAAGCTCTGTCTGCCTCGCACGTGACACCACCGCGGACTTGGGCCGAGCTGGCGGTCGACGCGAAGAAGCTGACGAAGAACGGTATGTACGGCTACGGCTTCGCCGCTGGGACGAACAACAACGCCGCGTGGCATTTCGAACCGTACTTCTGGACCGCCGGGGGAAACCTCGAGCAGGTCGACGACCCCGGCGGCGTGAAGGCGCTGAGCTTCATGTCGAGGCTGGTCAAGGACGGCAGAGCGCCGTCGGCGGTCGTGAACTGGGGACAGAACAACGTTGCCCAGGAGTTCATGGACGGCAAGCTCGCGAGCCAGCGATCGGTCGCGAACCAGCTCATCGCCGCCGTCCCGCTCGACCGCGTCTCCGCCGACGAGATCCAGCACGCGGAGTCCCGTGTGGGCGTCGTGGGCTCGGCGTATCCGGCTATCTCCTCTGCGATCACGACCGCCATCCAGGAGGCGGTCCTGGGCAAGGCGACACCGTCGGCGGCCCTCACCACCGCGGAGACTTCCGTGAAGGCTGCGCTGGCCCAGGCCAAGAGCGGCTCGCAGCCTCGAGCCGCTCGCCTCGAGATCGGCCCCCAGCCGACGGCCCTCTGACCTGCCGTGGTGCAGGCCGGAGGGCCGCTCTCGTCAACTGCCGCGGAATCGACGAGTCACTGCAGGCGGTGGCCCGCCGATGGCCCGAGCGACTGCGCCACGACGACGTTCTCGGCCGCCGCTTCGATCAGAGCGGAGAACCTGCGCCTCGATCCGGCCAGCACTCGGAGCCTGCGGTTGCCAGCAGGCTCCGCAGTCGGTATCGTTGGCACTCGTTAGGTCAGAGTGCCAACGAAGCCACAAGGGAGGCCTCGGAGATGAAGCTGCAGCCGCTGGACGATCGAATCGTCGTTCGCCCGAGCGAGGCGGAGGAGATGACGGCGTCGGGTCTCGTCATTCCCGACACTGCCAAGGAGAAGCCGCAGCAGGGCGAGGTCCTCGCTGCCGGTCCCGGCCGTCGTGCCGACAGCACGGGTGAGCTCGTCCCCCTCGACGTGAAAGCCGGCGACAAGGTCGTCTACTCGAAGTACGGCGGTACGGAGATCACTATCGACGGAGAGGACCTGCTGATCTTGTCGAGCCGTGACGTGCTCGCAAAGGTCGTGGGCTGATGCCGAAGATCCTCCGCTTCGACGAGGACGCCCGCCGCGGCCTCGAGGCCGGCGTCAACAAGCTGGCCGACACCGTGAAGGTGACGCTCGGCCCGAAGGGCCGCAACGTCGTGCTCGACAAGAAGTTTGGCGCGCCGACGATCACGAACGACGGCGTGACGATCGCGAAGGAGATCGAGCTCGAGGACCACTTCGAGAACATGGGCGCCCAGCTCGTGCGCGAGGTGGCGACCAAGACGAACGACGTCGCAGGTGACGGGACGACGACCGCGACCGTGCTCGCCCAGGCGCTTGTGCGCGAGGGCCTGCGCAACGTCGCCGCGGGTGCGAACCCGATGTCCATGAAGAAGGGAATCGAGCGCGCGGTCGCCGCGGCTGTCGAGTCGATCCACGCGCAGTCGCGTGAGGTCGAGGGTCGGCACGAGATCGCGCAGGTTGCCTCGATCTCCGCTGCCGACGCCTCGATCGGCGAGGTCCTCGCCGACGCGATCGACAAGGTCGGCAAGGACGGCACCGTCACGGTCGAGGAGTCGAACACCTTCGGGCTCGAGCTGGACTTCACCGAGGGCATGCAGTTCGACAAGGGCTACCTGTCCCCGTACTTCGTGACCGACCAGGAGCGCCAGGAAGGCGTGCTCGAGGACTCCTACGTCCTCATCGCCAACTCGAAGGTCAGCGCCGTGCATGACCTCGTGCCAGTCCTCGAGAAGGTCATGCAGTCGGGCAAGCCGCTCCTCATCATCGCCGAGGACGTCGAGGGCGAAGCCCTCGCGACGCTCGTCGTCAACAAGATCCGCGGGACGTTCCAGTCCGTCGCGGTCAAGGCCCCCGGTTTCGGCGAGCGTCGCAAGGCGATGCTCGGCGACATCGCCGTGCTGACCGGAGCTCAAGTGATCTCCGAGGAGGTCGGGCTAAAGCTCGAGGGCACGACCCTCGACCTGCTCGGCCGGGCGCGCCGCGTCGTGGTGACCAAGGACGACACGACGATCGTCGACGGTGCAGGCGACGCCGATGCGGTGAAGGGCCGGATCGCGCAGATCAAGCGCGAGATCGACGAGACAGACTCCGACTGGGACCGCGAGAAGCTCCAGGAGCGACTCGCGAAGCTGGCCGGTGGCATCGCCGTCGTCAAGGTCGGTGCGGCGACCGAGGTCGAGCTGAAGGAGAAGAAGCACCGGATCGAAGATGCGCTCTCCGCTACCCGTGCAGCCATCGAGGAGGGCATCGTCGCTGGAGGGGGTACTGCACTGCTGCGCTGCCGCCCCGCGGTCGCGAAGGTGGTCTCTGGCCTCTCGGGTGACGAGGCGACCGGTGCGAGGACGGTCCACAGGGCGCTCGAGGAGCCGCTGAAGTGGATCGCGCTCAACGCCGGTCTAGAGGGTGCGGTCCAGGTCCAAGAGGTCGAGCGTCTCGAGGGCTCGCACGGGCTCAACGCGGCGACGGGCCAGATGGAGGACCTCGTCAAGGCGGGCGTCATCGACCCCGCGAAGGTGACCCGTTCCGCGTTGCAGAACGCGGCCTCGATCGCAGCCCTGCTGTTGACGACGGAGGCGCTCATCGCGGACAAACCCGAGCCGAAGTCCGCCGAGCCGGCCATGCCGGGCGGCGGCGGAGGTATGGGCATGATGTGACGTGCCCCGGGTGGTGACGCCCTGCACGTCGACAGACCACGCTGGCTTCGTGCCGGCACGCAAGATGGCCGGGCCGCAAGGCCCGGCCATCGGCGTGCAAGCGGGACGAGTGCGCCGACCGGCGGTACGCTCGGCGAATGCCACCCGCGTCATACCGCCAGCGGGTTCCTCGTCCTGCATCGGCCCGGCCCGGCCCTCCGCCCCCGTGGGCGGCCCTCCCGTTGCCGCAGCGCCGGAGCGTGACTGTCGCCCAGCTGGCCGAGGCCGTCGTCGCGGCCGGTCTCCCGCCCGTGCGCACCGGAGCCGTGGGCGCAGCCGTGCTCGTACCCGTGTTCGCCTCGACGTCGCACGACGAGGCGACGCTCGTCCTCACCCGACGCTCGCCGCTTCTCCAGCGCGACCCGGGCCACGTCGCGTTCCCGGGCGGCCGCGTCGAGCCCGGGGAGGAGCCTGCGGAGGCAGCAGTGCGAGAGGCGCACGAGGAGGTAGGCATCGACCCGCGGGAGGTCCACGTACATGGTCTCGTCGATGTCGTCGGTCGCCGTTCCGGTGAGCAGATCGCCGCCTATCTCGGTATCCTGGCCCACGCGCCGACGCTCGTCGCGAATGCATCGGAGGTGGAGTCGGTGCTCGAGGTGCCAGTCGCTGCACTCCTGGCCGACGGCGTCGCCTGGCAGGAGCGCTGGTCGGCCGGGAAGGCGGAACGCTCGGTCCACTTCTTCGCGGATCCGTCGGCCCTCGGCGACGACCTCGTCTGGGGCGTCAGCGCCCGCATCCTCTGGCGCCTTCTCGAGGTCGTCTCGAGCGACGTGCGGAACGCGGGCGGCTCGCGCCGGTGACGTTCCCGCCGGCGAGCGGACAGGATCGCCGATCGCCGGCGGGATCGCACGTCCGAGCGTCGACTCGAGAAGCGAGTCGCGCTCGCACGGTCTTCGTGGTGGCGTTCGCCTTCGTCCTACTCGCGATGGGTACGTGGAGCCTCGCGACGCCGTTGTTCGGAGCTCCGGACGAGCCGGTGGGTGTGATCAAGGCGGCAGCGGTCGTGCGGGGCGAGCTCGTCGGGCACCTCGTCGGCGGCTCCACGAGCCCGCTCGGCGTCGTCGACGTGCCGGCCTTCTACGCGAACACCCGCAACGTCCCGTCCTGCTACCACCGGCAGCCGACCGTCGCGGCGAGCTGCGCGCCCGCGGTCGTCGGCACGTCGGCACCGAAGCAGGTGACGATCTACAACGCCCGCTATCCGCCGCTGTACTACGCGATCGTCGGTCTTCCTAGCCTCCTCGGCGCGGGTGATGCCGAGATCTACCTGATGCGGCTCGTGAGCGCCGCTCTGTCTGCGTTCTTCGTCGCGCTCGCTGTCACCACGGCAGTGACCTGGTCTCGGTCCCGGATCGTCCTCGTAGGCGTCGTCGTCGCGACGACGCCTATGGTCCTGTTCCTCGGCAGCGTCGTCAACCCGGCAGGGCTCGAGGTGAGCGCCGCGATCGCCGTGTGGACCGCGGGGGTGGTCCTCGTCGCCGAACACCTGGATGATCCGCCGCGAGGACTCGTCGCGGTGCTCGGCGCATCGACATGCGTCCTGGAGCTCGTCCGCGCGCTCTCGCCGTTCTGGGTGGGCCTCACAGCCGTCGTCCTGCTCGCCGTCGCAGAGAGGACAGCTCTACGGCGCTTCGTGAGCTATCGGCACGTGCGGATCGGCCTCGCCGCGGTGCTCGTAGTCGGCGCGCTCGCGTCAGCATGGATCGTCGTCGAGCGCTCCTACGACGTCTACTCCACGACCGTCGTGCCGAACGGCGTGCCGGAGAGCACGATCCTCGAGTTCTCGTTCCTGCACAACGACTACTACCTGCCGGACATGATCGGCGTCTTCGGTTGGTTCGACACCTACGCCCCGACGTTCACCTACGTCGTGTGGTACGGGCTCATTGGCTTTGTCGTCGTCGCCGCCTCGGTCGTCGGCAGGCTGCGGGACGCGCTCACCCTCCTCGCCGTCGTGGTCGCGATCGCCGTCGTGCCGGTCGCCATCTCCACGTCCCAGGTCCACCGGTACGGCTACACCTGGGCGGGAAAGGACACGCTGCCGTTCGCAGTCGGCCTTCCCATCCTCGCGGCAGCGCTCGTCGGCCGGAGCTCGCTCGGTGTCCACGGCAGGAGGATCGCGGGTGTGGTCTGCCTTGCCGCCTTTCTCGCCCAGGTGGCGGCGTTCTTCGAGATGCTGCGTCGCTACGCGGTCGGCACCTCCGGGCCAGACTTCGGCTTCCTCGCCCATCCGTCGTGGCAGCCGCCCACCGGACTCGCCAGCGTGCTCGCGGTCGAGGTGCTCGCCCTCGGCGCTCTTACCCTGCTCGCGTACCGTGCCGTGGGTGCCGTGGGTGCCGTGGGTGCCGTGGACCCGACTGCAGCGCGAGAGGTTCCGGGTCGCCCGAGAGGCGCGAGCTAGCCTGAGCCGGCACGCCGGGCCCGAGGGAGAGCACGTGGCAGAGGTCGAGATCGGCATCGGCAAGACGGGTCGCCGGGGGTACTCCCTCGACGAGGTCGTCGTGGTCCCGTCGCGCCGGACGCGCGACCCCGAGGACGTCGATCTTTCGTGGCGGCTCGACGCGTTCGACTTCGCTCTGCCGTTCATGACGGCGGCGACCGACGGTGTCGTCAGCCCGCAGACCGCTATCGAGGTGGGTCGGCTGGGGGGCCTCGCCGTGCTCAACCTCGAGGGCCTGTGGACGCGCTACGAGGACCCGGAGCCGCTCCTCGCGGAGATCGCCTCCCTCGAGGACGGCCGTGTCACCGAGCGGCTCCAAGAGCTGTACGCCCGGCCGGTCGAGCCCGGGCTCGTCGTCGAAAGGATCCGCGAGGTGGCGGCGGCAGGTGTCGTCACGTGTGGAGCGGTCCGTCCCCAGGCTGCGGCGAGCCTCGCCGACGCGCTTCTCGAGGCCGAGCTCGAGGTCCTCGTCGTGCAGGGTACCGCCGTCTCGGCGGAGCACGTCTCGAAAGGTGGCGAGACCCTCGACCTCGCGCAGTTCGTCCGGCGTCTCGACATCCCGGTCGTCGTCGGCGGATGTGCCTCCTACCAGGCGGCGCTCCACCTCATGCGCACCGGGGCTGTCGCTGTCCTCGTCGGTGTCGGTTCGACCGATGCCCGGGCAACCCGCGAGGTGCTCGGAATCGGCGCTCCACAAGCCACGGCGATCGCGGACGCGGCGGGCGCGCGTACGCGGCACCTCGAGGACACGGGGGTCTACGTCCAGGTGATCGCTGACGGTGGCGTCTCGACGGGCGGCGACATCGCGAAGGCGCTCGCGTGCGGTGCTGACGCGGTGATGATCGGCGAGCCGCTCGCTGCCGCAGACGAGGCGCCCGGCCTCGGTCACCATTGGGGCGCGGCTGCGCCGCACCCTTCCCTGCCCCGCGGGCGCCGTGTCGAGGTGCCGCGGCTCGGCTCGCTCGAGGAGATCCTCGTGGGACCCGGACGAGACGAGCACGGTCGCACGAACCTGTTCGGCGCGCTGCGCAGCGCAATGGCGAGCTGTGGCCACGCCACACTGCGCGAGCTGCAAAAGGCCGAGGTGATGGTGGCGCCCTTGCCGCTCGAGGACGCGTCCCATCGGGCGAGCCCGGCGGACCGGGCGCGCTGACCGGCTACGTGGCACAGGTGACGGGACCGACCGGTGCGCCGGATCGGCCAGGAGCTCCGGGCGAGAGACCAGTGGGCAGTGAGGTCGCCTGGGGACGGCGCCGTCTCGGTAGCGACGTATGGGCGTGGCAGTGGCGTGACGACGCGCTCGGGCTCGCCTGGATCGCACTGCTCGTCGTCGCCTACCTCGCTCCGGCGCTGAAGGACGGCGCCGGATTCGGGCCGGCCGACCTGGGGCGCGGGCTTTCACTGCTCACGCATCTCGTGCCGCCGCCACCTCTGCACAACGGTATCAACGGCGACACCATCACCCAGGGCGTCCCGTGGAACACACTCGACTGGCAGCTCGTGCACCACCGCGAGCTGCCGCTGTGGAACTCGCTCTCGGGCACCGGCATCCCCCAGCTTCTCAACTTCGAGTCCGCGCCGCTCGCCTTGCCGACCCTCGTCGGCTACCTCGCGCCGCTCGCCGCGAGCTTCCTCGTCACGGTGGCGGTGAAGCTACTCCTCGCTGGGACCGGCGCGTACCTGTGCTGCCGGCTGTTCGGCGCGCGTCCCATCGCGGCGGCCTTCGCAGGCACGACGTTCATGCTCTCAGGCGCCTTCAGCGGCTGGCTGGGATGGGCGGTGTCGGGTCCCGTCGCTCTCGCAGGATGGATCCTCGCCGGCATCGTGCTGTCCTACCGGTCCCGGGGGCGCGTGCGTGAGGTGGTCTTGCTCGCCGTCTCGGTCGCGTTCGCCGTGTATGCCGGCTTCCCTGAGTCCTATGTCCTCGTCGCGCTCGGGCTCGGGACCGTCCTCGTCGTGGCCGGCGTCGCCCGTGTCGTCGCCGAGCGCCGGGTCGGAGCGCTGAGCGCCACCGGTCTCGCGCGCGTCGCGGCAGGCGCCGCTGCCGGGGTGGCGATAGCGGCGCCGTTGCTTCTGCCCGGGGTGTCGTTGCTCACGGGGTCCGCGCGCAACGGCAAGTACGCCGCAACCGGGCTGCCGTTGCACGCGGCGGTGCTGCTGTTCGCGCAGGGCTACGACGGGCTGCCGATCGCGGGCAGCTACTGGTTCGGGCCGGTGAACTACTACGAGACCGCGGCATACGTCGGGGTCGTCGCCATGGTGTGCGCGGCGGGCGCGGTGCTCGCCTCGTGGCGGCGTCCCGCCGTCCTCGGGCTCGCCGGCTCTGCTGTCGTGGGGCTCCTCGTCGTCTATGACCTCGGGAGCGCTGCCCCGGTCCAGCACCTCCTCGCCGATCTCGGGCTTAGCGCGGTCGCCGTGCAGCGGATGCAGTCGGTGCTCGAGCTCGTGGTCGCAGTGCTCGCGGGTCTCGGGCTCGAGATCGCGATGTCGAGGTGGCGGGAGCCGCTCGTACGTCGTGGCTTCACCGTGTCGGTCCTCGCGGTCCTCGCGGTCCTCGCTGCGCTCTGGGCGAAGGTCGGCACGGCGCGTGCCCCGGTCGTGACCAGGGCGACGCCGAGCGTCGCCACCCTCGAGTCGCTTCGGCGATCGAGCCTCGCCTGGCCGACAGCGTCGCTCGCCCTCGTGCTCGTCCTGCTCGGGCTGGCTGTCGGCGCTCGGCACTCGCGGCCCGAGCGGGCGCAGGCATGGTGCAGTGTCGCCGGCATTGCGCTGCTTGCGGCCCAGAGCGCGTTCCTGCTCTTCGCTGGCGTCGGGATCAACAGCTACGCCCACGACGCCTACCCCGTGACCCCTGCTGTGGCGACGCTTCGGTCCATCGTCGGCGGGAGCCTCGTCGGGCTCGACGGGGCGAACACCACGTGCGACGGCGGAGCATCGAGCGGTGCCTACTGTGGGGTCCGCTACTGGACCGGAGTCGGTCTCTATCCCGAGATGAACCTCCCCTACGGGATCGACGAGCTCGCGATCCACGATCCCACCATCCCGCAGGCCTACTTCGACGCCTGGCCCGTGGCCGACGCCGCCCAGGTCTCGCCGGTCGGGCTCAACTTGTTCGCACCGTCGGTCGACAGCGCCGCGCTCGCCCGGCTCTACGGCGTGCGGTACGTGCTCGCCGGCCCCGGGCGTCCAGCACCGACCGGAATGCGACTCGTCGCCACGATCGCGGGGGAGGCGCTTTACGCGGTGCCCGGGGCGCACCGCTTCTCCTTCGCCTCGGGAGGCCTGGCCGCCAAAGCGTCGAGCACGGATGCGGCGGTGACGTCGGTCCTGCATCCGGGCGACGCTCGCTACGTCCTAGGAGTGCGGGTGCCGCGCCCGTCCACCCTCGTGGCTCGCATCACCGACGTTCCGGGGTGGCATGTGACAGCGGCGGGAGAGCCGCTCGCCGTCCATCGGTCGGCCGGCGACCTCGTGAGCGTCGTCGTGCCTGCGGGGACGACGACGGTCGTGCTCCACTACTGGCCAGCCCGTCTGACCGACGGGATCGCGCTCGCCGTCGCGGCGATCGTCGCTCTCCTAGCCTGGGCGGTGCTCGGCCGGCTCGCTCCCCGCGGCTCGCGCCGGCGGGCTCGCCGTCGCCGATGGTCGTCGCTGGTACCCGCGGCCGGTGGCCACACCCCTCCGTTCCGGCGAGACAGGCACCCGTCACCTTGACGCCGGCCAGCTCGACGCCGGCCAGTTCGACACGGTCCTCGTCGTCGACTTCGGCGCCCAGTACGCGCAGCTCATCGCCCGGCGCATCCGCGAGGCTCACGTCTATTCCGAGATCGTCCCGTGCTCGATGCCCGTGGGGGAGATGCTCGAGAGACGGCCGAAGGGGATCGTGCTGTCAGGTGGCCCGAAGTCGGTCTACGCGGAGCGTGCCCCCCGTCCTGATCCGGCGCTCTTCGACGCCGGCGTCCCGGTCCTCGGGATCTGCTACGGCGCCCAGTTGCTCGCGATGCAGCTCGGAGGCGAGGTAGCGCGCACAGGCGGTGGTGAGTACGGCAGGACGCCGCTCTCGATCCTCGCGCCCTCGCAGCTGACGGCCGGCTGGCCGGAGCGCTCGGAGGTCTGGATGAGCCACGGCGATTCGATCGTCGCAGCGCCGCCGGGCTTCACGGTGACCGCGTCGGCGCCGGGAGCGCCCGTCGCCGGCCTCGAGGACGCCGTTAGAGGTCTCTTCGGTGTCCAGTTCCATCCCGAGGTCGCCCATACCCTCCGGGGTCAGGACCTCGTCAAGCGCTTCCTCTACGGCGCCTGCGGCTGCCGCCCGACCTGGACGCACACCTCCGTCATCGAGGCCGCCGTCGCGGCCGTCCGCCGGCGGGTCGGCGATGGGCGGGTCCTGTGTGCACTCTCGGGCGGTGTCGACTCGGCGGTCGCCGCCGCCCTCGTCCGCAAGGCGGTCGGGGAGCAGCTCACCTGTGTGTTCGTCGACACCGGTCTGATGCGGGCCGGCGAGGGCGAGCAGGTCGAGGAGACCTTTCGCCGTCAGTTCCACGTCGACCTGATCCACGTCAAAGCGGCCGATCGGTTTTTCGGGGTGCTCGAAGGCGTGACGGATCCGGAGGCCAAACGCAAGGCCATCGGGGAGACCTTCATTCGCATCTTCGAAGAAGTGGCCCGTGACGTCGACG
>DAHXNN010000035.1 GCA_027365385.1 Acidimicrobiaceae bacterium | reverse complement strand
GTCGACGCTGCTGCTCCAGACCGCGAGCCGCCGGGGCAAGCAACGCTGGCTGCGTATCTTGCACAGCAGGCCCTTCGCCGTGATCTCCCACCCGCTGACCGCCTGGGTGCTCTACTACGGGGTCATGTACATGTTCTTCCTCACGCCGATCATCGGGTTCTCGATGGAGCACATGGCGCTGATGGACGTGATCAACTTCGGCTTCCTCGCTGGCGCGACGCTCTTCTGGTGGCCGACGATCGGCATTGACCCGGCCCCGCGCTGGAAGACCTCGCACGCGGCGCGCATGCTCAACCTCTTCATCGGGATGCCCGTGGAGACCTGGCTCGGGATCTCGCTCATGAACGAGAGCCGTCGAAGCGCGCATGCCGATGCTCCGATATACACGCTCGCGAGCATCCACAGCCTCGGCGGCCTTCTCAGCCGCTGGGAGGTCGCGCTCGCAGCACCCGTCGAACCCGCGTGGACGGTGGTCGAACCACCGGGTGCGGCTTCCGCGCCACCGACGCGAGCCGCGTCGGCACCTGCATGATCGCCGCCGCCTGCGCGATCTTGCGAAGCGGCCGGGCACGGAGCCGTCGCGAGACGCTCGGGACCGGGAGCTGACGCGATGCCCGGCATGGGCAAGCCGCTCGAGCTGACGAACCCAACGATCGCCCTCGCCTTCCAGTCGGCGCTGCTCCGCCAGTCGCTCTACGTCGTCGTCGTGCTCGTGATGCTCGCCGTGGCCTGGAACGTGCTGCGTGCCACCCAGCGCGCCCGCTCGGCCCGCGGCACCGACCGGGCGACCGCGACGGCCGGCGGTCAGGAGCCGTCGGCTCGTCGCTTCCTACGGGTGGCATTCGGCTTGCTCTGGGTGCTCGACGGCGTCCTCCAGGCGCAGGTTGCGATGCCGCTCGGTCTGCCGACGCAGGTCATCCAGCCGGCAGCCGCTGCTTCGCCGGGGTGGGTGCAGCATCTCGTGAACGCGGGAGTGACCATCTGGAGCAACCATCCGATCACTGCTGCGGCTGCGACGGTCTGGATCCAGGTCGGCATCGGGGTGTGGCTCCTCGTCGCACCGCGCGGAGGCTGGTCCAGAGGGGCGGGTCTCGTGACCGCGGGCTGGGGGGTCCTCGTGTGGATCTTCGGGGAGGCCTTCGGGGGCATCTTTGCTCCCGGAGTGAGCTGGATGTTCGGCGCGCCCGGCGCGGCGCTGCTCTACGTCGTCGCGGGCCTTGCCGTCGCGGCACCGGAGCGTTCCTACTCCACGGCGCGTCTCGGGCGGTGGGCGCTCGCCGCCTGCGGGACCTTCTTCGTCGGTATGGCCGCGCTCCAGGCCTGGCCCGGTCGGGGCTTCTGGCAGGGCGCTGCTTCGGGCGGGCACCCAGGCGGAACCCTCCTCACCATGGTGAGGAGCATGGAGGCGACCCGACAGCCGCACGTCCTCGTCTCCCTGCTCTCGAGCTTCGCATCCTTCGACTCGGGCCACGGCGTCGCGGTGAACCTCGTCGTCGTACTCCTCCTCGCGGCTGTCGGCGCCGGATTGGCGTCGGGGAGGAGACCAGTGGTGAGGGCCACTCTCGCCGTCGCAGTCCTCTACTTTCTCGCGGACTGGATCTTTGTCGAGGACCTCGGCTTCCTCGGTGGAGTGGGCACGGACCCCAACAGCATGGTGCCGCTGGCGCTGCTCCTCGTCGGTGGCTACCTCGCCTCCTACAGCCTTCCGCTGCACGTCGAGGAGGTGTCGCCCGTCGTCGTGCCGATCCGGGCGGCCTCGTTGCGTGAGCGGCTCGTGGCGCGGCCTGCATACGCGTTCCGGGTGCTTGCCGCGCTCGGTGCCATCGGAGTCGCGTTGCTCGGCGCCGGGCCGATGGCGGCGGCCTCGGTCAACTCGACCGCTTCGCCGATCCTTGCTGAGGCGACGGACGGCACTCCCAACGCGACGGACTTCCCCGCGCCGGCCTTCCACCTCGTCGACCAGTACGACCGGCCTGTGTCGCTTGCGAGCCTGCGTGGAAAGGTCGCGGTCGTCACCTTCCTCGACCCGGTTTGCACGAGCGACTGCCCCGTGATCGCGCAGGAGCTGCGCGAGGCGGACCAGATGCTCGGTGCAGCTGGCCGTGGAGTGGAGCTCGTCGCCATCGTCGCGAACCCCCTCTACCGCAGCGTTGCCTTCACCCAGGCATTCGACCGAGCGGAGGGTCTGACGCACCTCGGCAACTGGCTCTATCTCACCGGTTCGCTCTCGTCCCTCGAGCGCACCTGGAACCAGTACGGGATCCAGGTCGCGGTGGAACCGGGCGGGTCGATGATCGCCCACAGCGACCTCGCATACGTCATCGACGCTTCGGGCATGACGCGCTACGCGCTCGACTCGAGCCCCGGGGCGGGCAGCGCCGCGACGAGGTCGTCGTTCGCAGGCCTTCTCACGAGTCTCGTCCGTCCGCTGATCCCACGAGCGTGACACGGGTGGCTCACCGGGCTCGTCTCGCCCTGACCGTCGGCGCCCTGGGCGCAACCGTGCTACTCGGAGCCGGGGGGACGGCACACTTGAGAGCGGGAGACGTTCTCCTGCCAGCCCGGTCGTCGATCGGTGGCCCCGTCCCGCTCGGCGTCCCGCTCGCGACCTCGTTCTCCTCGCCCGACGGCACCTGGGCCGACGTCGCGATGGGTCGCGTCGGCCAGCTGGTCAACACCTTCTGGCAGACGTTCGTCCTCCGACCGTCGTCGTCGCGCTGGACCCTCGTCACGCCGCCGGGCGTCGCCGACAATGGCGGCCTCGTGAGCACGAGCAGCCGGACCGGCCGTGTCCTTGCAGGATTCGTGGCCAGCCAGCTCCTCGGCTACTCGCCGCTTGCCGAGACAGCGGACGCCGGGAGAGCGTGGTCTGCTGGGCTCGTGCCCGCCCGGCTCGCGACGACTCCGGATGCCCTGGCGGTGTCGGGGCACGGGGGGATGCTCGCTCTTCTCGGAGCAAGGGACGGCTCTGTCCTTGCGAGCTCGGGCAACCCGTCGGACTGGCACACGTCGCTTCGTGCGGGCGCACTCCGTGCCTCGCCGGCGGGCCGGTCCTGTGGCCTCCAGCGGCTCGTCGCCGTCGCGTACGGGCCTCGCGGGACCCCTCTCGTCGGGGCCAGCTGCACCAAGGGTGGCCGTGTGGGGATCTTTACCCACACCAGCACGGGCTGGAATCTGGTGCCGCTCCACCTGCCCGGCGGGGCGTCGTCCTCGGCCGGCTTGCTGCGGCTCAGCTCATCCGGTGGTCGGACGTCGGCGCTGGTCGAGCTGGACAGGGCTCGACAGGTCTCGCTCGTCGGAGCATGGCCGGGTACGAGTGGCACGTGGTCGGTGTCGACGTCGCTCCCGCTCGGCTCGGGGGTTCGGCTCGTCGCGTCCGGCACGCTCGGCTCGGGCGCGCTCTTCGTCCTGCTCGCCGAGGGCCCGGGCCTTCGTCTCGAGACGACGGGACCACCTGGTGCCGGTGCGACATGGCAGGAGCTTCCCGCGCCTCCCGCCAGCACCGCGACGGTCGCGTTCTCCGGCACCGGGAGATCCGCACGGGTCGATGCACTCGTCGTCCACGGCTCCACGCTCACCGACGACGCGCTGCGCCTACGATCGCGTCGCTGGGTGAGATCGCAGACCATCAAGGTGCCGATCACCTACGGCTCCTCGGGCTGAGCGAGAGGACGGTCTGCCCGCCCGCCGGCGGGCACTTCTGCTGGCCGCCACTGGGCAGAACAAGTTGGCCATTGACACAAAGCGGCCGTTAGCCGCCTCGCGAGCTCCGGATCGGACCAGACCTCGGCGGTCGACTTCCACGCCAGGAGCGCCCGGGCGAAGGGTTCGAGATTGCCCGTGGCAGCACCGGCGTCCAGTCCGGCAATGAGCTGCTCGATGCAGATCCGGCGCTCGCCGTCCGGAAGCCAGTGGAGCCACGGCACGGAGGCCATCATCGTCACATCGGCCCGAGCAGGGTCGCTCAAGAAGAGCTCGTGCAGGGCTCGCGCCGCGACCGCCATGCCCTCGTTCCTCGCCTCGAAGCGGTGTACGAAGGTAAGCACGAGCGACTCGGCGTCGCGTCGCTCGAGCACGACCTGTCGGCAAGCGCAAGTCGCAGGCGTTGTCGATCCACGAGGTCGTGCGCCGTGGCGGAGCCTGATCTCCCGGGCAAGCTGGTCCGGCTTTCGCGCCGACTCGACGAGGCCTCGATCCCCCATGCCTTCGGCGGTGCGATCGCCCTCGCCGCCTATGCGGAGCCGCGCGGCACCGACCACATCGACGTCGGGGTCTTTGTTGGCTCGAAGGACGCTGGCCGGGTCGTCGCCGCACTCGACGACATCGGTGTCGACATCGGTGTCGACACCGGTGTCGACATCGACGAGATCAAATCCGGGGACTGGGGCCGGCTGTACTGGGGGACGACGCCAATCGACGTCTTCTTCGCCTACTCCACAATCGACTTCGAGTCGGCGGCCCGGCGGCCCGGGTTCGCCAGCTACGGGTCCGCGACGCCGACGTGCCGGTGCTCGGCCCAGAGGATCTCATCGCCCACAAGATCATCTCGGCCCGGAGACCTGCCCTCGCGCCCGCCCCCGGACAGGTGGACACGCCAGCTTACCCCGGCTGCTCGCAGAGGCCCGTCGCACGACGCAAGCGAGAACCTCGCGGGGGACGTGGCGGCGTAAGCCGGCGCGTCCCCCGCGAGGAATCCCGGCCCTTCAGGGCCGGGAGGATATCAATGGCCCGGTGCTATGTTCCGTTGCGACCACTGACGTACCGAGACCGCCGACTGTCCGCGATACCAAACGGCGCAGCCCACTCCCACCCCATGGTGCCGCAACCGTTGCCGATCCACCAGCACGATCACCGATCCCGCTAGAGTTTCGCCCCGGACACCGGCGGAAGATGCCGCCGTGGGCGCAACCCCCAGACAGGTGCACCGGTCAAGGTCAAGGCATCGAAAGGTATCGGCTTCACGCCGGGCGTGCGCCTGAAGGCAGACCTGAACTCCCGCTCCGCCCCCGTGAAGCCCGCCGCACTCACCGTGCCGGCGAAGAAGGCGGGGGCGGCAGCCGTCGTCGCCAGGAAAGCTGCCCCGGCGAAGAAGGCACCCGTCAGGGCAGCTGCCGTGGCGAAGACCACCGTGGCGAAGAAGGTCGTAGCGAAGCGGTCGACAGCGCTCAGCCGGTAGCCCTCAACCGCCCACCATCGCCTCCTCGGCCCCGGCAGATTCCGGGCCCGAGTCGCGACAGGGCGCACAGGACGGCTCGCCGAAGCGCGTGCCCACGTCTCGTCCGTCACGGCCGCCTCGCAGAGCCGGCGTTCGAAGCATCTCCGGTCCCGGCAGAGAGCCATCCGAGCACGGCCCCGTTCGCCGTCTCGACGTAGAGGCGCTCCGTGCCGCCTCGTCGTCTCGCTACGACCCTGGCCGGTACCGCCACGGACACACGGCACGTCACGACGGTGATTCGAGGGTGAGGTCCGTCGTCAGGCTGCCGACAGCCGGAGACGGGGCAGCATCGATGACGCTGGGCAAGTGCGGGCGTATGGTCGCGCCATGAACAGGCTCCGGCGACTGGACTGCAGTTGGAGCCTGCCTCACTGGCGTGATGGCCATCGCCACCTTCGCCATGGCATGGAAGACGAGGGCACTGGCGAGAGAGACGAAGTCGGTTGCGGCTGTGACGCTCGACGAGGCCCGTGCCGTCGAGTGGCAGGTGGAGCTGACGGAGCGCCAAGTCACCGTGTCTGGCCAGGTACTTCAAGCGAGCGTGCAGCCGTGGCTTACCTGGGAACCAGCAATCGACGTGGGCCACGACGATGGGCTAGCGCAACAGGGCTAGCGCAACTGGACCCGGACCAGAGGACGTCCGATCCCGGACCGCGCTCAGGCGTGCGGGCGTGGGAGCACGAGAACGACATCGTCGGCTACATCACGCTAAGGAACGTCGGCAACGGTGGTAGGGATCACCGAGACCGGACACCCGAGCGAGACAGAGGCTGAACGCCCCCACAAGCGCTGAGGTCCTTCTGGACGCCAAGCCCGCCCACACCGTTGCCGGACGCCAATTCTCCCAGCGACTCCCAAGGACACGCTCAGGCGCTACCCAGGTCCGCGTGCGACAGTGGCGACGCGGCAGGGAGAGCCGGGGGGAGCATCGAGATCCCACCGGCACTCCGGCCGCCAAGTCCCCTCTCACGGTCCCCGCCT
>DAHXNN010000032.1 GCA_027365385.1 Acidimicrobiaceae bacterium | reverse complement strand
CGTGCTGGGGGATCGCTTCCCGAGCGACCCGACCATCCGCCGGTCCGCTCGTACAGATCCTCGCCGTAGCTCGTCGGCAATGGCTCGCCCTCCACGACCTTGAAGCTCCTCGTGCCGTTGTCGCCCCGTTCGGCGCGCAGGCTCATCCTTGCGAGCTCCTCGTCGAACTTCCCACTTGTCATGCTGGAGTCCTCCTCGCGTATGAAGTGCGTAAAGACACCCTCGCAGAGGTTGGCACGGTAGGACTCCGCGCAGACGAACATGCCGCACTGCATCATCAGCTGCGCGAGGCCGATGCTGCGCAGCAGGGTCGACTTCCCTCCTGAGTTCGCTCCGGTGATGATCACGAGTGACTTCCCGTCGGCCGCAATATCGTTGCCGACCACCGGCAAGCGCTTCTTGACGAGCTTGTCCGCGAGCGCCAGGTCGAACGTGTCGCTCCCGAGGACCTCCTTCGACTCCCGGGACACCACTGGGTAGCAGAAGCCGAGGCCAGCCCCCTTGATGCGTCCGATGTGCTCGAGATAGGCCACGTAGAACTGCACCTCGCGGTCGAAGCTCCGGATGGCATCGTCGAGGTAGTCGCCGTGACGCAGGAAGTAGCTCTCGAGCGCGGCGAACTCCTCGGGGAACAGACGCGCCACGAGGCCGAGCACCGACTCTTCGACGTGGTTCATCTCGAGCGGGTTGTGGAAGCCGACACGGTAGTCCTTCGTGGCTTCCTGCCTGAACTTCTCGAAGCAGCGCAGGACCTCTGCACCGTAGTCGGCTTCGGATTCGTATCTGCGGACCGTCGTCCGCTCGCCCTTTATGTGCAGTGTATAGGCGACATTCGAGAGAGAGTCGACCAGCTCGCGCGCGTCGACTGTCAGCACCGCGAATCGTGGCGATGCGACGTAGCTCGCGAGGTAGTCGCGGAAGGCACGCAGGCCGCGTGACGAGACCTCTGCGCTTGCGAGGTCGCGGGACAGGCCGGCGACAGCATCTGCGTAGATGGTCACGACATCGACGAAGCATCGCTGCTTCTGGTAGACGAAGCGGAGCGTCGCGGCTTGCTCGAGCTGCTTGCGCATCTCGCGCATGTGCCCCGCGAACGACGTCACGTACCCGAGGACCGTCGCGTCCTCGAGATCACGGAAGATCTCGTGACGGTAGTGGATGGTCTCGAGGTCCTCGACGTGTCCGGAGAACAGTGGCGCGAGGTCGTACTCCTCGTGGCCGGTGGTGATCGACTCGACGATCTGGTCGAGATTCAGGTCGGGGAAGTAGGCGGGTTGCTTGAGAGCGTCCAGGTCTTCTCGCCGTGAGGATCCGTCGAAGAGGATGCTTCGGAAACCGACGACAGGACCCTCCGCGATGTCGGTCGGCACGGTAGGGGCTCTTCGCTCGTCCATGGTCATGCGCGCGGTCGAGGGTCGTCCATTGCGAGGTCCGTGAGCCTGCGCGCGTCGCACCACCCGGACTGGGGATCCCCGACCGCACCGGCGGCCTGTAGAATGGCGCAATGGTGAAAAAGCTGCTCATCCTCGCCGTTCTCGTCGGCCTCGGGGCCATCGCAGCGAAGCGGCTCCGCTCGAGCTGACGCCCCTTACGCCGGCCGGAGATCCGGGCGCACGGGGATCCTCCCCGAGCGCCGCGCTGGCGGGCACGTGGGCCGTCAGCTGCGGTCGCCGCTCCTACCCGGGTCGAGGCCGAGGACACGCACGGCGAGCCGGATGCCGGCCGGACCGTGCACCCGGCCGAGCCAGAGTCCGATCGCCGTCGCTCCGATCGCCAGCAGTGACAGGGCGACCCGGGACAGCGCGTGGCCCTGCCCGTCGCGCATCCGGTCGCGTACCTGGTCGCGCAGGCGGACGGGACGGACGAAGTGGCGCACGTCCCACGACCGGTCACGTGCGAGGCGGGCGAGCACGCGGTCGGGGTTGACTGCGACGGGGTGGCCCACCGCCTCGAGCATCGGGACGTCGGTGTAGGAGTCGCTGTACGCGTAGGACGCCTCGAGGTCGATGTCGTAGCGCTCGGCGATCTCGCGCATCGCCTGGGCCTTGTAGGGGCCGTACGCGTAGAAGGCCATCGCGCCGGTGTAACGCCCCTCCGCGTCGATCTCGGCGCGGCTCGCGATCGTCTCGTCGACGCCGAGGTGCCGCCCGAGCGGCTGGACTATCTCCTCGGGCGAGGCCGACACGATGACGACGAGCCGTCCCTCGTCGTGGTGGCGCTCGATGAGGTCGAGCGCCTCGGCGAAGATGATCGGCTCGACCGCCTCCTCGATCGTCTCCTCCACGATCGCGAGCACCTGGTCCCGCCGCCAACCCTTCGTCAAGCGGAGGAGCGAGTCCCGGACCCGCGTGAGGCGCTGCTCGCTCGCTCCGAGATGGAGGTAGACGAGGTGGATGAACACAGCCCTCGCGATGGAGCGCTTGCTGAGCAGGCCCTCTGCGTAGAGCGGTCGGCGCAGGGCGGACATGGCCGCCTTCGCGATGACGGTCTTGTCGAGGTCGAAGAACGCAGCTTCTCGGCGCGCGGGCTCGTCGCTTCCGCGGGCGGGGCGCAGAGCGTCTGCAGGCGGGGTCGTCACGGTGCGACGAGGATCCTCCGTACCTCGTCCTCCGCCGTGCCGGTGACGAGGAGAAGGACCTCGTCGCCGGCGTCGACGGCCGTGTCGCCGCGGGGCACGACGACGTGCCCGTCGCGCACGACGGCGACGACGGTGGCGCCGCGCGGCAGCCCGAGGTCGGCGATCGTGGTGCCGGCCGCGGGCGATCCTTCGGCGAGGGTCACCTCGACGAGGCGGGCGTTGCCGCCTTCGAAGTGCAGCAGTCGGACGAGCGAGCCGACGGACACCGCCTCCTCGACGAGCGCGGAGAGCAGATGGGGGGTCGAGACGGCGATGTCCACCCCCCATGTCTCGTTGAACAGCCAGTGGTTCTTCGGGTGGTTGACACGGGCGATCACCCGGGGCACCGCGAACTCCTGCTTCGCGAGCAGGGATATGACGAGGTTATCCTCGTCGTCGCCGGTCGCTGCCACGACGACGTCGGCGGTGTCGAGCCGCGCGGACGTGAGGACGTCCACCTCGCAGGCGTCCGCTCCGCGGAGCTCGACCGTCGACCCGGACGGCGTCCGTTCCGCGCAGTCCAGGTTCTTCTCGAGCAGGAGGACATCGTGACCCGAGGCCGCGAGGTCGTCGGCGAGGAAGGTCCCGACCGCGCCCGCACCCGCGATGACGACCCTCATCGGGCATCCTCGCCCGCTGGACCTCCGTCGTCCGGCTTCACGTCGAGTGCCTCGTCCAGGCGGCTGCGCGCTGCGAAGGTCACGGCGAGGTGGAGGATGTCGCCTTCCTGGCCGACGAGATCCGCCGGGCCGAGGTAGGGGACGCCTGCACGTGTCACCGTCACGACGCGGGCCCCGGTCGCCTCCTCGAGTGCGGCCAGCTTGCGCCCGCACCAGCTGACCGGCAGGGCGCGCTGGACGAGACGTACCCTGTCGGTCGGGTCCGACCACTCCGCGACGGTGTGCTCCGGGAAGAGCTTGCGCAGGACCTGGTCGGTCGTCCACGTGACCGTGGCGACCGTGGGTATGCCGAGACGCTGGTAGATCTCGGCGCGCCGAGGATCGTAGATCCGCGCGACGACGTTGGGGATCTCGTAGGTCTCGCGGGCGATGCGGGCACACAAGATGTTCGAGTTGTCGCCGCTCGTCACCGCCGCTAGCGCGGTGGCGTGACCAGCTCCCGCCTCCTCGAGCCGGTCACGGTCGAAGCCGGCGCCGACGATGCTCTTGCCGCCCCACTCGCTCGGGAGGCGGCGGAACGCGACCTCGTCGCGGTCGATGACCGTGACGGTGTGGCCGTCGTGGACGAGCTCGAGCGCGAGGCGGGATCCGACCCGCCCGCAGCCGACGACGATGACGTGCACCGCACCATCGAACACGGTGCGCACCGACTGCACAACTCGCCACGCCTGCCGCCGGCCCGTCGACCGCGTCCGACCGCCAGCCCGGGCCGCGCCGCGCGAGTTGCGCCCGGCGCGCGCGTGGCGCGCAGACTACGGGGGTGAGCTCGCCGCTGGTGCCGCCGGGTCTCGACGGTCCCCGGGCGGCGCCGGCGACTATCGAGCTGCCCGAGCCTGTCTCCTACAGACTGAAGAAGAAGCTGCTCGGGCCGCCGATCGTCTCGGAGAGGCTCTCCGAGCAGCGCCTCGGCAAGCCGACCGCCCTCGGTGTCCTCGCGCCCGACTGCATCTCCTCCACCGCCTACGGCTCGGAGGAGATGCTGACGATCCTCGTCCCCGCGGTCGGTGCCGCGGCGTTCGCGCTCCTGCTCCCCATCACCTTCGCAGTCATCGGGGTGCTGTTCTTCGTGACGCTCTCCTACCGCGAGGTCGTCATGGTCTACACCCGTGCCGGTGGCGCCTACGTGGTGGCAAGGGAGAACTTCGGGCCGAATGTCGCCCAGGTCGCGGCCGTCGCGCTGATCATCGACTACATCGTGACGGTCGCGGTCCAGACCGCAGCGGGGACCGACGCCGTGACCTCGGCGTTTCCCGCTCTCGCGTCCTACAACGTGCCGATCACGGTCGGGATCGTCCTGCTCCTCGTCTACGGCAACCTCCGGGGCATCCGCGAGGCGGGCCGGACCTTCGCGCTCCCGACCTACTTGTTCATCGGCGGTGTCGGGCTCGTCATCGTCGTCGGTGTCGTACGAGCGCTCCTCGGCGATCTCCACGCCCACGCAATCGACCTCCCAGGCGCGTTCGCCGGGCCGCACGTCCATCCGGGCAGCGGCCTGCTCTACGGGGCGAGCTTGTTCGTCGTGCTCCGGGCGTTCGCGAACGGAGGGTCGTCGCTCACCGGTCTCGAGGCGATCTCGAACGGTGTCGCGACCTTCCAGCCGCCCGAGGGGCGCAACGCACGTCGGACCCTCGTCATCATGTCGACCGTCCTCGGCACCCTCGTCCTCGGCGTCTCGCTCCTGGCGTGGCGGACGCACGCGGTCCCCTTCGTCTCGGGCAGCCCGACGGTGCTCTCCCAGGAGGCGCGTGACGTCTTCGGCAGCTCGATCGCGGCCAAGGTCGGCTACTACTTCGTCCAGGCGGCGACGATGCTCATCCTCTACACGGGGGCGAACACGAGCTTCAACGGCTTCCCGAACCTCGCGAGCTTCGTCGCGAAGGACGCCTTCTTGCCGCGCCAGCTGACCCGGCGAGGCCACCGGCTCGTCTTCTCGAACGGGATCATCATCCTCGCGACGGTCTCGACCGTCCTGCTCCTCGTCACCCGCGCCCGTGTCGACGCGCTTGTCGCGGTCTACGCGATTGGGGTCTTCACGGGCTTCACGATGGCAGGGGCCGGCATGGTCCGCTACCACCTCGGTCACAAGACGAAGGGCTGGCAGCGCCGGATCGCGGTCAACGGCTTCGCGTCCCTGCTCTCGGGGGTCGTCGTCGTCATCTTCGCCGTCACGAAGTTCACTCAGGGTGCCTGGGTCGTCGTCGTGCTCTTCCCGGTCCTCGTCGTCGTGCTCGTGAGCTTGCATCGGACCTACGTCGAGGAGGAACGCGAGCTCGAGGTGAACGTCCAGCACGCCGCCGAGGCGCCAGTGCTTCGCCACCACGCCGTCATCGTCCTGCTCGAGCGGCTCGACCTCGCGGCGGCACGGGCGCTCCAGTACGCGCGCTCGCTCTCGACCGAGGAGCCGCGCGCCGTCCACTTCGTCCTCGACACCGCGGTCGCCCACGACCTCGAGGCCCAGTGGACACGGCTCGGCCTCGCGAACGTCTCGCTCGAGCTGCGTGAGTGCCCGGACCGCCGCCTCGCTCGCGCCTCGATGGAGCTCGTCGCGGAGCTCGCCGCCGACGGTCAGACCGAGGTGAGCGTCCTGTTGCCTCGCCGGGTGTTCGGCGGGCCGTTCAGCAGGGTCCTCCACGACCGCACGAGCGAGCGCATCTCGGCCCTCGTGAGCCAGATCCCGAATGCCAGCGCCACCATCATCCCGTTCTTCGTCGGCCGCCGCCGCCGGAAGCTGCTCGCGGTCTGGCCGGACGACCTCGCAACCGTGGACGCGGCGGAGCGCAGGGGCCTCGGAGCCGAGCTCGACGAGGACGTCGCGCCGTCGTCGAGGCGGCGCGACGGTCAGGTGCCCCCCACGGCGGTGGCAGCGGGTACGGGCGCGGCCGAGGCCGACGTGTTCCCCGACGGTGCCCCACCGGGCACGGCGCGCATCGGCGACCTGCGCTGGCGCCAGCGGGCTCGCGTCGCCGGCCGGATCCGCGCGGTGCGCGTCCAGCCGAGGGCCGGGATCTCGAGCCTCGAGTGCACGCTCGCCGACGGCACGGGTCAGATCCTGCTCGTGTTCCAGGGTCGCCGGCTCGTGCCGGGCATCGAGCCCGGCGCGCGCCTCATCGCCGAGGGGATGGTCGGCGAGCGCAACAAGCGCACGGCGATGGTCAACCCCTCGTACACCATCCTCTCCGCTGCGTCCGGCGAGAGCAGCGGCCACGAGCCGTGACGCGAGCGGCGCGAGCGGCGCGCTTGGCTAGGGTCCAGGGCGCTCGTTATCCTGCTGCTCCGTGCCGGACTGCTCCTAGGCTCCTGGAAGGCGCATAGCTCCATGGCCAAGCCCCTCGTCATCGTCGAGTCGCCCGCGAAGGCGAAGACGATCGCGCGCTTCCTCGGTGACGACTACCTGGTGGAGTCCTCGATCGGCCACATCCGGGACCTGCCGCGCTCTGCTGCGGAGGTGCCCGCCGCGTACAAGGGCGAGCCGTGGGCGCGCCTCGGCGTCGACGTCGACAACGGCTTCAAGCCTCTCTACGTCGTCGCGCGGGAGAAGCAGGACCAGGTCAAGAAGCTCCGCTCACTGCTCAGGGGGGCGAGCGAGGTCTACCTCGCGACGGACGAGGACCGCGAAGGGGAGTCGATCGCCTGGCATCTTCTCGAGGTGCTCGCGCCACAGGTGCCCGTGAGACGGATGGTGTTCCACGAGATCACGCGCCCGGCGATCGAGCACGCGATCGCGCACCCCCGCGACCTCGACCGCCGCCTCGTCGACGCGCAGGAGGCGCGGCGGGTCCTCGACCGCCTCTACGGCTACGAGATCTCGCCCGTGCTCTGGAAGAAGGTCATGCAGGGCCTCTCCGCAGGCCGGGTGCAGAGCGTGTTCACGAGGATCGTCGTCGAGCGTGAGCGCGAGCGGATGCGCTTTTGCTCGGCAGCGTGGTGGAGCGTCGCCGCGACCTTCACGACCGAGTCGGCCGAGCACGTCGCGGCCGCGCTCACTGCGCTCGGGGACCGGCGGG
>DAHXNN010000014.1 GCA_027365385.1 Acidimicrobiaceae bacterium | reverse complement strand
CGAGGACATGCTCACCGCGGAGCTCGCCGGACGCCTCGGCGCCCCGCACCGCCTCGGCTAGAGAGACGCGCTGGACCTGCTCGTAGAGCTTGGTGAGCTCCCGGGCGAGGACCACCCTCCGGTCCCCCCCGCACGCCTCGGCCAGGTCCGCGAGGGTCGCGCCGACGCGGTGCGGCGACTCGTAGCAGACGCTCGGATGCCGCGCTGCGGCGATGGCGGCGAGCCGTTCACGTCGCGCGGGTCCCTTGCGTGGCAGGAACCCTTCGAAGCACCAGCGCTCGGTGGTGAGGCCACTGACGACGAGCGCTGCGAGCAGAGCCGACGGCCCTGGCACGGCGACGACGGAGAGGCCGGCGTCCGCGGCGAGCGCGACGAGACGCTCGCCGGGATCGGACACGAGCGGGGTGCCCGCGTCCGACACGAGCGCGACGGTCGCACCGTCACGTAGTCGCTCGACGACGCTCGCAGCGCGCTCACCCTCGTTGTGCGCGTGGAGGGCGAGCAGTCGCGGCGCTTCGATGCCCACGAGCTCGAGGAGACGGCCCGTGCGCCGGGTGTCCTCGCATGCGAGCAGGTCCACGCGCGACAGCACGTCGCGCGCACGCGCCGTCAGGTCTGCGAGATTGCCGATGGGAGTGGAGACGACGTAGAGCGTGCCGGGCACGAGCGCGGGCGAGCCCGTCACTCCTTAAGCTCCAGCTCGTCGCCCGGCCGAAGCGACCACCGTTCGAAGGAACCGGACGCTGCTCGCAGCACGAGCCGAGCAGAGAGAGCGGGAGCCCCGACACGGCCGCGGGCGAGGTGGCGCGTCGACCGCACGACGAGGTCGTCGCTCAGGTACGCGACGTCCAGCGCACCGCGGGCTCCGAAGGTATGGACGACATGAGACCTCGTCACCGTCACGCCGTCGACTCCGCGCGCCCGCTTCGAGCGTCCCGAGACGTCGACGCTCGCAAGAACCTCACCGCGACGCAACAGCCACGCCATCTCCACCTCCGGGCGCACGGCGATCGACCGCTCTCCTACGGTAGCGCCGAGCTGCACGTCGCGGGCCTACGAGACTTGGCACTACACTTTCTCCTTCGTGTCCAAGCGAACGACGAAGCGGAAGCTGTCAGCGAAGAAGAAGGCGAATCACGGCAAGAAGCCCAACTGCGGGCGCGGCTGAGCGCGATCGATCGCCTCACCGGGCTGTGCCCAAGCCGGGACGTAGGTCCACGCCGACCTGAGCGCAGTCCGATGAGCGAGCGCGTCGGGATCGCGCGCCTCGACGAGTCGCCAGAACCGTGGCGAATGGCTCATCTCTAGCCTGTGGCAGAGCTCGTGGACGAACACGTGCTCGACGAGCTCGCCCGGCAGGAACAGCAGGTTGCGGTTGATGCTGATCCTGCCTGCCGACGAACAGCTCGCCCACCGGCTGCGCTGTGCCCGGATGCTCACTCCCGCAACCGAGATGCCGTGCTCGAGAGCTACCCGGCCGAGCAGTGGCACGAGATCCGAGCGTGCCCGGCCGGCGAGCCAACGCCCGAGCAGGCCGCTCGTGGCCTCGACCCGGTCCTCGGGCGAGCCGTGGCCGAGCAGCACCTCGAGCGTCTTGTCCGCTACGACACGCGTGCGGGCGGGCCCGGATCTGCCTACTCGGTAGACGAGGCTCCAGGTCTCCCCCACTGCCCTCAGCGCGACGACCTCCGGCACGGCACCTGGTGCATCAGGCACTCCGGGAACCGCCGCCCGCTCGCGCGCGAACCGCTGCTCGGCCTGCAGGATCCAGGCCCGACGACTTTCGACGAGGGCCGCCACCACCCGGGGGTCGGCGCGGGGCGGCACGACCACGACGACGCCGTCTCGCGGCGAGACCGTAAGGCGGGCACGCCGGGCCCGCGAGCTCGTGCGCACCGAGTAGCGGATCGGATCGGCACCTGACGTCATGTCCATGGCCCGATGCTGGCAGGCAGGTGTCGCATTGGCCGGTCCACCTCGGCGTACGGGCGGCGTCGTCGCCACGGCGCGCTCAGACGTTGAAGCGGAACTCGACGACGTCACCGTCGCGCATGGCGTAGTCCTTGCCTTCGATCCGAGCCTTGCCGGCGGAACGCGCCGCAGGCACCGATCCCAACCCGACGAGGTCCTCGTAGCTGACGATCTCGGCCTTGACGAAGCCTCTCTGGAAGTCCGAGTGGATCACCCCGGCAGCCTGGGGGGCGGTGTCGCCGACACGGATGGTCCAGGCTCGGGCCTCCTTCGGCCCCGCCGTCAGGAAGGTCTGGAGGCCAAGGGCCCGGAAGCCCACGTGGACGAGCTGGACGAGACCGGACTCCTCCTGGCCGTAGCCTGCGAGCAGCTCGGCTGCGTCGACCGGGTCGAGGTCGGCGAGCTCCGCCTCGATCTGCGCGCAGACGACGACCGACTCGGCGGGCGCGACGAGCGCGGCGAGCTCCGCACGCCTCGGCTCGTCTCCGAGCTCCGCCTCGTCGACGTTGAACACGTAGACGAACGGCTTCGCACTGAGCAGGTGCAGGTCCTCGAGCAGTCCGGTGTCGACCACGCCGCGAGCGGCGGCCGCCGAGATCGTCGTACCGGAGTCGAGCACCTCGCGTGCGGTGCTCACCGCTTCGAGCGCGGACACGAGCTCAGGGCGCGTCCTCGCCTCCTTCGCAAGCCTCCCCAGCCTGTGGTCGACCGTCTCGAGGTCCGCGAGGATGAGCTCGGTGTTGATCGTCGCGATGTCGTCGGCAGGGTGGACGCGGCCGTCCACGTGGATGACGTCGGGGTCGGAGAACGCCCGTACCACCTGGCATATCGCATCGCACTCGCGGATCGCCGCGAGGAACTTGTTGCCGAGGCCCTCGCCCTTCGACGCCCCGCGGACGATCCCGGCGATGTCTACGAAGGTCACGAGCGCCGGCACGACACGCTCGCTCTCGTAGAGCGCGGCGAGGCGGTCGAGGCGCGGATCGGGCACGGCGACTGCACCCACGTTCGGCTCGATCGTGGCGAAGGGATAGTTGGCCGCGAGCACGGCATTGCGCGTCAAGGCATTGAACAGCGTCGACTTCCCGACGTTCGGCAGCCCGACGATACCGATCGACAGCCCCACAGATGCATCCTCCAGCGACGCCCCGAAAAGGCGAGCGTAGAGGACAGCCGGTGCGTCCTTGCTCAGGAGCGCCTCGGAGGGATGCCGGGCGCGTCGCTCCAGGTCGCACCGAGGTGCTCGAGGACGCCGGCGAGCACTGTGGGTCGGTCAGATATCAGGCCATCCACACCGAGGCCGACGAGACGCTCCATCGCCTGCACGTCGTCGATCGTCCACACGTGGACCGCGAGGCCGAGCTCGTGCGCCTGTTGCACGAAGCGCCGGGTGACGACCGCCTTCGGGCCGACGCGCGCCGGCACCTGGAGTGCGGCGAAGCGCGCGAGAGCCGGGTCCGGGCGGCGCCCGGACCAGACGGAGAGCGTGAAGGACGCCGTCGCGCGCCGGCCCGCGGAGATCGGGATATCCGGCGCGTGCGCGCTGAATGCCTCGGTCGCCCGGTCGTGAAACGACGCCACGATGACGTCGTCACGTCGGTCGTGCTCGCGCAGCAAGGCGGCCAGCAGCCCCTCGTAGGGCTCGACCTCCGGCGCCGTGCGCTTGACGTCGAGATTGAGGACGAGACCCGGGAACTCCTCGAGCACCGACCTCAGCGTCGCGACGCGCAGCGTCGGATCGCCGGGTGCTCGTCCGCGCAGGGGATAGTCCGCCGCCGCGCCACCGCGCCGCACGTCGCGACCCGGCACGAACCAGTACGCGTTGTCGAGGCGCTCGATCTCGTCGAGCGTGCGTGCCGCGATCGCACCGCTCGCGTCGGTCGTCCGGTCGAGCGTCGGGTCGTGACAGACCACGAGCTCGCGATCCGCCGTAGCGTGCACGTCGAGCTCGATCGCCGTGGCACCGGCCTCGACGGCACGGGCGATCGCGTAGAGCGTGCTAGACGGCGCCTCGCGTGCTCCGCCTTGGTGGGCATACGCGATGACGCGGCGCTCGAGCCACGTAGCGGTCACGGACCGTTTCTAGCGCCTTGCACCCAGCAGCGGCATCTCCCCGTGGCCGTCGCGCGCGGTTAGCCTCTCCGTTCCATGATCGACCACATCCTGCTCGACGTGATCGGGTCCATACGCGAGGCGCTCGAGGCCTCTCTCCTCGAGCAGCAGGCCGTCGAGGAGAGGTTCCAGGTCGACGTGTTCCTCGGGGACGTCTCGTTCGAGACCTCCTACAGCCTGCCCGGCGAGCAGAGCCCCCCGCGCGTGCGCGCCGACGTGAGCCTCGAATGGCCCACCTGGAGCCAGAGCGCCTACCGGTCGTGGTCGATCGGCGAGTCGCCGGCCGAGCGACCCGAGCTCGTCGTCGAGGTCGCCCTGCGGCTGCAGCGTCTCGTCGCCGTGCCGGACCCTGCCGTCGTGCTCGCCGCCCTCGGTGGGGTCGCTCCCGAGATCGCCGGTGAGCCGCTCGAGCGGACCGGCCCGACTATCGAGCAGGTCTACGGCGCCGAGCACGACGCGCCGTCGTGCGCGATCGAGATCGCCTACCAGGGGACCTACCACCTCGACGAGAGCGTCCTCGAGGAACCCTCGAAGGTCGACGGTCAGATCGCTGGCCTTGCCCGTTGGGTCGCCTCGGGCCTCGTCCGACTCGCCGACCTCGACCTCGCCTGCCTGCCCGCCGACGACCCCGAAGACGGTTCGTGAACGCGACGTTCAGGTCTGGGAGCTGGCCGGCAGCAGGCCCGCGTCGGCAGCGAGCGTAGCGAGGGGCGTTTCGGGGCGGGCTCCCACGTGTGAGATCGCCTCCGCTGCCGCGAGCGAGCCCAGGGACGCGGCACCCACGAGATCCGCTCCATGGGTGATCCCGAAGCAAAAGCCTGCGGCGAAGAGGTCGCCCGCCCCGGTGCGGTCGACCGGGTGTGCGACCGGGAACGCCGACACCTCGTCGATCCCTCCATCGCTTCCCACGAAAGCGCCGTCGGGCCCGCAGGTGGCGGCCACGACGAGCCCCGGTCGATGCATCGCCCGCAGGGCGCGGTCGACCGTCGCCTCGCCGGAGATCGCGAGGATCTCTGCCTCGTTCGCGAACACCACGTCGACGCCGTCCTCGACCAAGCCCAGCAGCACGTCACGGTGCCTGTCGACGAGCATCGCGTCGGCAAGTCCCATTGCGACCGCCGTGCCCTCGGCCCGGGTCGCCG
Organism: Acidimicrobiaceae bacterium; assembly: GCA_027365385.1. Classification (GTDB taxonomy): domain Bacteria; phylum Actinomycetota; class Acidimicrobiia; order Acidimicrobiales; family Bog-793; genus JAJZCK01. Next base: position 17,502 of record DAHXNN010000014.1, on the reverse strand, counting down.
CGAGCAGCCGCTCGACGATCGCATCCGCGTCGGGTAGGTCGAGCAGGTAGCCGTCGAAGTAGACCAAGGTGGCCGCAGCGATGAGACCGGGGTCGATACCTGTGCGGTCCAGCCGGCCACCCGCGCCGAGCGCCGTCGCCATCGTGCGCTCGGCGTCCGGGGTGATGACGACGAAGCAGCGTCCCGTGGCGGCCTCACTGTCGTCCGGGTCGAGCGGGAAGCGCTCGAGAGCCGCCACGACCCCTGCGGATTCGAGGTCGGCCGCGTACCTCGCGCCGAGCTCGTCGTCCGCTACGGCACCGACGAATGCGGGCGTCCCGCCGAGCGACGCGATGCCGACTGCCGTGTTCGTCACGGTGCCGCCGGGGACCTGTCGCGCCCCACCGAGCGCACGGCCGATCCGGTGCGTCGTCTCCACGTCGACGAGGGTCATGCCTCCCGGAGCGAGGCCGAGCTCGCCGAGCACGGAGAAGTCCGCGAAAGCGAGGTGGTCCATGAGCGCGTTGCCGACACATACGACGTCGTAGGGTCGGGCCCGGGCGCCCCGGCGCGCCTGACCAGGCGGGCTCGCGAAGGTCACTCGCCGATGGTAGCCCGGGCCGCAGGGCAACCCGCGGGGCAATCCGGGGTGCGCCTCGGGACGAGCGCTAGGGTGAGAACGGCGCCACGAAGGTGCCAGGTCGGTCGTGCCGGACCGGGCGGCTAGGTAGCGGTGCCTCGCTCCCCAGGTCTCGGGCTCCATGCGGTCGGGCAACGGGTCGGAGGCTCGGCGAGACCGAGATCACAGGACCGGAGAGACGTCGCATCGGGATGGGCAGATGAACGCCGATTCGCAAGAGCAGGTCGTCAAGCCGACCACCGGCTCGGCCGCCGTGCGACCGCCGCCCGATGTGCCTCGCCGCGTGGAGCCGTCGGGCCCGTTGCCCGCCAGCGTGGCCGCCGGCGCGGACGGCGCGATGGCCGAGGTCGCTCGCTCGGAGACGACGCTGCGTCGCTTCCTCGCCGGCCTGGCCGGCGTCGACCAGGTGGGAGCCGAGGCCCGCGCCGCAGCGCTCGCCACCCGCTCGGTCAAGGCCGGCTCGAAGCTCTGGGCGATCGACACAGCGATCTCGATGGTCGACCTCACGACCCTCGAAGGCGCGGACACCCCGGGAAAGGTCGCCGCGCTCTGCGGCAAGGCTCGCCGCCCAGACCCCTCGGACACACAGGTGCCAGCTGTCGCCGCGGTCTGCGTGTACCCGGACCTCGTAGCGACGGCGCGGCGCTCCCTCGCCGGATCTACGGTCGCGGTCGCCTCGGTGGCCACAGCGTTCCCGTCCGGCCGTGCCTCGCTCTCCGTCAAGATCGCCGACGTCCGCGACGCAGTCGACGCGGGGGCGGACGAGGTCGACATGGTGATCGACCGGGGGGCCTTCCTCTCGGGTCGTTACGGCGTCGTCCTCGACGAGGTACGCGCCGTCAAGCAGGCTTGTGGCACGGCGCACCTCAAGGTGATCCTCGAGACGGGCGAGCTCGCGACCTACGACAACGTGCGACGCGCGTCCTGGCTCGCGATGCTCGGGGGAGCGGACTTCGTCAAGACGTCCACCGGCAAGGTGAGCCCGGCCTCGACCTTGCCGGTCGCCCTCGTCATGCTCGAAGCGGTACGCGACTTCTCACGCTCCGGTGGCCAGCAGGTCGGCGTGAAGGTGGCGGGCGGCATACGCAGCACGAAGGACGCTATCCGCTACCTCGTCCTCGTCAGCGAGACGGCAGGCGACGCATGGCTCGACGCCTCGATGTTCCGCTTCGGCGCGTCGAGCTTGCTGAACGACCTGCTGATGCAGCGATCGAAGCAACGAAGCGGTGCCTATGCAGGCTCCGACGACTACAGCCTGGAGTGAGCGATGGCTAGCACCCGCTTCCCCTATGCCCCGGCGCCCGAATCGCGTGCCGTCGTCACCCTACGGCCGTCCTACGGGCTGTTCGTGAACGGCGAGTTCGTCGAGCCGAGCGACGGGGCGATGTTCGAGACCGTGGATCCGTCCTCGGAGGAGGTCCTCGCCGAGGTCGCGTCGGCCGGCCCGGTCGACGTCGACCGGGCGGTGACCGCCGCGTCGCGCGCCCAGCAGGAGGTGTGGGGACCGATGCCAGGCAAGGAGCGCGCGAAGTACCTCTATCGCATCGCGCGCCTCGTCCAAGAGCGCTCCCGGGAACTTGCTGTCCTCGAGTCGCTCGACAACGGCAAGCCGATCCGAGAATCGCGCGACGTCGACGTCCCGCTCGTCGCGGCCCACTTCTTCTACTACGCAGGCTGGGCCGACAAGCTCTCCTACGCGGGCCTCGGGCCTGCGCCGCGTCCCCTCGGCGTGGCAGGCCAGATCGTGCCCTGGAACTTCCCCCTCCTCATGGCCGCGTGGAAGCTCGCCCCTGCGCTCGCCACCGGCAACACCTGCGTGCTCAAGCCTGCCGAGACGACGCCGCTCTCCGCGTTGCTGCTCGCGGAGATCCTCCAGCAGGCCGAGCTGCCTCCCGGCGTCGTCAACGTCGTCACCGGCGCAGGTGCGACCGGCGCAGCCCTCGTCGAGCACCCGAGGGTGGACAAGATCGCCTTCACGGGCTCGACCGAGGTCGGCAAGGCGATCCAGCGGCGCCTCGCCGGTACGACGAGGCGCCTCACCCTCGAGCTCGGCGGCAAAGCTGCAAACATCGTGTTCGAGGACGCTGCGATCTCCCAGGCGGTGGAGGGGATCGTCAACGGCATCTTCTTCAACCAGGGGCACGTCTGCTGCGCGGGATCGCGCCTGCTCGTCCAGGAGAGCGTCGCCGACACCGTCGTCGACGCGTTGAAGAGCCGTCTCGAGACGCTGCGCCTCGGCGATCCGCTCGACAAGAACACCGACATCGGGGCGATCAACTCCTCCCGGCAGCTCGACAAGATCCGCGAGCTCGCCGGCTCCGGCGACGCGGAAGGCGCGACCCGTTGGTCTCCCGAGTGCGTGCTCCCCGACCGCGGCTACTGGTTCCCCCCCACGGTGTTCACCGACGTCGCCCCCGCCCACCGGATCGCACGGGAGGAGATCTTCGGCCCCGTGCTCTCGGTCCTGACCTTCCGCACGCCGGACGAAGCAGTCGCGAAGGCGAACAACACCACCTACGGGCTGTCGGCCGGCGTGTGGACCGAGAAGGGGAGCCGGATCCTCTGGATGGCCCAGCACCTGCGTGCGGGTGTCGTGTGGGCCAACACCTTCAACCGCTTCGACCCGACGAGCCCGTTCGGCGGCTACCGCGAGTCCGGATTCGGACGCGAGGGTGGCCGTCACGGCCTGGAGGCCTACCTCGATGCCTGACGCCCCGGCAACCGCCACCGAGCAAGCGGCCGGCAAGCCGGTTCCGGCTCGGCATGGCACCACGACACAGCACGGCACGACGACAGGACCGTCTCCGGAGCCCGTGCGGCTTGCCGTCCGCAAGACATACAAGCTGTACGTCGCGGGTGCCTTCCCACGCTCGGAGTCCGGGCGCTCCTACGCAGTCGTGGCTCCCGACGGGACGCACCTCGCCAACGCTGCCCTCGCGTCGCGCAAGGACGTGCGCGACGCGGTGGCTGCGGCCCGCAAGGCCCAAGACGGCTGGGCCGCCGCGACCGCCTACAACCGCGGCCAGGTCCTCTACCGGATCGCCGAGATGCTCGAGGACCGGCGGGAACAGTTCGCCGGCGTCGTCGCGGCCAGCGAGAGCCGTCCCCACGCGGACGCGCAGGCGGCGGTCGACGCCTCCGTGGACCGCTGGGTCTGGTACGCGGGCTGGGCCGACAAGCTCGCGCAGATCGCAGGCTCCTCGAACCCCGTAGCCGGGCCATACTTCAACTTCTCGCTTCCGGAGCCGACGGGCGTCGTCGGCATCCTCGCCCCCGCGGCCTCCTCGCTTCTCGGGCTCGTGAGCGTTCTCGCACCCGTACTCGTCACCGGTAACTCTGCCGTCGTCGTCGCGAGTGAGGAGCGGCCTCTCGCGGCGGTGACCCTTGCCGAGGTTCTCGCGACCTCCGACCTTCCCCCCGGTGTCGCGAACGTCCTCACCGGGCGCACCGTCGAGCTCGCACCCGTGCTCGCGAGCCACCGGGATGTCGACGCGCTCGCCCTCGCCGGGGCGCCACCTGGGCTCGAGGTCGATCTCGAGCAAGCAGCGGCCGGCAACGTCAAGCGCGTGCTGCGCCGGGACGCGTCCCTCGCAGACTGGACCGAGGACCCGACCCCGCGCAGGATGCTCGCGTTCGTCGAGACCAAGACCGTCTGGCACCCGGTCGGGATCTGAGCCGGGCCAACCAGGGAGGTCCGAGATGGCGCTCATGGTCGTCGACCACCCGCTGGCGCGGTCGCTGCTCACGTCGCTCCGCGACGCCTCCACACCGCCGCCGCTGTTCCGGCTGATAGCGAAGCGGCTGGCGACGGTGTTGTGCATCGAGGCCACCCGATCGATCTCGACTGTCGACACGACCGTCGAGACGCCGCTCGCGACGACGGCAGGGACGCGCCTCGGTCCGCTCGTCGCCGTCCCGATCCTTCGCGCCGGGCTCGGCATGCTCGAGGCGGTTACAGAGCTGTTCCCCGACGTGACGGTCGGCTACCTGGGGCTCGAACGCGACCACGCGACCTTCGAGCCGTCGTTGTACTACTCGAAGCTCCCGCCCCTCGACGGGCGGTCGGCCCTGCTCCTCGACCCGATGCTCGCGACCGGGGGCTCCGCCTCTGCCGCATGCAGCGCGCTCGAGGGCGCCGGCGCTGCGCACGTCACCCTCCTCTCGGTCGTCGCAGCTCCCGAGGGGATCGCCCACCTCGAGACGCGCCATCCCGGGGTCGACATCGTGACCGCGTCCGTCGATGCCGGGTTGAACACCGACGCGTACATCGTCCCAGGACTCGGCGACTTCGGTGACCGGCTCTTCGGGACCTGACGCGAACCGGCTCCGGAGCCCGGCCCCACCCGGCGACACGTCCGCACGGATCCCGTCAGGCGAGTCGTCCTGCCTGACTCGGTCGTCCTGTCAGCGCTTGGCGCCCGCGAACCGTGGTATGACGCGCTCGGCATATGCCTCGAGCGTCTCCTCCTTCGCGTCGTGCATCAAGTACACGGCGAACTGGTCGACACCCAGTGCAGCCAGCTCCTCCAGGCGCTCGAGGTGAGCCTCGACCGGACCGAGAAGACAGAACCGGTCGACGACCTCGTCGGGCACGAAGTCCGTCGACCGGTTCCCCGCCTTGCCGTGGTGCGCATAGTCGTAGGCGGGACGTGACGCGACGTAGTCGGTCAGGGCTCGCGGGACGGCTCCCGAACGGGCGCCGTAGCGCTCGACGAGGTCGGCGACATGGTTGCCGACCATCCCCCCGAACCAGCGGACCTGGTCACGCTGGTGCGCCAGGTGCGCGCCGACGTAAGCCGGCGCGGCGGCGACGACGGTGAAGCCCTCGGCCGGTCGGGCGGACCGGGCCCGGGCCTCCCTGGCGAGGCGCGTCGACCATTCGACGAGGTACGGGTCGGCGAGCTGGAGAATGACACCGTCGGCCTGCGATCCAGCGAGCTCCAGCGCCTTCGGCCCGTAGGCCGCCATAAGGACCTCGAGCGCTCCGTCACGCACCCAGGGGATCCGGATCTCCCGGTCTCGGTAGGTGACTGTCGCGCCGGAGGCGAGACCCTTGATGACCCGCATCGCGTCGGCGAGGGCGGCAAGAGTGGCCGGCGAGCCACCGAGGACGCGGACCGCCGAGTCCCCCCGGCCGATGCCACACACCGTCCGGTTGCCGAACATCTCGTTGAGCGTGGCGAAGAGCGACGCGGTGACGGACCAGTCGCGTGACAGCGGGTTGGTCACCATGGGACCCACGAGGATCCTCTCGGTCGCAGCGAGGATCTGGGAGTAGACGACGAACGGCTCCTCCCAGAGCACGTGGGAGTCGAAGGTCCACACGTAGTCGAACCCTGCCTCCTCGGCCAGTCTCGCGAGCTCCACGACGCGTCGCGCCGGCGGATCCGTCTGCAGGACCACGCCCAGCTTCATCGCTCTCCTCTCACGTACCCCTGCCTACCGAAGGTACTGGTTGAGCCCGCGAGAGACGAAGCGACCGTCCCCCTTGGCTCCCGTGTACCGGCCCTGCGACACCACCACGCGCCCACGGGACACGACCGTGTCGACCGCCCCGGTGATATCCATGCCCTCGTACGCGGAGTAGTCCACCGCCATGTGGTGGCTCACAGCGGAGATCGTCTGTCGCCGGCCAGGGTCGTACACGACGATGTCGGCATCGGCACCCGGGGCGATGACACCCTTGCGCGGGTAGAGGCCAAACATCCTCGCGGGCGTCGTCGCTGTCACCTCGACCCAGCGTTCGGCGGAGATCTCCTTGCGGACGACGCCCTGGTAGACCAGGTCCATCCGGTGCTCCACACCGGGAATGCCGTTCGGGATCTTCGAGAAGTCGCCCCGTCCCAGCTCCTTCTGCTCCTTGAAGCAGAACGGGCAGTGGTCGGTCGACACGACGCTCACGTCGTTCGTCCGGAGCCCTCGCCAGAGCGCGTCGTGGTGGTGCGCGGGGCGAAGTGGCGGCGAGCACACGTACTTCGCTCCTTCGAAGCCGTCACGAGCCATGTCCTCGTCCGAGAGGAACAGGTATTGCGGGCACGTCTCCGCGAATGCGTTCTGCCCCCGGTCCCGGGCGGCAGCCACCTCGTCGAGCGCACCCGACGCGCTCACGTGCACGACGTAGAGCGGGGCACCGGTAACGCGTGCAAGCTCGACCGCCCGGTGGGTCGCCTCAGCCTCGAGACGCTCGGGTCGCGTAAGACCATGAAAGCGTGGATCGGTGTCGCCACGCGAGAGTGCCTCGTCGACGAGGACGTCGATAGCGATGCCGTTCTCGGCGTGCATCATCACCGTCGCTCCGTTGGCCGCCGCTCGCCGCATCGCTCGCAAGATGTCGCCGTCGGTCGAGTAGAACACGCCCGGATACGCCATGAACAGCTTGAAGCTCGTCACGCCGTCGGCGACAAGCCGGTCCATCTCTACAAGCGACCGGTCGTTCACGTCGGAAAGGATCATATGGAAGCCGTAGTCGACGGCGCACTGGCCGTCGGCCTTCGCGAACCAGGCGTCGAGCCCTTTGCGGAGAGACTCGCCACGCCGCTGGATGGCGAAGTCGACGATCGTCGTCGTCCCTCCGAAGGCGGCGGCACGCGTCCCGGTCTCGAAGGTGTCGCTCGCGCGGGTTCCACCGAAAGGCATCTCCATATGCGTATGCGCGTCGACGCCTCCTGGGACGACGAGCTTGCCGGTGGCGTCGACACGGGTGTCGACGTTCTCCGCGAAGGCTTGCAGGACGTGCGAGCCGGGATCGGCGAGTGCGACGATCCGCTCGCCGTCGACGAGCACGTCGGCAGGCGTCGAGCCCGTCGGGCTCACGACGATGCCACCGGAGATCAAGGTTCGCATGTCACTTCCTCCTCGAGCCGGGCGACGGGAGCCGCGCACGCCGTTCTACGGGGTGACAAGCGGCCCGTACGCCTGTGGGTTGCGGTCGCGGTAGAAGGCCCACGTGTCGCGGACCTCTACGAGCACTGCCATGTCGAGATCGCGCACGAGCACGGCATCCTCGCAGTCGGGTGCAGCGCTGCCGACGAGCTGGCCCCGGGGATCGACGAAGTACGAGCTGCCGTAGAAGTCGTCGTCGCCGAGTGGCTCGATCCCGACGCGGTTGATCGCACCTACGAAGTACTCGTTGGCGACGGCCGCAGCGGGCTGCTCGAGCTGCCAGAGGTGCTTCGAGAGGCCGCGGCTCGTCGCAGACGGGTTGAACACGACGCGCGCACCTGCAAGACCGAGCGCCCGCCAGCCCTCGGGAAAATGGCGGTCGTAGCATATGTAGACGCCGATCGTCCCGACTTCGGTCTGGAACACCGGGTAGCCGAGGTTGCCGGGCCGGAAGTAGAACTTCTCCCAGAATCCCCGAACTTGGGGGATGTGGGTCTTGCGGTACTTGCCGAGGTAGGTGCCGTCCGCGTCCACGACGAACGCCGTGTTGTAGTAGACGCCAGGCTGCTCCTGCTCGTAGACGGGGACCACCAGCACCATCCCGGTCTCCCTGGCGAGGTCGCACATGACCCCGGTCGTCTCGCCGCCCGGGACGACCTCGGTGTAGGAGTAGTACTGCGGGTCCTGCACCTGGCAGAAGTACGGGCCATAGAAGAGCTCCTGGAAGCACAGCACCTGAGCACCGTCGGCCGCGGCTTGTCGCGCCATGCCCACCGCAACCTCGACCATGGACTCCTTGGTCCCTGTCCACTGGCTCTGCACGAGTGCCGCTCGGACGATGTCAGACACGCTCTGCTGCCTCCCGTCACCACGACGCGACGATCGCGAAGCGCCAATGATCGGGCGCCCTACTGCCGCGATCAAGCTACAAGGTGTCGCGACATGGCAAGGTGCCGATACGTCCTGCATCCCGCGCCCGCAGCGGCTGATCCGACCTTCTCCCAGCATGGACGCCCCGAGTAGAGTCCGGCGTCATGCCGACCGAGTGGCTCGAGGACCCGTTCGCGATAGCACGTGCCGCCGCCGACGAGATAGCCCGTCGCACGAGGGTCCGCCGACATGACGTGGCGATCGTGCTCGGCTCCGGCTGGCAGGACGCCGCCGCGTCGCTCGGGACCACCCGGACGACGTTCCCGTCGCACGAGATACCTGGCTTTGCCGCTCCGAGCGTCGCAGGCCACCACGGCGAGATCCGTTCCATGCAGATCGGCGGCCACGATGCCTTGGTGCTCCTCGGCCGGGTCCATCTCTACGAAGGGCGTACGACGTCGGAGGTAGTCCACCCCGTGCGCGCCGCCGTGCTCGCAGGCGCGTCGACGGTCGTGCTCACCAATGCTGCCGGTGGGCTCGACCCGACCATGCAGCCGGGAGAGGCGGTCCTCGTCCGGGACCACCTGAACCTGACGACCGCGTCCCCGCTCGGCGGCCCACCACCGCCGGATGGCTTCGGCTCCCGCTTCGTCGACCTGACGGCTGTCTACCCCGAGCGCCTGCGGACGATCGCACGGTCCGTCGACCCGTCGCTGCGCGAGGGCGTCTATGCCGGTCTCGTCGGCCCGCACTACGAGACCCCGGCGGAGGTGGCGATGCTCCGCACTCTAGGTGCGGACCTCGTCGGCATGTCGACCGTCCTCGAAGCGATCGCAGCGCACCACCTCGGCTCCTCGGTTCTCGGGGTCTCCCTCGTCACGAACCTCGCCGCCGGGGTCAGTGCGACCCCGCTCGACCACGCCGAGGTACTGGCGGCCGGTGCCGCCGCGGCTCCCGGTCTCGCGATGCTCGTCGGCTCGGTCGTATCCCGCCTGTGAAGGGAGCTCGTCGGGACGCCCGGGGCCCCGCCCCTGGTGCCCAGCCCTCTCCCGGCGCGCCAGCGGAAGGGTCGGAGCCGGGCAGTCCGGATCCGGCCGCCCGCCTGCGAGCCGAGGTCGAGGCGTGGATCGCGAGCGATCCCGACCCCGCCACCCGAGGCGAGCTGGAGTCGCTGCTTCACCGCGGGGACGTCGCCGCTCTGCACGAGCGTTTCGCCGAGCCGCTCTCTTTCGGTACTGCCGGGCTGCGCGGTGCGATTGGAGCGGGTCCTGGACGGATGAACCGGCTCGTCGTCCGCCGCACCACGGCAGGCCTCGCCGCCTGGCTGCGCGCACAGCACGACGCCGGCGACGGCTCGCTCGTCGTCGGCCGGGACGCGCGCCACGGGTCGGAGCCGTTCGCATCCGACACGGCTGACGTCGCGTCGGCGGCAGGCGTTCCCGTCCGCACGCTCTCGCGCCCGCTCCCGACGCCCGTCACCGCATTCGCCGTCCGCCACCTCGGCGCGGGTGCAGGGGTGATGGTGACGGCAAGCCACAACCCCGCCACCGACAACGGCTACAAGGTCTACCTCGCCGACGGCGCGCAGGTCCTCCCGCCCTACGACGAGGAGATCGCCGCCGCAGCACGTGCCGCGAGCCGGAAAGGCAGCGTCACGTGTCCCCCTGCTCCCCCTGGCCGCGCACATGGACCGGTCGGAGGTCGGGCCGCCGTCGAGCGGATCGACGAGCAGGAGCTGCTACGCGCCTACCAGGCAGCCGTTCTCGCATGTCTCGACGCCGACGCACCCCGTACCGTCGACGTGGTGTACACACCGCTGCACGGGGTAGGCGGCGCCGTCGCTCCGGCTTTGTTCGAAGCGGCGGGCTTCGCACCTCCGTGTGTCGTACCTGCCCAGGCGGTACCGGACCCCGACTTCCCGACCGTAGCGTTCCCCAACCCGGAGGAGCCGGGCGCCCTCGACCTCGCGCTGGCGCTCGCCGCGGAGCACGGCGCCGACGTCGTCCTCGCGAACGACCCTGACGCCGACCGGCTCGCGGTCGCAGTACCGCTCGCCGACGGGCGGTGGAGGGTCCTCACCGGCGACGAGGTCGGTGCCCTGATCGGCGAGCACCTCCTCGAGCGCTCGCACGGAGACGACCGCCTCGTCGCGACGACGATCGTCTCCTCGACCCTGCTCGCGTCGCTCGCGCACGAGACGGGTGTCGCCTACCGCGAGACGCTCACGGGCTTCAAGTGGATCGCTCGTGCTGCGGCCTCCTCGCCTGGGATGCGGCTGCTCTTCGGCTACGAGGAGGCCCTCGGCTACGCGGTGACCGATGCCGTGGCGGACAAGGACGGCATGTCTGCCGCGGTCGTCGTGGCCGGGCTCGCTGCCAGGGCGAGGGCCGACGGGAGCACGCTGCTCGATCGGCTCGACGCTATCGAGGCACGGCTCGGAGTCCACGCGACGGCGCAGTGGTCGCTCCGTCTCGACGGCGCCGGTGCGTCGGCGCGCATGGCTGCCGTCGTCGCGCGCTGGCGCGACGACCCACCTGCGTCGCTCGCAGGCCACGCCGTCTCGGAGGTCGTCGACCTCGCTCTGGGAACGGGGTCCCTCCCTCCGACAGACGCCGTCGTGCTGAAGATGGGAACCACGGGTCGCGTCGTGCTCCGGCCGAGCGGCACGGAGCCGAAGCTCAAAGCCTATCTCGAGGTGACATCCTCGCCTCCCGGCTTCGCCGGTCTCGCGTCGGAACGTGTGGATGCCGCACGCCTGCTCGTAGAGCTACGCGCCGACGTAGCGTCCCGCTGCAGGGGAATCTGACACCGTCGGGCGGCCTGCGCTCGCGACTAGGCCGCGATAGCAGCGACGCTCAGCGGTTGGTCGGGAAGGCGAGAGCGTTCGCCCGTGGTTCGTCGCGGCTCCACCGGCTCGTGACCGCCTTGGTCCGTGTGTAGAAGCGCACTCCGTCCGGTCCGTACACATGGAGGTCGCCGAAGAGCGACGCGTTCCATCCACCGAAGGAGTAATACGCGACAGGAACCGGTATCGGCACGTTGATGCCGATCATGCCAGCCTCCGCCTCCTGCTCGAAGGTCCGAGCTGCCCGCCCGTCGTTGGTGAATATCGCGGCGCCGTTGCCGTAGGGGTTCGAGCGGATGAGCTCGAGTGCCTCGTCGAGGGTGTCAACGCGCAGCACCGAGAGCACGGGTCCGAAGATCTCGTCCCGGTAGACCGACATCTCGGTCGTCACGTCGTCGAACAGCGACGGACCGAGAAAGTAGCCGCCCGGCTCGCCCGAGTTCGGGTGCGTACGACCGTCGACCACAAGAGAGGCCCCTTCGGCGGTACCGGCCTCTAGGTAGGACGCGACGCGGTCGCGATGCGCGGCGGTCACGAGCGGCCCCATCTCGGCCTCCGGGTCCGTCGCCGGACCGACCTTCAGAGTCGAGACGCGCTCGCGGATCTTCTCGATGAGGACGTCTCCAGCGCCTCCGACGGCGACGAGAGCAGAGACCGCCATGCAGCGCTCTCCAGCCGAGCCGTAGCCAGCGCTCACGGCTGCGTCCGCTGCCGCGTCCATGTCCGCGTCCGCCATGACGACCATGTGGTTCTTCGCCCCGCCGAGCGCCTGGACCCGCTTCCCCGTCCGTGCCGCGTGCTCGTAGACGTGCCGAGCGACCACGGTGGAGCCGACGAAGCTCACCGCGGCTATGCCCGGGTGCCCGAGGATCGCGTCCACTGCTATCGCGTCTCCGTGGACGACGTTGAGGATGCCGGGCGGGAGGCCGGCCTCGGCGAAGAGCTCCGCGAGACGGACAGATGCCGAAGGATCCTTCTCGGAAGGCTTGAGCACGAAGGCATTGCCCGCTGCGACCGCGATCGGGAACATCCACAGTGGCACCATCGCCGGAAAGTTGAACGGCGTGATCCCCGCTACGACGCCGAGCGGCTGGCGTACCGAGTACGCGTCGACGCGGGTCGAGACGTTCTCGGAGTACTCGCCCTTGACGAGCTGGGCGATGCCGCACGCCACCTCGACAACCTCGATCCCCCTGCTGACCTCGCCCACCGCGTCGGACAGCACCTTGCCGTGCTCCGCGCTCACGAGCTCGGCGAGCTCGGCGCGATGCTCGACGAGCAAGTTGCGGTAGCGGTAGAGGACCTCGGTGCGCCGGGCGAGCGACGTCGCCCGCCAGCCCGGAAAGGCGGCGGCGGCCGAGGCGACCACCGCGTCGACGTCGGCACCCGTCGCGAAGTCGACCGCTCCGGTCTTGCGGCCCGTGGCAGGGTCGTAGACGTCACCCTGACGCGAACCGATGCCATCCCATCCCTTGTTGTCCACCCAATGGGTGACGTGCTTCACCGGACCTCCCCGGCCGCGCTCCACGCGGCATCGACGTGCTCGATCGAGGCGACGAGGGCATCGAGGCCCGTTGACGCGTCTTCCACCGTAAGGCACAGGGGCGGTGCTATGCGCAACGTGTTGCCATAGAGACCGCCCTTGCCGATCAGGAGCCCCCGCATGCGCGCCTGCTCGAGCACCGCCGTCGCGGCCGCAGGCGCGGGGGCATTCGTCCCTGGCTCGACAAGCTCCACGCCTATCATCAGGCCCTTCCCGCGGACGTCACCGACGATCCCGGCACGACCGAGCAAGAACCGGAGACCGGCGATCAGGAGCTCCCCTACCTTCGCGGCGTTCGACTGCAAGTCGTTCTCGAGCAGGTACTCGAGGTTCGCAAGCGCGGCCGTCGAGGCGAGCGGGTTGCCACCGAACGTCGAGATCGAGCTCGCGTGGACGGAGTCGAGGAGGTCGGCCCGCCCGACGACTCCCCCGATCGCCATGCCGTTGCCAAGGCCCTTGGCGAAGGTCACGAGATCGGGGACGATCCCATGAGCCTCGAAGCCCCAGAAGTGCTCACCCGTCCGGCCCCAGCCTGTCTGGACCTCGTCGGACACGAAGAGGATGCCATGTTCGTCGAGCACCTCCTTGAGCGCACCGAAGAAGCCGTCCGGCGGCACGACGAACCCACCGACACCCTGGATCGGCTCGGCAATGAGGCACGCCACGTCACCAGAGGTGGTGGTCTCGAGCACGTTGCGCAAGTCGGCGGCACACACCGCATTCAACGACGCGTCGTCGAGGTCGCCAAACGGGCTCCGGTAGCGGTCGCCGTTGTGCAGATAGCTCACGCGCAACGGGCTCAGGCTGGACGCCGACCAGGAGCGGTTGCCGGTTACGGACATCGCGGCGAACGAACGGCCGTGGTAGCTGTTGCGCAACGCGAGCACCTGGTTGGACCGCCGCGCCGTCGAGCAGAGGAGCAGCGCCGCCTCGTTCGCCTCGGTCCCCGATCCCACGAAGAACACCTTGGCGTCCGGGATCGTCGACAGCCCCGCGATCCGCTCGGCGAGCTCGACCATGGGCCTGATGAGGTAGAGGGTCGAGCTGTGGAGCATCTTGCCGGCCTGGCTGCGGATCGCGTCCACGACCTCCGGAACGTCGTAGCCGGTCATCGTCGTGAGGATGCCACCGAAGAAGTCGAGGTACTCGTTGCCCTCACCGTCGAGCACCCTCACTCCGTGCCCGGAGACCAGCTCGATCGGCTCGTCGTAATAGAGCGACAGCCACGACGGCATGACCCGCCTGTGTCGCTCGAGAAGGTCTGCGTGCATCCCGGACATGGCAGGGGCTCCCGTCGGCTCCCGCGGCCCGCTCGGCCCCGGTGTGCCTGCGAATCTACCGGCTTGCCGCGGGCCGTGGTCAATAGACACTGTGTAGGGTTTGCTCGCATGAACGTGACACCTAGTGCGCCGACGACCTGGGATTGTGCGCCACCCACCGCGAGAACGCAGATCCTCACTTCGGGTCGCCGGGACCCGGGATAGGCAGGCGTGGTCACGGTCCGGGAGGCACTGGCCCTGCCCGAGATCGCCCTCGGGGGGCCGCGTGTCGTCGCCGGGGCAGCCGGTCTCGGTGCGACCATCCGTTGGGTCCACGTCGCCGAGGTCGCCGACATCGCCCAGCTGCTCCAAGGTGGCGAGCTGATCCTGACGACGGGGATCGCTCTCCCGGACGAGCCGGCAGGGCTCGAGCGCTACGTCGCCGACCTCGCGTCTGCCGGTGCGAGTGGCATCGTCGTCGAGCTCGGTCGCCATTTCGCCCGCCTGCCTGCTGCCATGGCCGCCGCCGCGGAGCGTCTCGCGCTGCCTCTCGTCGAGCTCGTCAGGGAGGTGCGTTACGTCGACGTGACACAGGCGGTGCACTCGCGCATCGTGAACGCGCAGTTCGAGGAGCTCGAGCGAGCCAAGGAGATCCACGAGATCTTCACCGAGCTCAGCCTCGAGGGAGCGTCCGTCGCCGAGATCGTGCGTGAGGTCGCAGCGCGCGCAGGTTGCCCCGCGATACTCGAGAACCTGAGCCACCAGGTGCTCGCGCACGGAGGCGAGGGGGTCGACCGGATCCTCGCCGGCTGGGAGAGACGATCGCGGTCGGTTCCGCTGCCCGAGCGCACCGAGATCGGTCAGAGCGAGGGCTGGCTCGTCACCCGCGTCGCGGTCCGGGGTGAGCCGTGGGGGCGGCTCGTGCTTGCTCCCCACGGCGAGCCGAGCGCGGCGCAGGTGCTGGTCGCAGAGCGCGGGGCGAGCGCCATCGCCATCGAGCGTCTCGTCGAGCGCGATCGCGAGTCGCTCGAGAGACAGGTCCACCGCGGCCTGCTCGCTGAGCTTCTCGACCGCGGCGCCGTCGGGTCGAAGGCCGTGTCGGCGCGCTCGAAGGCGATCGGCGTCCCCCTCGACGGGCGCCAGCTGGTCGGCGTCGTCGTCCGCGTCACCGGTGACCCGCAGCTCGCCCCGCTCGCCACGCAGGCGCGCGACCAGCAGCGCGCGGAGCGCGTCGCTCGGGCCGCGCGCGTCGCCGGGCTCTCGGCGCTCGTCGGGGTTCTACGCTCCGGGCACGTCGGGCTTCTCGTCTCGCTGGAGATGCGCGCCGACGTGCGCTCGTCGCTCGCGCGGCTCGCCCGGCAGCTCCGCGACGGTCTGGGCTCTGGCATGGACGGCCACCTCGTCGTCGCGGTCGGCCGGGCCGTCGTCCAGGCAGAGCATGCCCGCCGGTCGCTCGAGGAGGCCATCCAGGTGGCCTCTGTCTCCGAGCCGGGATCCACGACGACCGAGCGGGGCTACGTGGAGCTACCGGACGTGCGCGTGCGTGGGCTGCTCTACCTGCTGCGCGACGACCCCCGCCTGCAAGGCTTCGTCGAGCGCGAGCTCGGCGGGCTCCTCGCTCACGACGTCGCGCACCCGGACGAACGCCTCGTCGCCGCGCTCACGGCACTGTGCCACCAGGGCGGGAACGTCGCCGCTGCGGCCAAGGAGTTCGGGCTGAGTCGGGCAGCTTTCTACCACCGGCTCGCTCGCCTCGAAGACGTGCTCGGCGGACCCGTCACCTCCGTCGAGGCGCTGCTCTCCTGCCACCTCGCACTGCTCGCGCTCGGGGCGATCCGGTCGAGCGCCGAGCCGACCCCTGCAGGTCCGGGCCTCTGACGTTCGGCTCAGCGGCTCAGCGGCTCAGCGGCTCAGCGGCTCAGCGGCTCAGCGGCTCAGCGGAGCGTGGCCGAGACCCGAAACGCCGACTGGGCCGTCAGGGAGGCGAATCCCGGCTTGATGACGCCGTTGATCAGGGCCAAACGGTCGTCGAAAGGATAGAACGCGCTCTTCATAGCGTTGATCGATAGCCACGCGAGGTCGTCCCATCCCCAGCCGAACGTCTCGCACAGCCGAAGCATCTCCGACGAGAGCGTCACGCCACTCATGAGCCGATTGTCCGTGTTGACAGTCACCCGGAACTGCAGCCTGCGCAGGTGTCCGATCGGGTGCTCGTCGAGCGACGGCACCGCACCGGTGTGCACGTTCGACGTCGGGCAGAGCTCGAGAGGCACCCGGCGATCACGCACGTAGCTCGCGAGGCGCCCGAGGCGCACCGACCCGTCGTCGGCGACCGAGATGTCGTCGACGATCCTCACCCCGTGGCCGAGACGCTCCGCGCTGCACCATTGCAGCGCCTCCCAGATCGAGGGGAGCCCGAATGCCTCGCCGGCGTGCAGGGTCGCATGGAAGTTCTCCCGCTGGACGAGCTGGAACGCGTCGAGATGCCGAGTGGGCGGGTAGCCAGCCTCCGGACCCGCGACGTCGAACCCGGCGACACCGGCGTCGCGGTATCGCACGGCAAGCTCTGCAACCTCTAGCGAACGGGCCGCACTGCGCATCGCGGTGAGAAGGGCGCGGACGACGACAGGACAGCCACGGCGCGCGGCTGCTGCCATACCCCTCTCGAAGCCGCTGAGGACGGTCTCGACGATCTCCTCGAGCCCGAGACCGTGATCGGTGTGGAGCTCGGGAGCGAAACGAACCTCCGCGTACACGATGCCGTCGTCGGCGAGATCCTCGACGCACTCGGTCGCGACACGCTCGAGCGCCGCCGTGGTCTGCATGACGCCGACCGTGTGGGTGAAGCCTTCGAGGTAGCGGACGAGGTCTCGGCGCGGCTCGTCGGCGACGAACCACCGTGCGAGCTCACCCGGATCGGTGACAGGCAGGCCCGTGTAGCCGTGCTCCGCTGCGAGCTCGACCACCGTCGTCGGTCGGAGGCCGCCGTCCAGGTGGTCGTGGAGCAACACCTTCGGCGCGCTGCGGATCTGCTCGAGAGTCGGCGGAGAGCCCTGCACGTCAGGGATCGTACAGTGCCGGTTCGAGCGCCCCGGCAGGTCGCCGGAGGCCACGGGTCAGCCGCGAGGTGCCTGGCGCGGGTTGCCGATCCGCTCGAGGACGAGGGGTGCCGCAGGAGGCGGCGTGTCACCGATCTCGAGCGACCCGACGAGAGCGGCGCGCGCCCGGTCGAAGCGCGAGGCGTCGTCACTGTGGAGCTCGAGGACGGGCGCTCCAGACCGCACCTCGTCACCCGGCTTCGCGAGACAGACGACGCCGGCGGACGCGCTCACCGGGTCCTCCTTGCGGGCACGCCCCGCACCGAGCCGCCAGGCGGCTACCCCGACCG
Organism: Acidimicrobiaceae bacterium; assembly: GCA_027365385.1. Taxonomy (GTDB): domain Bacteria; phylum Actinomycetota; class Acidimicrobiia; order Acidimicrobiales; family Bog-793; genus JAJZCK01. Next base: position 96 of record DAHXNN010000014.1, on the reverse strand, counting down.
AGCGAGCATCGAGCCTCGTGACGACGCCCGAGCGGTCGGCCCGGACCGTCTCGACCTGGCGGGAGCGCGGCAGCGGCGCGTCGGGGTCCCCGCCTT